>CAVTDX010000127.1:0-16697 GCA_963733345.1 uncultured delta proteobacterium
CCAAAGTGAACTTTTCGACATAGCAACCCAACTGGGATGCCCTTTTCCATCGGCCACGCGGCTGACAAGGGCCCTCGCTTAAACACTTATACCAATTCTGTCTGCTCGTGGTCAAGTACAAAAAAAAGACGCCAACTATGGAGTACCGAGTGAAAGACAGTATTTTCTTTGGCTCGTGCCGTAGATCTCTTCCAGGAAGAAAGCCTCTTCCGCCTCCCGCACCTAGACCTGAGTATTACACCCCGAGGACCCATGTCCCCGCCAGAGCCGCACGGATAGCCAGCTTTTCGGTTGTAATAATGTCATTGAGTAATGGGAACTCGCAGCATCGCCTTCCGCCGCCCGCTTCCGCCAGTCCTATATGTACTGCTCCAGCAGTCTCGAAAGGTGCTTTTCCACCGAGCCTGGTTCTTTTTCCTCCATTTCACGGATGGCACGGTCGATGCGGCTGTAAGTGGCCTCTTCGGCCAGGTCGTCGAGGCTGTGGTAGACGCCGGCGCGCCTACCCGCCCGGTAGACGAGCCGCTGTTCGGCGGGAAGGGCGAGGTAGCGGTCTATCACCCGGAGCATCTTCTCCTTGTCCTCCGGCAGCTTGCCGTCCACCTCTTCGAGGAGGTTCATGATGTGGTCGCTCTTGACGTAGCTCGCAATGCCTTCGAGGCGGCTGATGAAGAGCCTGATCTCGGCTGCTATGTCGTCGTCCCCTTCGAGGACAAAGTCGCCGCTTTCAACCTTCTTGTAGAGGATCATCTCCTGGAGCACCTTCAGGGTGCGGAGCCTGATGAAGTCGGGGTCGATCTGATTGAGGGCGTCGGCCGTCTCCGTGGCGTGCTCTTTCCACCAGCGCTGCCCGCCCAGGCCCGGCATGACATATTCGGACAGCTCTATGCCCGATTCCTTGACCCTGCGCCCCGCGATAACCTGCTGCTCCTTCGTGACGCCCTTGTGCATGTACTTCAAGAGGGTGTCGAAGCCCGTCTCCATGCCGAGGTGGAGCCTCATAAGGCCCGCTTCCTTTAGTCTTTTCAGGTCGTCCACGGAGAGCAGGCGGGCGATTGTCTGGGCGCGGCCGTACGATGTGACGCGGTCGATGGATGGGAAGGCGGCTTTGAGGTACCTTAGGGCCTCGGCGAAGTCTTCGACCTTCATGACGAGGGAGTTTGCGTCCTGGATGAAGACGTGGTTCGCCCCGTAATAGAGCCAGGCTGCCACGGTCCTGAAGCAGTCCTTGTGGCGGGACCCTTCGGAGAAGATTTCCTCGATGAGGCCACGGGAGAGCTTTCCTCCGTCACCCCTGCGCCACGACAGGGAGAGAATTTCGTCCCGTATCCGGCCGACCGTGTCGATGTCCGCCTTGATCTCGGATAAGGGCCTCCGCTCGAACTTCAGGCCCTTGTAGACGTGGCAGAACTCGCACTGGTTCCAGGGGCAGTTGCGGGTAAAGCGGATGAGGAGGCTCGTCGCCTCGCTCGGCGGGCGGATGGGCCCTATCTCGTATGTCAGGCTGCATGGGTTTATCTCGTTCATGGCGTCTCCATGGCAAACATTATACTACCCGCGAGACGAGTCAGAAAGAATATCGTGCCGGACGCACCGTAAAGTCTTTTTGCCCCCCGATTTGCCTGTTCAATGCGGCAGGGCAAAAGGCGGATAAGCGAAGAAGCCGAATTTCCCTTGTCCGGCCATCGCCTGAGCGCGCGTAACCTTCCTTTCAGGTGAGGAGAAGATATGACACCGCAGGCGACGTCGGTCATCGCAAAAGAACGGACGACGGGCATCATGCAGGTACTTAAATGCCTGTCGGCGAATAAACCCAGGTTATCAATTACCGCCCGTACTCAAGGAGTGTAACAGAGAACCGTAGGTTATCGAGCACAGGAAGCGCACGATAGGCGCTTGGTCCATGGCCCGTGTCCCCGGGTCATTTTTTTTAAAAAACAGCCGGGGCGCTTTTTGTCACTCCTGGTTGTCGCCTCTGGTTGTCACTTTGACAGAACTGTTGGAATAGTGGAAAATTTGGAGAGGCGGCCGCAGTTGCATATGAGAACCGGGCCGTGGTTTCAGCCCGGCGTGAGCCGATCTGCTCTTTGACAACTGAACCGCAACAGCCGTTTGGACGACGGCGGCGCCGGCCGGCCGCTTTCGCGCTCCGGCCGTGACGCGCAGGCGTACTCTGTCGTACGTCGAGCGTCGCGACCCGAAGCGCGACAAAGCCAGGCGCAAAAAGCGCCCGCACCCCCCTACCCCCCCCTAAAACCGTGCACTTTCGTAAACCCCCCTCCTGAAATGCCTTGCAAGAGAAGGGAATCCTACGTGCGCAGTAGTGCACGGTCAGTTCTGAAAAGTGCACTCTGAGGGGTCGGAGAGGGTTAGATCATCACGGCAATATCCCGCCTTTTGCGGCGCTATGATTGTAAATTTCATCCGTAGAGCGTATAGTGTGAAAAAATACATCCACGGTCAATTGAGCCCGTTGAACATCTGAAGAGGTGGTAAAATGAAGAGAGCCGGGACAACACATGCGAAGAACCTGAGCGTCGATCTCGCCGGGGTGAAGCTGCGGACGCCTGTCGGCGTCGGGTCGATCGGGGCGCCTTCCGTACGACCGGAGCGTCTGACGCTCGACCTCTATGCCGAAATATTCCTGAAACACATAACAGCCGGCGCGGGCTTCATCTGTCTGCCCCACACGGTCCATGTGCCCGACCCTCTTCTGGCCGATCTGGAGAAAAGGGCGGAGGCGTCGCCGGCGCCGAGAGCCTCGTCCCGTCCCATTATGCTTTGCAAGGCCCGCGAGAAGGCCTCCATCTATGCCCTCCCGCCCGGCGGCGCCACTGCCCGAAAAACTGCCGCCGTCTTTGTGCGGACTACTTCAGGACTCATCAAGAAACTGAGAGAGAAGAAACCAAAAGATGTGCCGCTCATTGCGAATGTTGGCGGACTGGGGTTCTTTCCGGAAACGTTTGTGGCCGGCGCCAGGGCGCACGAGGAAGCCGGGGTCGACCTCATCGAGTTGAATCTCAGCACCCCGAGTTCAGCCCAGGGGGCGCTGGATGAATGCGTGGAACGGTGCATGGAAAGAGATTTTCCGCTCCGTCCACCGGGGCTGTTCCTCGGCGACCAGCCCGATCTGGCAGAGAGGGTGACGCGGGAGACGGTCAGGGCGGTCAGTATTCCCGTAGGGGTCAAGATAAGTCCCGAGACCGGCTTTCCACGAGTGATAGAACTGGCGAGACGCATGCGGGATGCAGGGGCCCGCTTTATCACCTGCGGCAACCTGGGGGTGACTGCCGCCCCCCCCGATATCTACCGGAATGGGAAATCTACCTGGCCGCACCTGGACGGCAGCCCGCTGGCCGCGATAGGCGGTGAGTGGCTCCGGCCATTGGCTTACAAACAAATTGCCTGCATAGCCCGTTTCGTCCCCGGCATAGACATCGTAGGCTGCGGCGGGATCAGTAAGCCCGAGCATGTGGTGGAATCGATGATGCTCGGAGCAAAGGCGGTAGAGATGGTCACCCCGGTGCTCTTTCAGGGGCGGAAGGCGATAACGAAGGATGTTCGCTTCCTCGAGAGGTATATGGAGGAGCAGGGTTACGCCGCTCTCGAGGACTTCAGGGGGCTGGCGGCGGGGCATATAACACCCGGAAACGAGCTTCACTCAACCTATGACGACCGCAGGCTGGTTGCCCGTGTGGACCCCGAGAAATGCATGGGTTGCGGCATCTGCGCCGACAGCATCTGCCTGGCCATGTCTCTCGAAGGGGGGCTGGCGAAGGTAAATGTCGATATGTGCCTGGGCTGCGGCATGTGCGTCGCCGTCTGTCCCCACGAGGCGGCGACATTGGCGGATTAGAGCGGTCCGTAGCGCCTACATACCGGCTGTGCCAAGCAAAAATTGCCTGGAATAAAATCGAAGAAAATCCTTGACAAACTAATCTTCGCGGCTGTAATATGGGACAGCGTCCCATATTTGGTCGGAGCTAAGAGGCGCACGTCGTGAACGGCCCTACGATAAAGAGAGCGAGGTGAAAAATGGAGACGTGGCTAAGGGGTAAAACAGCAATTGTGATCGGCGAGAGAGACGGGGTCCAGGGACCTTCCATCGCGAAGTGTTTGGAGGCGGCAGGGGCGCACGTGACCTATGCGGTTACCGAGTGCTTCGTCTGAACGGCCGCGGGGACCATGGACTCGGAAAATCAGGCACAGATCAAGAAGATCGCCGAAGGGTCGGGAACGAGCGGACCCTCCGACGATCTGATCGTTGTGCTCGGGGCGAGCGACCTGGACGGAGCGCTGATCTCCGCCGAGACGGTCACGGACGGCGACCCCAGTTTTTCCGGGCCCTTGGCGGGAGTTTCGTTGAAACTCCCAGTGTATCATATCCTCGAGCCGGAGATGCGGGATGCCGTTCCCGAAGAGGTGTATGAGGAGAACGTGGGCATCTGGGCCCTCGCGATCGAGCCTGGGAAGATCGACCAGATAGGCAACGAGTTCAAGGCTATTCGCGACAGATTGCGGAACGACCCGTAGTCGGGGCCGAAAAAAAGGCCCAAAGGCAGCAAGCCGTGCAATGAAGGAGCGATCATGAGACTCGAGATCCAGTCGATTGAGATCGGGGAGGTCCGGCCTTCGTCAAGGACCTGCGCAGAGGACCACACGCTTTATGTGAGCTTGAAGGAGCTGGAGGAGAACGTCCTCAAGGACAGCCGCATCAAATCGGTCGCCGTCCATCTTGTCTATCCGGGGGAGCGCGTCCGCATCCTGAATCTTATGGACGTAGTCCAGCCGAGGTGCAAGATCGACGACGGGGATGCGAATTTTCCAGGCTTTGTGGGAAAATTGCAGCTCGCGGGAAGGGGTCGGACCAGATCGCTCGCTGGCGTAGGCATCCTCGTTTCGAACCCTGAGACCCATCGGAAATATTCCGCGTTCCTCGACATGTCGGGCCTGGCGGGGGAGATGAGCCGCTATTCCAACCTACGGCATGTCAGCATCGCGCCGACGAGAGCGGAAGGGGTCGAGGAGCGGGAATTCGAGGACGCGGTGAAGATCGCGGGGTTCAGGACCTCGGTGTATCTGGCGCAGAAGGCCGATGGGCACGCCGTGGACCACGTCGAAGTCTACGAGCTCGACATTCCTCGCCTGGCTTGCGTTTCCGGCCTGCCCAGGGTCGCCTATTACTGCCAGGCGTACAGCCCTCAGCACGATCATCTCGGCATTTCGGACCCGTGCTTTTACGGCTCGGACCTCCGGAATATGACGCCTACCGTCGTCCATCCGAACGAAGTGCTCGACGGAGGACTCGTGGGTCATCACAGCATCAGGGGCCTGGACACATACACCATCCAGAACCACGGGGTGATAAAAGAGCTGTACCGGCGCCACGGAAAGGATTTGATCTTCGCGGGCATGGTCTGCGGCGCTGCAAGCGTTGAGCCGGCGGCGCGAGCGCGCCAGGCCATGCTGGCCGCGGGCCTGCTCAAAAATGTTCTCGGCGCCGACGGCGTCGTCCTTACAAAGGTCCACGGAGGCATGCCCCACGTGGACCTCGGCCTGACAGCCGTGAACTGCGAGAAAATGGGGATGAGAACAGCGGTCTTCATCCAACCGGGAAACAGCTCCGGGACCCTGGCGGACCAGGTGATTTTCGCTTCCGATGAAGTCGATTTGATGATCGCCGCCGGCGCCACGATGGAGCGGGTGAAAATCCCTCTCGATGCCGAACGGTTTCTCGGCGGCGGTCCCGACTCCGCCGTCTACTGTCCCGACCCGATTGTGCAGCGCGCCGGGGATGCGCAAGTAGACGTGGAGGAGTTCCTTATCGCCGGGATTCATGATTTTATGGGCGGCGCCAATATCATCGCGAAAGAATACTAGTCGGGCTTTAGGGCGAAACGACGTGGAGAGGCGAACGAGTCCGCGGGCTCGCCCCGATTGAACCGATCGGGAGGAGGCTAAATTCGTGAAAAGAATGAAAGCAGTTCATTATCTCAATCAGTTTTTCGGTCAGATAGGCGGGGAGGATAAAGCCGATACGGGTTTCTCCGTCAAGCCCGGGCCCGTCGGGCCGGGGCTTGCCTTGCAGAAGATCTTGGCCGACCGGGGCGAAATAGTCGCCACCGTTATCTGCGGGGATAACTATTTTTCGAAAGATCCGGAATTTGCCGCTCAGGAGGCGCTCAAGCTCATAGAGCCGTATCGCCCGGACCTTTTTTTTGCCGGGCCTGCCTTTGCAGCGGGCAGATACGGGATCGCGGCCGGAGCAGCGTGCAGGGCAGTCTTCCAGGGCTTGGGGATACCCGTCGTTACCGGAATGCACGAAGAAAACCCCGGCGTAGAGATGTACCGGAAATATGTCTATATATGCAAGACCGGAACCAGCGCGCGGGACATGGCGAAAAGCCTGGCGAATATGGCGCGCCTTGCCTTTCAGCTTGCTTCCGATGAAAAGGGGAACCACCTCGTATCCCGGGAGAACCTTCCCCGGCCGGACGAATATGAGTACTTTTCCCGCCTCATCGTGAGGAACCAGTATACGGACAGGTCGGCCGCTCAGAGAAGCGTAGACAAGCTTCTCGCAAAGCTCGCGGGGAAGCCTTTCGAGAGCGAGGTGGCTCCTCCGAGGTTCGATAGGGCGTCTCCCCCTCCGCCCGTTGAAGACCTCGCGTCATGCGAGCTTGCCCTCGTGAGCGACGGCGGGCTGACGCCTAAAGGGAACCCCGATGGGTTCAGCGGCAGAGGGAATCTGCGGTGGGCGACCTATGAGATCGACTCCTTCCTTCCGGCCGATTTCGGGTCGACGGACTATGAGGTCGTGCACACCGGCTATTTCTCCGTCGATGTCCTTGCCGACCCGAACAGGCTCGTACCGGCCGACGTGGTCCGCGACCTGGTGCGGGAGGGGAAGGTCGGGAAGCTCCATCACGCCTTCTTCTCCACCTCCGGCAATGCAACAGTGGCGCGCCGCTGCGCCGAGATGGGCGCCGAGATGGGCGAGGAGATGAAAAGAAGGGGCGTAAGCGCCGCGATCCTCACTTCTACCTGAGGCTCGAGCACTCGTTGCGGGGCAACGATCGCATCCGGCATTGAAAAGAAAGGAATTCCGGTGGTTCAGGTCACGGCTATCCCGAACGTTGGCCAGATGGTCGGCGTCAACCGGATACTCGTCGGGGAGAGCGTCACGTGCCTGATCGGGAACCCTCTCCTCACGAGGGAACAGGAAAAGGCATTGCGGCGAAAATACGTGCTCAAGGCGCTCGAGGCGCTGAGGACGCCGGTGGATGGACCCACGGTTTTCAGTATCGAAGGGGTGGAATGAGAGCCGACTCGAAGGAGGCGCCCATGGCTGTCGAAGTGAACGCAGATACCTTTGAAAACGAAGTGTTGAAATCGGAGCTCCCTGTCCTCGTTGATTTCTGGGGCCCCCAATGCGGCCCCTGCCTGGCCCTGATGCCGGAGGTAGAGGAATTGGCCGACAGGTACGCGTCGAGGCTGAAGGTCTCCAAGGTTGACGCGTCCAGGAACCGAAGGCTCTGCTTGAACTTGCGGGTGCTCGGTCTTCCAACCTTTCTCCTCTATAAGAAGGGGAAAGAGGTAGGGCGCCTTTCCGGGCAAACCCTGAAGATCGTCGACATCGAAGCGGCAGTCAAGGGAATTGTCGAATAGCGGAGGATCTTATGGCCGTCGTGATTAAGGAAGCGGCATATTTCCTGGCCCATATCCCTGATTGTGTCCGGTACGGATCGAAGCCGTTCCGGGACCTCCTCCAGAATGAAGACATGGAAAAAGAGCTGGAGGACCACCTGAGAACCTATGACCAGGCGGTCGGGTATGCGCCCCATCAGGTATTCATCGGGAACAGGCGTCCCGATGAATTGCACAATGTCGCAAAGCCATGGTACGAGCACCCTCTTGAGGACGCTGGCCGGTTTGGCCCGTTTGGCGAGATCATGCCCGAGGAGGAGTTTTACGGCTGGATGAAGGCGGCAGACGACTTCGACCTCCTGTGGCTGACCCCTGAGTTTGTAAAGCAGATTCATTATAGTTTTGCGTCCCACCGGCTCATGACGGAGAACTGCCTCAAGAAACTGGGAAAAGGAGAACCCGTCGAAAAGATCGCCGGGGCCGTGAAGGAGGGAAATGCGCTGCCGGTCTATTTCCAGGGGAAGCTCGTTGGGTCCCTGCGCAGGGACCACGACAGGGACGACACCCTGAAAGCGGAAGTGCTCATGGAGAACCTGATGGCCAAGGCCTCGGGTTCTCTAGCCATGCGTCATCTCTTTGCCCGGGCGGCCATCGCTCCCGAAAAGGTCGATTTTGTCCTCGATTGCACCGAGACCGCTGTGGGGGACAGGTACAACAGGGGCGGCGGAAGCCTCTCGAAGGCCATGGCGGAAATGACGGGGTGCGTCAATGCGACGGGGAACGACATCCGGGCCTTCTGCTGCGCGCCCAACCATGCTATTATAAACGCATGCGGCCTTGTGGGCGCCGGCATTTATGAGAACGTGGTCGTGGCGGGAGGGGGGTGTCTCGCGAAGGTGGGAATGAAATTCAGCGCTCATCTGAAGCGCCAGATGCCCATCCTGGAGGATGTCCTGGGCGCCGTCGCGTTCCTCATCGCCCGCGACGACGGCTTAAGCCCGATCGTGCGGCTCGATGCGATAGGAAAGCACGACGTGGGCGCCGGCGCCGCCCAGCAGGCGATCATGAGCTCTCTCATCGTAAAACCCTTAAACAAGCTCGGTTTGAAGATGACGGAGATCGACAAGTATGCGACCGAGATGCACAACCCGGAGATCACCCTGCCCGCAGGAAGCGGCGATACCCCTTTGACGAACTACCGGATCATGGCCTCCCTCGCTGCAATAAACATGCAGATCGATAAGAGCGAGATCGACAAGTTCGTCAGGGAGCGGGGGATGCCGGGCTACGCGCCGACGCAGGGGCACGTCCCCTCGGCTGTGCCCTTTCTCGGCCACGCCCTGGAGGCGATGAAGCGGGGCTCGATGAAACGGGCCATGTTCGTCGCGAAGGGCAGCCTCTTTTTGGGGAGGATGTCCCAGCTTTCCGATGGGGTCTCCTTTATCCTCGAAGCCAATCCCCGCTCAGAGGAAGTCCGTGGGCAACGAGTTGAAACGATAAAGCGCGATTCGGCGCCGGATCGGGCGCATGACTGACCAAAAACTGAACGGCCTTTCGAAGGGCCTGCAGGTGTTGCAGAAGTTCGTGTTCGGGAAAGAGGCGTGGGGACCCCGCGAGATTGCGCGGGAGCTGAACCTGAGCAAGAGCACTGCCTTGCGTATGCTGCAAACCCTCGCTGACGCCGGCTTTCTTGCGCTAAATGAGAAAGAAGGCAAATACCGCGTCGGTCCGGAGCTCTGGCGGCTGGGGGTCGGGTTGAGAAGCCACGTCAATCTGGCGACGATCATAATCCCCGCCCTCGAGAGGTACGCGAAGGAGGCGGATGAGACCATGTTCTTTTTTACATATGACCGTGGACATGTGTATTTCGAAGCGCTGGCGGAATGCACCCACGATCTCCGCTTTCACATGAAGCTGGGTGTGCCTTATGATCTCCGGAGCGGCGCGGCAGGGAAGACGGCGCTCGCATTTCTTCCCCGCGAGGAGAGGGACGAGATTTTTGAAAAGCTGAAGAACGATCCAACCGTGGACCTTGAGGAGTTAGAGAAGAAAGTGGAACACGTCGACACGATAGGTTATGCTTTTACGAGAGGAGAACGGGTAAAGGGGATAATCGGATTCAGCGCGCCGATATTTGGACCCGGGAGGGCGTTTCTGGGAGGGGTCGGAGTCGGTATTCCCGAGGCCCGCTATAAGGAAGAAGATCACGAGAAATATGCAAGCCTCGTAAAATCGTGCGCCAGGGAGGTTTCCTTCACGTGAATCCTTCCCTTCTTTCTTCCCCGTTTTGGGAAAACCGGGGAGATTTTAGGGAAACTAGGCCGTAAGGAGGTTGCTATGCCGCTCACAAGAAAAGACTTTGCCATACTCGACAAATTCGAATTCGAGATGCAGCCGGTCGGGGTAAAGTATCTCGCCAGGCCGCCTGACGCGATCAGCCGACTGGAAGGACAGATGGCGCTCTGCGAGATGCTCAAGACAGCGCAGGGAGGAGACCCTTTCTATGCCGAGGCCGGGAACCATGCGTGCGGCGCGGGGACCTACGTGCTGGGGCAGACGGATATCCAGGAACAGTTCACAAGCGGAGAGTTCGGTTCGGGTCTCGGCGTCTTCTGCGACGCTCGCGCCGCCGCCAGAATTTACAGCTATATTCCGAGAATCGCAAAAAGCGTTGCCAATTACGTCGCCTTTTCTCCCTTAACCAAACTCCCCTTCGACCCGGACGTCCTCATCTTCCTCGCAAAAACCGGCCAGGCGGAGATCCTCCTCAGAGCGATGAGCTACAAGAACGGGAAGCCGTGGTTAAGCCGGTACTCGGCCGCCATAGGGTGCGGTTGGCTTTTTGTCTATCCCTACCTCAGCGGCGAGATCAACTTTATCTCTACGGGGCTTGGTTTCGGCATGAAGCGGAGAAAACTCTTCCCGGAAGGATTCCACTTCGTTTGTATTCCCTTTGATCAGTTGCCGTCCATGATGCAGACCCTGGAAGAGATGCCCTGGGTCCCCGAGCCGTTTAAGCCGAATGGACTCGAATACGTGAGACAATTGCGGCTCAAGCTGGGACTCGAATAGGCGAAGGCATTAGGCTTCACGGGGCGGTGAAGGCGGGCCGCCCATGGTCGGAAATCCCATTCCCCTCGCGCGGGTTTTCCTCCTGGAAGAGAGCGACTGAACGTTGACACGACTGAGGGTTTGTCTTGTTATTGCATGATGCACATGGTAATGATTAATGGATACGGCGGGAGCGAAGAGGGTGAAGCCAGGGCGGAAAAGCTGCTCGCCCGGTCGGCATTGGTTTAATTAGCGATCAAAGGAGACGATATGAACAAAATGTACGAGGAGCGTCAAGCCTTGACCCGGAAGCTTTTCCCGAAAGGAATTCCCTGGCTGTGGTGTCCGCCCCTGACCCATTTCGGGACAGACGGCAGCATCGACTTCGCGAGAATGGCCGCCCATTTCCGGAACATGTCCCCCTCGGTCGGGGGGCTTCTCATCCCCGGGACAACCGGTCAAGGCTGGGACCTCAACGATGAGGAATCCTTGAGCGTTACGGGCTTTGCGCTGCAGATGTCACGGGAATATGAGACCAGACTCCTTCTCGGCGCCCTGAGAACGAATATGACGGCCGTCAGGGAGATGATCGTCCGGATGATGACGCTTATTGAAAAAACGGTTGCCATGAAGGGTGAGACGGTCGATATCCTCAGCGCAGCCGGGGTATGTGGTTTTGCCGTCTGTCCACCGAAGGGCAAATCTCTATCCCAGACCGATATCGAGGCGGGACTCTCCACGATCTTGGAGATGGGTTTGCCCGTGGCCCTGTACCAGCTGCCCTCCGTGACGGAAAACGAAGTGGCGCCTGAAACTTTTCAAAGACTGGTCCACCGATATCCCAACCTGATTTTCTTCAAGGATTCAAGTGGCCGCGACATCATCGCCGCTTCCAGTGTGGACAAAGCTGGCGTCTTTCTCACAAGAGGCGGGGAGGGCGATTATATCCGCTGGTTAAAGGATGTCGGCGGCCCTTATGACGGGTTTCTCGTCAGTGTCGCCAATTCTTTTGCCCCGCAATTGACGTCATTCAAGAAATACATAGAGTCGGGGGATCATCAACGCGCCGGTGAGATTTCCGAACGGGTGACCAAGGCCCTGTTTGAAACGGTTGCCCTGGTGGGACCATTACCCTGCGGCAGGTCTTATACCAACGCCAACAAGTCCATCGATCATTTCTTTGCCTTCGGGCGTTCTGCCTTGGCGAAAGAAGGGCCTATGCTCAGGGGCGGAATCCGTATCACCGGCGATATCCTTTCGGCGACGGGAGATATCCTCAGAAAATACAGCCTCATGCCCGAAAAGGGTTATTTGGAGTGACCGAATCGACGGATATCCAGGCCCCTTACAAAATATCCACCCTTCCCCCGTCTGTGCGAATAATCTGACCGCTTATATTTCTTGAATCGTCGGAAACCAAGAACAGGACCAGGTTGGCTACATCCTCCGGTGCGCCCACACGGTCAAGAACGGCAAGGTTTTTCCTTTCCTCGATCAGCTTTTCCGCCGCCTCTTTGCCTCGTGTTTCGTAGGTCAAGGGCGTAACAACCAAGCCGGGAGCGACACTGTTTACGTTTATCCCATATGGACCCGCTTCTCTCGCCGTTACCTTCGTTAACCCGATCAGTCCGGCCTTGGCAGCGGCATAGTTCGCGGGAACACCCTTCCCGCCCCCTAAGCCGGCAATGGAGGAAATGTTGACAATCTTGCCGTACCGCTGCGCTATCATGTATTTCAGAACAGCCTGGGTGCAGTTGAATGGGCCTTTCAAATCAACGTCCATTACAATATCCCAATCCTCTTCCGTCAATTCGAGTAAAGGCCTATGCCTCATGGCAGCGGCATTGTTTACAAGAATGTGGATCGCGCCAAAAAGCTCCACGGCGCCGTCAACCAGATCCTGAACTTCGGCCCTGTTGTTCACCCTCGCCTTGGACGCTCTCGCATTCCCGCCTGCGCCGTTGATCTCCCCGGCTACACGGCTTGCCCTTTCGAACTCTGCATCGTCAACAATGACGGAGGCGCCCTCGGAAGCAAGTTTTTTTGCTATAGCCTCTCCTATCCCTCGCCCTGCGCCCGTAACAATCGCCGCTTTATCCTTCAGTTTCATAATCCTTTGCCTCCCTCGCGCTTCAACGTCGGCGCCTCGCGAACCGCCGACCCCGCAAGACGCCTGTGCCTATTTTTTCAAAGGCAGCGGCGAGTCCCTTACGTTTCAACACCCGTATCGTCAGCAACATTGAATATATATAATATGCAACGAGATATTCGCTGTCAACATGTTTTCGATCTTTTTTGCCCTCATGCTTACGACCGGGAGCACGCCGACCGATTTAATTGCGACAGTGAGCCGGAAAAAAAGTATTGATCAAGGATGACGCCGTCGTATACAACAATATATTAGAGTGCATACAATGTCTAGGATATGCGCTTATGAAAGGAAGACCCATGCCGCTCGTCATGGGTCGGTTTTGAAAACGATTTCAGAAAGGGATGAAAGAGGCAGCGACGCCTTTAGGCAAGGGCATGGACCTCCGGCGCATCCATCGAGCGCCTGGCGCCAAATGCAATCGAGAAGACAAAAAGAGGAGGAAGTCATGAAAAGGAACTACAGGGTTGCTGCAATCTTTTTTTGGCATTGATGGTTTTCCTGCTGGCTTCTTATGGGAGCACGGCCCTTGCCCAGGCAACCCGGGTCTTGAAGCTGGGAAGCTTCAAGACCCGCAGCGGGCCCGCGGCTTCCTGGGGCATAAGTGCGGACCGGGCGAATGACTTGGCTGTCGATGAACGGAACAAGAGGGGCGGCATTACCATTCAGGGGCAGCAATACAAGATCGAGTTGATCCACGAGGATGATAAAGCCAGGGGCGAGGAAGTAGTGAAGGCGGCAAACAAGCTGATCTACACCGACAAGGTGAAGTTTATCATAGGACCCATGATGTTGACGCCTTTCCTCGCCGCCGCGCCGATTAACGAGGCTACAAAAACAGTCACGTTTGTGGGTTGCATGGCCCCGCAGGTCCTCAAGGACCGGAAATATATTTTCAGGGTTACCGTACCCTTGAACCACAGCGCCCCGGCGTATTTCAAGTTCGTCGCCAAAACCTTTCCCGAACTGAAGTCATCGGTGCATATCTTTTCTAACGATGCGACCGGATGGGCCGCCACCCAGGCCGACAACGACGCTTGTCATGCAGCGGGCATAAGAGTCCTGGGTTCGGAGCTTTATGAGTATGGGGCGCAGGATTTCACCTCGATGCTCGCGAGGATATTGCCAATGAAGCCTGATTTCCTCTCTTTCGCCGGCACGCCCCCGAATATTGTCGGTCTCGTCATCAAGCAAGCGCGCGAGCTTGGCTATAAGGGGCGGTTCATTCATGCCTCAGTCTGCAGCCCTTCCGTGGTCGGACCCATAGCCGGCTGGGAGAACATCGAGGGCATGCTCACAGGCAGCATGACCGTCGAGGGCGCAAACATTCCCGCGACGATAAAGAAAGTTCATAGCGACTGGGTCGCAAAATTCGGCCAGGAGAACGAGGGCGGGTTTTATGACGGCATCATTGAGTATCCGATCGTTGATGTCCTCTGCCAGGGCATCGAGAAAGCAAATAGCCTGGATCCCGATAGAGTGGCAGCGGCAATCGAGAACCTCGGCGAAATGAATACCGTACTTGGAAAGGCCAGGTGGGGCGGGATGAAGACATACAACAATAACCACCAGTTGTTGCTCCCGGTGTGGATCACGCAGGTTCGCAACAAAAAACTGATCCTCCTCGGTCTCGAGGACGCGTGGGAGACGCCGCCGCCGGAGCAGAAGTGGAGATAGTTTTTGAATCCCGGCAGCACCGCCGTTGCGCGAAAAGAAGAAAAAAAAGGGGGTGCCGCAGGTGCTTATCGGAAATCTGCCCAGAACGTGGTAAACGCCCTGTCCCTCAGCATGGTTTACATGCTCGTGGCCATGGGGCTTACCTTGATACTGAGCATCATGAGCATGATCAACTTCGCTCACGGCGATCTCTACATGCTCGGAGGCTTTGGGGTATACGCCGTCTGTCAACAGCTTGGCTGCAAGTATTGGCTCGGCCTTACGGTGGCCGTGGCCCCCGTCATCGGGATCTTTCTAGAAAAAGCAGTCTTTCGTCCTCTCCGGAAAGAGATGCTGTACGCTTCCTTTGCCTCCATGGGGGCAGGCCTGATAATCCAGTCTTGCGTCCTTATGGCCTTCGGCCCCCTGGATAAGAAGGTTGCCTCCGTATTTCCGGGCGTATTCAAGATTTTCGGCGTCTATCTCCCCAAGGAGAAGCTCGCCATTATCCTTGCCAGCCTGGCGGTAGTCGGGGCAATTATTGTCTTTGTCAATTATTTCAGAGCCGGACAGGCGTTGCAGGCCGCGGCTCAGGATTCAGAGGCCGCATCGCTCATGGGGATGGACGTCAACCGCGTAAACGCACTCGGCTTCGGCTTGGGTTGCGCCCTTGCGGCGGCAGCGGGGGCGTTGATCGCCCCCTTTATTTTGTTTCTCCTTCGATGGGCGTGACTCCCCTGACGAAAGCATTCAACGTAGTGATCATAGGCGGCCTGGGAAGCATTCCCGGCGCCGTGCTGGGCAGCCTTCTGATGGGGTTCGTCGATCAATTCTCTTTAATCTATATGGGCCATTTGGGAAACATATTCGGATTTCTCCTCATCATGGCGTTTCTCCTTTTCAGGCCAAAAGGACTCTTGGGCCGAGAGGTAAAAATGCATTAGGAGGCGCCGTTCGGTGAAAAAGTCGAAAGTGCTTTTGAGCCATGCCGCCCTGATCTGTTTCTTGATCTTGCTGCCGCTGCTGGTAAAAGATCCAAGGTGGATGCACCTCATGATCATGACGGGCATCTATATCATGCTTGCCGGCGGACTGCGCCTGATTATGAGCACGGGCCAAGTATCGTTCGCCCACGCCGGTTTTTGGGCTATCGGGGCCTATACCTCAACTCTACTGGTGATGGAGCTTGGCCTGTCGTTTTGGCTCGCCCTCCCTCTGTCCGGACTGATGGGCGCAGTTGCGGCGGCGCTGGTTGGCTATCCATGCCTCAGACTGCGGGGGCCTTATTTTTTCCTGGTCACCATGGCTTTTGGAGAGGTTCTGAGGCTGGTCCTGGTGAACTGGAATTTTCTGGGCGGCGATGCCGGAATTTCCAACATCCCCTACCCGAATCCGATCGCGATCGGCGGTTTGGCTATCCGGTTTTCATACAGGAGCGTCCACTATTACTACCTCATGCTCGTGGGACTCCTATGCAGCCTCTTTCTTTTTTACCGCCTGGAAAGGTCGCGGTTCGCGCTGACGTGTTCCGGGGTCCGGGGGGATGCGGACTTATCCGCCTCCCTGGGGGTCGAAGTGATGAGGTACAAGATGACGACATTCGTCCTGGCGTGTCTCATCGCCAGCATGGCCGGCAGCTTCTTTGCTCACTATGTAACCTACATCAGTCCGGGCTTCTTCACCTTCAACGAGTCGTTGATCCTCTTGATTATGGTGGTCGTAGGGGGGTCGGAGAGCATTACCGGAGTGAGATAATAGGCGTGATTCTCATTAACGCGCTCACGGAGGCGACAAGGGAATTTGCAAGCTATGAAATCGTTATTTACGGCGCCGCCCTTGTTTTGATTTTTCGGTTCTCCCCAGGGGGAATTCTATACCTTTGGACGGGATTCGGCGGCAGGCGCAGGTCCATGAAGGCCCGACCGGGCGGCGGGTCCGGGGGTCGCGGTGCTGCTTGAGGTGCGGGGACTGACAAAGTATTTTGGCGGCCTGGCTTCGGTGAACGATCTGGACTTTCACGTAAAGCGCGGGGAGACGATGGGGATCATCGGGCCTAACGGGGTGGGAAAGACCACGGTTTTCAACCTGATTTCCGGCGCCCTGCCGCCGAGCAGAGGCAGGATACTATTCAAAGGAGAGAACATAACAAGCTGTAACGCCAGTGTAACGGCGCGCAAAGGAATAGCCCGCACCT
>CAVTDX010000128.1:0-4453 GCA_963733345.1 uncultured delta proteobacterium
TCCATGCGACCATGTTCTCCTTCTTAAAGGGCGTCATCGGGAGCATGAGCAGGAACTGCAGCTTCTCCTGCCCCGGCAGCCTGATCAGCGTATAGTAAGGGTCCATGGCGGCGGCTTCGTCGGAGCGCTTCATGCTGGGCAGGGCCCACACGTCTTCCCTGTTGTAAAAAACCCTCGGGTCCGTCATGTGGTAGGTCATGAGCCTGTCGGTCTGGATGCGGAATATGTCCTCGGGGTACCTTATGTGGTTGGCAAGGTCTTCCGGCATCTCGGCAAGGGGCCTGAAGACGCCGGGGAAGGCGCGGGCGTATGCAGCGAGGACAGGGTCGTCCGGATCGCTCACATAGAACCGGACCGAGCCGTTGTACGCGTCGATCACGGCCTTGACCGAGTTGCGGATGTAGTTGAGGCTGCTCGTATAAGGGTCCGAATACGGGTAGCGGGAGGAGATTGTGTAGCAGTCCTGTATCCAAAAAAGTCTCCCTTCGCTCACAACCAGATATGGATCAGGGTCAAGGGAGAGGAAAGGCGCGATGAGGCTGACCCGCTCCCGCACCGTACGGTAAAGCTGGATCCTGCTTTCGGGCGTGATGTAGTTTGACGCGAGGATGTTCGCGTCCATGAGCTGCCAGGCGAAGAGCAGCTTTCTCCAGAAGCCGCCGAGAGGGATGCCCCCGGCGCCTTTATATCTTGTGTAGACGTTCTTGTCGCCCTGGGGGTAATCGAATTCCTCGACGCCTGTTTTCACGATGCGGTAGCCGCCCATGTATTCCCCATAGTAGATGGCGGGCTGGGTGATCTTGAGGAGCGGGGATTCGGGCGGGAGGTCTTTGACTACCATGCGGGGCAAATGGCCTTCCGTGGATTCGGACACGTAGCACATCGCAAGCCCGTAGCCGTGAGTGAACTCCAGGTATTGGTTGACCCAGGTGCGCGCCTGCTGGAGGACCTGCTCGCTCAGCTCCCGCGCCGAGACCATCACCTGCCGGTAGCCCTCGCCGGGCAGGAGATAGCGGTCGACGTCCGCCTGGTAAAACCGGTAGTAAAGACGCATCTCCTGAGTTTGTTTGAATGCCTGGAGAACCGGCTTCCAATCCCACAGACGGACGTTCTTGATCGTATCGCTGTTGCGTGAAGCCGCCGCGAGGGTAAGGTCGTTGACGGCGCCGAAGGGGCGCTCCTCTACGCGGTCGAGCTGGTAAGCCTGCCGCGTGAGGGCGATATTGTGCTCGAGGAAAGGTCTCTCGAGGGCCAATTCGTTGGGCTGCACGATGTACGCTTGCACCAGGGCCGGGATGATGGCGAGGAATACGAGCATAAGAACAAGATAGGCCGCAATGCCTCCGAGTACGAGGCCGACCCTCCTTTGTCTCAGATTGATGAGGACAAGGGCGGCGAGAAGGGCTGTAGCGCCCATCATGACCCAGAGCGCAGGACGCACGACGTGGTAGTCGGCGTAGCCGGCCCCGAAGACGGCCCCCCGCTTCTCGTAGAGGAGCCCGAAGATGTCGAGGCGGTAGCCCGCGCCCCATATGATGAGAAAGAGGACGAAGAGGATCGACAGGTGCGTGAACATCCGGCTGTTCTTGAGAGAAGCTGGGCTGAATGCAACCCGCCCGCCCGCCGCATAGGCGAGGAAGGTAAAGGGTATTGCGAGGAAGGCGAGGAAGGCAAGGCCTCTTCTGCACTGTCTCGAGGACGGGAAGGCGGAAAAGATAGAAGCCGATGTCCAGCCCGAAGAGCGGGTCGGGCCTGCCGAAGGGTCCGCCCCAGAAGCACCTGAGAAAGGTATCCCAGTCCGCTGAATAGGCCAGGCCGAAGAGGAGTGCGACCACCAGGGAAATGAAGAAGCCGAGCAAGCCTATCCTGAGGGGCCTGGCGTGGAACTCGTAGATGTCCGCCGTCTCCGGGCCTTTCAGGCGGAAGAAGCCGCTTTTCTGTTTGCCCGCGGCGATCCAGACGTTGATCCAGAGATAAATAAACGCCGGGACGCCCGCGGCCGCGAAGAGGAGGAGCTTTATCCAGATGAGACGCACAAAGAGGGAGACGTAGCCGAGCTCCTTCATCCAGAGCCAGTCGACGAGCCAGCTCGAGGCCTTCGAAACGGCGGCAATGAGGAGCAAAAGGAGGACGAATGCCCCGAATATCTTTATGATCCTTGGATTCGGCGCATTTACGCCGGCTGTTTCGCTTTCGCCCCCGTTGCCCCTTTGCGGGTAAGCCACAACTGCCTCCTTCCGTTCGTCGTTTTTTGCGAAAGCCCCTAAGCCGGGGTGAGCCTTTCACGATAGCCAATAGTACTCCCTTGCGCGAGTCTTTTCAAGCAAGGAACTCTCTTCCACCGGCTTTTTTTGCGCCGCCCATCCCCGACTCCCCTCTTCTCGCCCCCGGACACGGCGGCCGGTTGGGGTGCGCCGCCGTCGGGTGAGGCTGCCTGCGGTTCAGTTGTCAAAGAGCGGCGCCGGGATATTTGTAAAGGGGGAGAGGGGTCCAGGAATACGGTACAGGGCTGCTGACGATTCGTTTCGCCCCCGCCTAAATTCCGGAATCGATCATGGTGGTGCTCGATGCCGGAGCGGGTGGGTTGACGGCATGGAAGAATCGATGAGGTGTGGATGCAATGTGAGCCGCGTAGACCCGAGGCGTCGATAGAGGTTGGGGGGACACTCCTCTCGCCGTTGCGCCTTCGGAGGGGTGTCCCCACTCCTTGATGTCGGAGGTCACGCGGCGAGCAGGGCGCCGCCGGGAACCCGCCCGACCGGTAGGGAGGGGAGGGTGGACGATTCTGAACAGGCCGTCGCGCGGCCGCCCTAGTCCCTCCTGATCTGCCTGATAGTCTCCCCCGCCTGGTCGCGTATATTGATCACCAGCGGCATCCTCCCCGGCAGCGTATGGGTGGCGCAGCCGAAGCACGGGTCGTAGAGGCGGAACGCCATCTCCACCCGGTTCAGGATGCCTTCGGTCACTTCCACGCCCTTCTTGATGAGGCCCTGGGCCGCCTGTCTCACCGCTATGGAGATGGGGGCGTAGTTGTTCGTCGTGCCCACGATGAGGTTGGCCTTGGTGACAATGCCCTTTTCGTCCGTAACGTAATGGTGGGTCAGGGTCCCTCGCGGCGCCTCCACGATGCCCACCCCTTCGGTCGGGATCGAAGTCGGTATGGTGCGCACCTTGGGGTCGGTGATGCCCGGGTCCCGGCTAAGCTCCAAGAGGCGCTCCGCCGCATAGAGGAGCTCGATCAGCCTTGCCCAGTGCGTGGCCAGGATGTTGTGGACGGGCTTCTTGCCGAAGGTCTTGTACATCTCCTCATAGGCCTCCTGGGCCTTCGGCGTCGCCATGCCGTCCGATGCGTTCAGGCGGGAGAGGGGCGTCGCCTGATAGACCCCGGAGTCCTTGCCTAAAGCGAGCCCCTTCCAGCCGACTTTCTTCAAGTACGGGAACTTCAGGTAGGTCCAGGGCTCCACCCGCTCGGCTACGTGCTCCAGATAGTCGGCGGGGCTGTATTTGACGAACTCCTTGCCGTCGGGGTCGACGACCCTGATCTTGCCGTCGTAGAAGTTGACCTTGTTCTTGTCGTCGACCATGCCCATGTAATAAGTAGGCATGGTGAAGATGGGGGACATGATCAAATCGAGATACCCTTGGTTGGCCAGCACTATGTCCTTGAAGAGCTTCAGGCTGAACTGGGCGAATTCTACCGAGCTCTCCGCTGTTTCCTCGACCTGTTTGCGCTCTTCTTCGGAAAGGGCCTTCGATACGCCTCCGGGCAGTCCGAAGGTAGGATGGATCTTTCTTCCCCCGAGCATGCCGATGATGTCCATGGCCCTGCCCCTGGCCTCGATCACCTTCGTGCCGATCTCCACGCCCACCTTGTGGATGACGCCCAGTATGTTCCTCTCTGCCACAGGCGCGTCGGGACCCATGACGAAGTCGGGTCCGCCCAGGATGTAGAAGTGGACGGTGTGGTCCGCAACGTAGAAAGCGGAGTAGAAGAGCTCCCTGAGCTTTTTGGCCGCCGGCGGGGGATCGACGTGGAAGACGGCGTCGCAGGCCTTCGTCGAGGCGAGGTGATGCGCCTCGGGGCATACGCCGCAGATGCGGGGGGTGATGTCCGTCAATTCCTCAACGCGCCTGCCCTGGGAGAATTTCTCGAACCCCCGGAGCTCGGGAATGACCATATAGGCGTTTGCCACCTCTCCCTGATCGTCGAGGAAGAGGTCGATCCTTCCATGTCCTTCCAGGCGGGTCACTGGATCAATAGTGATCTTTTTCATTGGCGTTCTCCTTTATACCTTGCGGCAATTACTTGGGCTAGCGTCGCCCCCTCCAGCGGCAAAGCCACGACCGCTTGGCGGTGCCCGGCCTCCCCCTCATAAAAAGAAAGAGGCCATTTGACCGCTTATACCTTCCTTCTGTGCAGGAGCGATGCTGGAAGGCCGAAGCGGTAGAACGT
>CAVTDX010000129.1:0-4186 GCA_963733345.1 uncultured delta proteobacterium
CTCCAGCCGGATTGCGCCAGGGTCTACGCGACGGCCAAGCTCGACATAAGGAAAGACAAATCCCGCAGGCTCGCAGGGAAAATTGCATCGGTCGAGAAAAAGCTGGGGAAAAAGGCGAAGACATGAAAGGACCCCGCCGGCATTGCTTAAATCCGGATGAAGGACCGATGGGGGAGCTCCCCTTTGGACGCATCGCGAAAGCGAGCGAGACCCGGCGGAAAAATAGGGTGAAACGCGCCCGCAAGTGCAGGCGCGCGCGAAGATTACCCTGCCCCTATAGTTTCCATGCCGTACATATAGGGCCGCAGCGCCTCCGGCACGGCGACGGCGCCGTCCTCGCGCTGGCAGTTTTCCATCACCGCCATCACGGTCCGGCCCACCGCAAGCCCCGAACCGTTCAAGGTGTGCGCGTAGTCGATTTTCCCGGTCCCGGTCCTGTACCTGATCTTTGCCCTTCTTGCCTGGAAATCCCCGAAGTTGCTGCACGACGAGATCTCCCTGTAGATGTTCTGACCGGGGAGCCACACCTCGATGTCGTAGGTCTTTGCCGAGGAAAACCCTAAATCTCCCGTGGAGAGGAGAGAGACGCGGTAGTGGATGCCGAGCTTCTTCAGGACGTCCTCCGCATCGAGGAGCAGCCCCTCGAGCTCCGAGTAAGACTCCCCCGGCAGGCTGAATTTCACCAGCTCCACCTTATTGAACTGGTGCTGCCTGGTGAGCCCCCTCGTGTCCTTCCCGTGGGCGCCGGCCTCTTTTCTGAAGCAGGGCGTGTAGGCTGCATACTTGACAGGCAGGTCGCCTTCCTTTAGTATCTCGTCCCTGAAGATGTTCGTCACCGGCACTTCGGCGGTCGGTATCAGGAAGTAGTCGGGGTCGGTCAGCTTAAAGAGCTCTTCCTCGAACTTCGGGAGCTGCCCGGTGCCGGTCATGCTGTCCCTGTTCACCAGGAAGGGCGGCAGCACCTCCGTATAGCCGTGCTCGCGCACGTGGAGATCGAGCATGAAGTTGATGAGCGCCCTTTCCAAAAGAGCGCCGCCGGATTTATAGAGGGTGAACCTCGCCCCCGTGATCTTCGCGGCCCTCTTGAAGTCGAGGATGCCGAGCCTTTCTCCAAGGTCCCAATGGGCGGCCGGCTCGAAATGGAAGCCTGGTTTCTCCCCCCATGTCCTGACGACCTCGTTCTGCTCCTCGCCCGCTCCGACCGGGACGGACTCATGGGGGATGTTCGGAATTTCGAGGCTCAGGGCCTCCCATTCGTTTTCCACGCGCTTAAGCTCCTGCTCCCACTTCTCTATCTCTTTTCCAAGCGCCCGGAGGCGCTCTATCTGTTCGGCGGCGGCGCCGCTCTTTTTCAGCTTCGCGATCTCATCGGAGGTGGCGTTCCGCTCACTCTTCATCGTTTCGACGCGCCTGATCAGCTCCCTCCTCCGCCCGTCTATCCCGATCAGGTTTTCAAGGTCGAAGGCGTACCCCCTATTTTTGAGGCTTTCCCTCACCACATCCGGCCTTTCCCTTATCAATCTCGGATCGAGCATTTAATCCTCCAGCAATTCCCTGTTGAACTTCAGCGGCTTCAGGATATAGAGAAATCCGCTCCTCGTGCAGACCGGCGCTCCCTCGACCAGGAGCTGGACGGACCGCGCCCCGGGAAAACTTGCCGCAAAGGAGTTGACGATGCTGTAAACCATGGAGACTTCTCTTGCGGGGCTGTCGGCGTCGAGAAACTCCTTCGACAAATTTAAGTATAGCACGCCGTCCTCGCCCATGGCCAACTCGTAAACTTTGAGCCGGTCCGGTATAGACCGCGCCTCTTTCAATTCCCTCAGTCAGGATCTCGGTCCGTTCTTTGTCTGACAGCGGCTTCGCCCCCTCTACTGTTTTTCTCTCCAGCCTGCCCTGCTCATTCGGAAAGAAGACCGAGATGGCCCCCTTTTCCGCGACGGCGGCGCGGCGGACGGGGGATGCGGCAGGCAGGCTGGAGAGATAGCAGCCGAGACCCGCGCCGGCAAGGAGGACTAACCCCCAAATGCATACGGATCGCCTAAGCTTCGTCATTGTGAAGACGCGTGAGGAACTCCTCTCCTGTGGCGACTGTGAACAGGGGATACATGGCCGACTTCCGGTAGGCGTCCATGAACGCGGCATGGATCTCCGGCTTGAAGGCGGCGCTCAGGTCCTCGAGGAGGATCGTGTAGAAGTCGTGACAGACGGCGTCCAGGGCAGTGGCAATGACGCAGAAATGCGTGTTGATGCCCGCCACCGCCACCGTATCGATCTGCATGGTGCGGAGCGTCTGGTCGAGGTCCGTTTTGAAGAAGGCGCTGAACCTCCTTTTCGGCAGCACGATGTCCTCGGGCGCAGGCGCCATGGCGGCTGCAGGCCGGCTGCCCGCCGTCCCCCTTATGGAATGGGGCTTCATTCTCCCCTTGAAGATGAAATCCCCTTCAAGGAAGCTGTCGCAGGCGAATATGACAGGGATGGAGAGCGCCCGGCAGCTTTTGAGGAAATCGCGCACCGGGGCGACGATCTTCGCCAGCTCCGGCGGTATTCCCCCCTCTTTGCCGTAGGTCTCTTCAAGCATGTCGACGATAATCACGGCCGGTTTCATGCTTAAGTCTCCCCGCCGTGTTTCTTTCCAGGAAGGAACACAGTCTTGAACGTGTCGGCCAGGGCCGCGGCGACTTCCTCGACCGGCCTTTCCTTTATCAGGGCGATCTTTTCCACCGCGAGTTTCACGAAGGCCGGTTCGTTCCTGCTCCCCCTTTTTGGCAGGGGGGCCAGAAACGGGGCGTCCGTCTCGGAGAGCAGGCTTTCGAGCGGTGCGTAGCGCACGATTTTTGTAAGCCCGGCGCCGGGGTAGGTGACCGTGCCGGGGATAGAGAGGTAGATCCCCATATCGAGCAGCTTACGAGCGGTCTTAAGGTCGTAGGAGTAGCAGTGGACCACGGTCTTGCGGTCCCCGAGGCGCGCCTCTTTGATGATGTCGAGCGTCTCCCGCTTGGCATTCCTGGAATGGATGATCGCCGGGAGTCGGGCGTGTTTGGCTAGCTCTAACTGCCGCCGGAAGGCCTCGATCTGCAAAGAACGCGGCGAGTAGTCCCTGTAGAAATCGAGGCCGATCTCGCCGCAGCCGACGACCTTGGGATGCTTCAGCCATTCCCTGACGGCTTCCTCGGTTTCATCGGAATAATGTTTCGCATTGTGGGGATGGATGCCCAAAGCGCCGTAAAGCTGCGGGTAAGCCTCTATGATCTCCACGACTTTGGGAAAATAGCGCACCTCCGTCCCGACGGTGAGCATGCAGGAGACGCCGGCCCCTAATGCCCGCTTGATCGCAGCATCGCGGTCCCCGTCGTACTCTTCAAGCTCCAAATGACAGTGGGAATCGACGAACATGCACATTTATAGCACATTTCCGCGCCGGCAATCCATCCCTTGACAAATGCCGAAATACTTGCTAACGACCGTTACATATGATAGTTTGTAGCATCATTCTTGCAATTATGTCAGGTTGTCTCAGTCACGTGCTGAGGCTCGAAAAAGGACGGAGCGGCATGAGCAGCAGCGTTATGGAGGTGCGCGTCTTGCGGCACGCTTTATGCTTGTCGTGGAGACAGAGAAAAAAAGGAAAAAACCGGATAAGTCGCGGAAAGGACGATCAACCCGAACGCAATCGGATAACACTATTCTAAGGAGGCCTCTATGGCGTACGACGCAACTAAGATGGCGGACTGGCAAATTTCTGAGGCGGCTGAGCAGCACATGAAATCGGTCTGGCAATTGGGCGAAGAAATGGGGCTGAAGAAGGACGAGGTAATAGGATACGGCCGTATCGGCAGGGTCGATTTCATGAAGATAATCGACCGGCTGAAGAATGAGCCGGACGGCAAGTATATCGAGGTGACCGCTATTACGCCGACCCCGCTCGGGGAGGGGAAGACGACCGTCTCCATGGGCCTCGTCGAAGGCATGGGCAAGAGGGGATGGAAGGTTTCGGCGCGATCGTCAGCCCTCGGGCGGACCTACCATGAACGTAAAGGGCAGCGCGGCAGGCGGCGGCAATGCCCAGGCGATCCCCCTGACCGAGTTTTCCCTCGGTCTCACAGGCGACATCAACAACATCATGAACGCCCACAACCTTGCCATGGTGGCCCTCACTTCGCGCATGCAGCAATACGTCGTCGAA
>CAVTDX010000130.1:0-7390 GCA_963733345.1 uncultured delta proteobacterium
ATCACCTGCGGTTTTTCCTCCTCCAGCAAGTCGCCGACAGTGCGATAACCCCTGGCGCCCATCTTGTCGGCGCACGACCGGGCCTTCGCTTCATCGGCGTCTGCGACCCCTACGATGACCGCGCCTTCGTAATTTCTCGAAAAGTTAATATGGTAATTTGAATTAAGCCCGCATCCAACGATTCCTACCTTCATCGGCGCCTCCATATAATCCTTGTTTTGGGTGTCTGCTGTTTTGAGGCATCTACCTTTATCGGAAGAGACGGCAGTACAATTCGTACGTCCTGTTCCCCATGAGACTCGAAGTGAAGCGCTCTTCGATCTTCCTTCTGGCGTTTCTCCCCAGGTAAGCAGAGTATTCCGGGTCGTCGATCAGGCGTAGAAGAGCCGTGCTCAAAGCGGCCGGGTCCTTCGGGGGGACCAGTATGCCGTCCTTTCCATGCTCGACGATTTCAGGGATGCCGCCGACGTTCGAGCAGACGACGGGCTTGGAGCAGTACATGGCCTCGAGCAGGGCGTACGGGATCCCTTCGTGAAGCGACGGCAAAACGAAGATGTCGATCTCTTCGAGAAACAAGCGAGGCTGCCGATCGAAGCCGCGGAAGACTATCTTGTCTCCTATTCCCTGCTCGTTTGCCTGGGCTTGGAGACAAGCAAGAAGGGGGCCCGTCCCGGCGACATGGAAGGCGGTGTTCCGGACCTTCTGAAGAACGGAGGCGGCTGCAACGATGAGGAATCTGTGGCCCTTCACCTCGTCGAGACGGCCAATGGCGCCGACTAAGCGCGATCCGTTCCTGTTTCTTTTTGCGTGCGGCTTGTCTGCCCCCGTCGCCAGGCCATTATGGATTGTGCGGATCTTCCCGGCGCCTATCCTCCTTCTGAATTTCCTTTGAAGGTCCCTGGAAACACAGATGACGCAGTCTGCCGCAAATCTCATAAACAAGAAATAGATGAGGAGGGCGCAGGCGTGTTTGATCCTGCGGCTCAACGGCAGGGGGTACTCGGGAAGCCCGTGGAGCGTGACGACGACTTTCACGTCCCGCAGAAACAGGGAGGCGATTGCGCCAAGCACGGTCCCCTTCACATCGATCAGATGAATGATCTGTATTCCGTTCTTCTTCACGAAATCGACGATCCTCAGGATTGACGCGTAATTGTCCCGGCCGCAGAGGTCTACGACCTGAGCAGCGCTGCCGATCTTCTCTCTCACCGGTCCGTCGTAGCAGAGGGCCACAAAGAGCTTCATGTTCCCGGCGGCGGGCAGCGACCTGAGCAGATTGATCATATAGGTTTCCGCGCCCGCAAGCTTCGATCCTTCCCCAATAAAGAGGATCCTTTCAGGAGCGTTCATGATGTCCCGCTATGCCGGCAAACAGCCTTTCGTGCCGTCTTACCCACTGACCGAGCCCGTGCTCTCTCTCAACAAAGAGAAATCCGTTCTCGGCAAGCCGCTGCCTCAAGGCCCTGTTCTCCATTAAGGCTTCCAGGACCTGTGCAAGTGCGCCGTCATCGTTCGACGGAAAAAGCATTCCCGTTTCGCCCGGCAAAACGACTTCTCTTATGCCTCGGACATCGCTGCCGACAACCGGGACCCGCCTGGCCATCGCTTCGAGGACGCTGAGGGGCAGGCCCTCGGAGAGGGAAGGGAGACAGAACAGATCGAAGGCCGGGAGCAGCTCGCCTACATCCTCCCGATAACCCGTAAAGATCACCTTCCCCTCCAGGCCGTATGAAAGGACGAGGTCCATAATTTCCTTTTCCGTATTCTCCATATCCCCGGGATAACCTTTCCCTACCAGGACGAGGCAGACATTATTGCGGACCGCGGCCAGAGATCTGAATGCCCTGATAAGACACGCGTGGTTCTTTACCCGCCGGAAGTTCGCCACGGTTCCTATGACAAAAGACCCCGGCCCAATCGAGAGGTCTTTGCGGAGTTCCTCTCGCCTGTTGTCGGGCGCCGACTCGGGAATGGCAACGCCGTTCGGAATGCAGATCACCTTTTCCCGCCTTGAGGGAAAGGTATTTTTCATGAGGGCCGCTACCTCCCTGGAGACGCCGATGAACCAGGTGTTCGCGCCGGCGAGAAAAGATCGATTCAAGATCTTGTACAACGGGGTGAATCTTTGCAGGTCGGGCACCGAATGTTCGGTGTAGACTACCCTCTTTCCCCAAGCCGTGCTTGCCGCAAGCCGACTGTAAAAAAAAGGCGCGTAGTGATGGGGATTGATGACGTCTATCGCCTTGCGCCGTATGAGGCGGGCGAGAAAGATTACCGCGTTCGGATCGAACCCCTGTTTCTTGGGTATGTGCATCATTCCGTTGGCGCAGGCTCGAAACCTTGGCTCAAGGTTGCCTCCGGAGAAGAATGCCACGTACACGTTGAAAAGAGACTTGTCGAGGTTCTCCGCGAGGTTGAGCGCCACCCGTTCGGCGCCTCCGGCAGACATCTGGAGGAGAACGAAGAGGAGATTGATCTTGTTATCCTGCCCTTTCATGCGGGGCGCTTCTCTACCGGCCGCTTTTTCCATATATTTCCCCTATTTCGCTTTCTTCCGCAAGCGTCGTATCTTGCGACCTCGCCGTCCGGACCCAGCTTCTGCCCCGATATATGCCCGTCGCGCTCACAAAATCGATTGCCAGCTTCCAGCAGAGGAAAAGCGGGATTCTTATGATCGAGCACAAGAAATTCCAAAAAGACCCTGCCAGACAGGCCCCTGCAATGAGAAGGAACGCCTGTCCCGCAATGGCCGACATCGCTGCGACGCGAAAAATGGACTGCAACGGGAAGGACGGCAGGAGCAGAGAAAGAATCAGCAAGAGGCAGGTGAGGTTTGCGAGCAAGGAATAGTTTGGAAAGATCAGGGGAAGCGAGGCGTCGAGGAGGACCGGGTCTGCCCGCCGCACACCCTTCCAAAACATCCTTGTGCCGATTTTGGCGGAGACGGAAAACCTGCCCCGGGACCAGCGCAATCGCTGGCTCGTTGCCTGGTTGAGCGAGCTCGATTCCTGATGGCGAACAACCGCGTCTCTTGCAAAGGCTATCCCAACCCCGTCCTCGGCCAGATGGGTCGAATATTCCCAATCCTCGCCGATGGTGAAGGCGGTCCAGCCTTTCTTTTTGAGGAGCGCGGCGGTGAAGCACATGCCCGTTCCCATGAGGTAGGAGGAGAGGCCGAGCTTGTATTTCGCGTGATGGTAGAGGAGGTTGTTGACAGTCCGCGACACGTAGAGGACGCCGGTGAACCAGCTCTCTTCGCGGTTGCCGATTGAGTTGCAGCACTGGATGGCCTGTTCCCCCCGGTCCAGGTGGACGCTCAACTCGGTCAATATCCGGCTGTCCGCGAGGGTGTCCGCATCGATCAGGAAGACCGCGTCAAAGCTGTCAAGGGGTATTTGAGCCAGCGCCCAGGCAATGGCGTGTCCCTTGCCCGTTCTCGTCGGGTCCTGCCTGACGAGGGGCGTCACCGGATAGGCGCCGCAACGCTCGACCGTGCGGTCCGTGCAGTTGTCGGCGATCACAAAAACACGGTAGTGGTCCTGAGGATAGTCGAGGGCAAGGAGGTTCTTGCAAAGGGCCCCGATGACTAGCTCTTCATTGTGCGCCGGAACGAGGATTGCGAACCGGCGCAGCCTGGTCCTGGCCGGTCCTTCGGCATCTTTGGCAACCAGGAATGCGACCGCGAGAAAAAGGAGGTAGGCTGTCGACAGGGAAACGTAACAAAGCAGGATGCCGACGGCGATCTCTATGACTTTCAGGAGTATGGTAAGCATTGCGTGCGACCTATGTTTGTTGGTATTCGCATCCGGCCCCCGCCGGCCGGCGCACCGCTTGACTGAGCCTTTTCCTCAGCCTCAGGAGTGATTTCCAGGTGTCCGGAAAGAGGCGGAACTCGCAATAATTGAAGAGGCGATAGATCGAAGGGTGGACGGGCAGATCGTAGTAACCGACAAGAGAGACGACCCTAGGTCCGAATTTTCGTTTGAAAGCCTCCTGGGTCGGCGTCGTGCCTACCCCGCGAAAGCTGTACCACTCGCAGCCTTCCTGCCAGGCCCATTTGATGCTCTCCCACACGTAGGCGTAGTACGTCTGAAGCTTTTGGTACGTGTAGGGCGTGCCCATGTGCATGGCCAGACATTTTCTTCCGAAGATGAGGCAGATCAAGCCGCCGATGATGCGGCCCTCGTATATAGCGAGGAACAGCCTCCCGTTCCCCCTCGAGATAAACTCTTTCCATAGGCGTTCCTGATAGGCGAGACCTCGCGACATGAAGCCTTTTGAGACGGAGAAGTCCTTGAAGATGTCATAGAATGTCCTCAGTTCTTCTATCGAATCCGCCGGCCGTATGCTCACTTTTTCTTTATACGCTTTACGGACGCACCTACGCGCGTCACGGTCGAGAAGGTCGAACAGCTCATTCTCGTTTGCCGCGCCCTTCAGGTCTATCCGGTATACGTCCCTCGGGGAGTTCCAGAAGCTCCACCGGTGATCGAGATGAATGAAGCCGCATGAGGCGAAAGGATCATCGCAGGCGATCATCTCTTCGGGCATATTCGGGTCGATCCTGAGAAAAATGGCTTTCTTGAGGCGCGCGTCGTCCCGCAGCCTCGCGAGAAGACTGTAAAAGGTCTCCCGGTCGCCGGCTTCCCAAAGGGGGCCTTTCTGACCGTACATGATGGACAAGCCCGTCCCCGGAAGACGCTTCGTCATGTACATGATTGCGCCTGCAACCCTGTCGCCTCTCTTTGCCACGAGGTACGTCGGCGCCCATCCGTTTACGGTCCTGACCTGACCCCAGCCGAAGGCGTTCAGAGGGTGAACAAAGTCGAAGCGGCTCACCTCCCTATCCCAGTAGTCTCTCTGGTCCTCGTGAATTTCCATGACTGAAATCATCCTGCACCTCGCGATAGGGTAAAGGGCCTGGATATCTGGATGCCGAGCACTTTTCTGAGGCGCATCTCTCCCACACGGCGGAACCCGGCCTTTTCAATGGTTGAGATAGACGAAGAGTTATCGCGGTGAACGGTCACGAAAAGCCGGCGGAACGAACGCTTGCCGAGAAAGGAAGCCATCGAGCAGAGCGTGGCGGCGGCTAAACCCTTTCCGCGGAAGGCGGGCATGGTGAGGCCATACTTTGCCTCCGCCTCCTTGCTTTGGAGACGCAGCGTCCGATTCGGATCGCCCTCGTAATAGATCCAGGCAATGTTCTGAACCACTCCCGCATTTTTCACCATGAAGAAATCGGTGACGCCGTCGTAACGATGACACCTGAATTCCCAAGGGGGCTTGGCAAAGTCCGATGCAATGGTCTCGAGTTCTTCCAGGCGCCCCTTTTCTGACTTGACGTTCGCCCATCCTCCCTGTTTCTCCGGTTCTGTCCGGTCCAGCTCTCTCATGTAGACAAGGATAGGATCGTTCCGAAACAGCGATTGTCCGACGGCGAGAAGGAATTCGGAAGGAGAAAGGGACCGCAGCTGGGACAGGGCTACCGTAAGAAACCGAAGAATGGGTTTTTTTTTGCTCGCCTCGGCCGAGGAGGAGATGCTAAGACGTCTGTTCATTTTCTCCACTCCAGAGCAGCCGGATGAGGACTGCGGCGAACCCCATATAGAAGGCCCAGTAGAATGAATATGCCTGGGAGAGGAACATCGCGCTCGCGAAATGACCCGCGAAACCGATTAACGCCAATTCGCCTATCCTTTGCAGATCGCCGCGCCCTCTTTTTCTCGCCCTATTGAAACTCCTGTAGGCGTTCAAATTGAGGAGGCCGAACAGCAAAAAACCCGCCAGGCCTGTCTCGGTTCCCACCTGAACCCACGAATTATGCGCCTCTTGCCACTTGGGCTTTTCACCACGTTGCTCTCTGTCCTGCCCGATGGCCTGGCTGAAGCATTCCATGCCCACGCCGGCGACGGGGTTCTGGACCATCAGGCGAAGCCCGGTCTTCCATATCTCCCATCTCCCCTCATCGCCCGTGTAATTGTAGTCTTCCTGCACATTCAGAATAGTTCGGAAGCGTGAAAGGTCGACGACGCTCCCGACCGGCACGGCGATCGCAACGAGAAGAACGGCCAGCAGCGCTCTGTATCCCGGTTTCAACGTGTGGTTCTTCACGAATACGAGCATGAGAACGACTATTGCGAAGGCGATAAACCCGCCGCGAGACCCCGTCATGAGCACAATAATCGGCCCGATGACCAGGTTCGTCAGACAGAAGAGCCTGGTGAGCCAGAAATTTTGCCGTCCGATAAAAAGAAAATTGTACGGAAGTAGGGAAACGATGACGAAGGCGAGGTCGTTGGGATCGAACACCGCCCCGAAAACAAGACGACTGTCGACCAACGTTCCTGAAGCAAGCGAAAAGAGCCCATAGAACGTCATGCCGATGCACAATGAGAGCAGCGTGGCCTTCAGACGCGGGACCGAGTCGACCAGAGCGTAGAAACAGATCACAAAAAGCACGGCGTTGATGTACCTGGTAAAAAGCGCGAGGAGGGAGGACCAGGGATAGTAGCTGAAAGGGACGCCCAGGCCCAATATCACGATAAAGAGCGCATACAGCCTCAATTGTTTGTTGCTGAAGGAGGTCCTCAGCGCGCTGCCTCGCGCAAACAGGCAGGGAAACGTCGCAAGGGCGAGCAGCAGGGCCGGGTGGAAACGTTCCAGGAAGGGGAGCAGGTCCTGGGGGCGGCACGCCAGGACAAAGGTCCAGAGGTAGAAGAGCGAGAGAGTCCTTCTCCCGGGATCTTCTGCCGTGATGGTTATATTCTCGGCGGTGTCGGTCGTCACGTTGCTTGCTCCTTAAAAGGCATACGGATCGCTGTGACAGGCTGGTCGATTCAATGCCGGAGGACTCGCCCTACAGACTCGCACAAAGGGCTTGACGCCGCCGGAAACTCTACTGCGGTAAGCCTGGTTATCCACGTGAAGTGAGACGGACCGTTTTCATTGTTTCCGCAACTGTCGTGATTTGAAATTTTTTATCGATGCTTTCTTCAAGTATTCGTTCAAACAATCCTATAGAACATCCCCATTCGGACGGGGTTTGGCTGATATCATGTGAAAAAAAAATGAGCCAGCCGCCGGAGTCATTCAATTCCTCCAACCATAGTTTCAGTCTTTTCAAACCCGTAGATTCAGATAAGGCAACGCTCTTGAGGGCGGCTAGATCAATTTTATCAGCATTAATACCTGGTTCGATGCTGCGCGCACTCCCGTACAAGCTCGAAATTACGCGCTTGCTCGATAGGTTGAAGGCCCCATATGGATAAGCGAATGAATGGAAATGTAAATTCGCAATTTGTTTGGCTGCGTGTTGATTTCCCAGGCAATCTTCACGAATGACCTCGGAAGAACTTTCAGCGCAATTGATATGCCCAAATGTATGGCA
>CAVTDX010000131.1:0-11054 GCA_963733345.1 uncultured delta proteobacterium
TATGTATTGCTAGGCCGGCGCCCTTCGTATTTACCGTATTGGCGAAACTGGTAAGCGTCGCGAACATACCCGCGAGGGCGGTCTGCTGCGTCTGGTTCGTCGGCACGGCTACGCTCGTAACGGTGGGGCTTCCCTGATTCCCACCCACTGTCGGCGTGCTCGTGATGGTGAGGCCACTGCCGACGGATGGGGTGATCGTGATGTTCTGCGTCGTCGGGTTTTGGGCCGAGGGGTTAGGGTTGATTACCGCCGTGATGTTCCCGCCGGACGCGCTGTCGGTCGTCAGGCCGATTACCGCGTCGATGCCTGTCCCTGTGCCTGCCTCAAAGGACGTGGAGATCGGGTTAAAGGATGCAGTATTTACCCCCTGGGCCGCGAGCCATGGCTGCACCATGGACGTGACCGTCGTGCCTAACGCGAAGACGTCCGTCGGGTTGGGCGGGGTATTCGACGCCGGGCTCGCGAACGCACTGCCGACGGCCGTGCCCTGCGCGCCGTACCAGGAGCGGACGATCATGTCGGTGAGGGGGGTTACGTTGATGGTCGTACTCGTATTTGAGTCCGCGCTCACGCTGTAAAGGTTAGTGCCTCCCGACGCGACCTTGAGCATGAACGGCGGCGTGAGGCCGGCCGTCCCGGAGATCGTGAAGGAGCCGTCCGCCGCCGTGGTCCCGCTGAGCGTATTGCCGTTGCTGTCGACCAGGCCCACCGTGGCGTTCGGGATTGGCGAGCCGACTGCTGCGGTCCCGCTTACGCCGCTTGAGACGGGGAGCATCCACTTCGCCTCATCGTTGACGTCGATCCAGTAGCCCGCGCCGGGGCAGAGCTGGAGGCCGGAGCTTGCCGGGTAGGACTGCCAATTTGTAGACGAATAGCCCCACAGGACCTGAAGGTTCCCCGCCAGGCCGGAGAGGGCGGATGAGGCCGCCGTGCATGAAGGCCCGTCGTAGCCGACAAGGTTCCATCCGGGACTAAGCCAAACGGACGAAGACGGCAAAGTTCCCGAGACGGAGAGCTGCTTTCCAGAGGTCATCTTTATCCAGTACCCATTTCCCGCCTGCATGGTGTTCAGGGTGCTGCCGCCTGCGTCGTTGGGATCGTAGACCTGCCATGCCTGGTTGGGATAGGCCCAGACCACCTCATAGGCGCCGGCTAGCCCCTGAGAGCACGGAGGCGATGGCCGCGTTCGCCTGCTGCAAGGGCAGCGAGATGAGGTTCCAGCCGGAGGAGAGGATAGTCGCCGGCGTCGTCACGAAGCCATGGTATTTCCCGCTCGCGTCCTCGTACGCGCCGACGATCGTGCCCGCACTGTTGATGCCCGTGGCCTCGGTCGCCGAAGCGCCGGGGTAATCGAGGGTCGCATAAGTCGCACCGGTCAGGGAAAAGCCATGCATCTTGCCGCTCGCGTCCATGTACACGCCGACGATCGTGCCCGCATTATTGATGCCCATGGCCTGAGTCGCCGAAGCGCCGGGGTAATCGAGGGTCGCATAAGTCTCGCCGGTCAGGGAAAAGCCGTGCATCTTGCCGCTTGCATCTTTGTAGTAGCCGACTATCGTGCCGGAATCATTGACGCCTACGGCACGGCTCTTGACGGCGCCTGCGGGATTTATTCTGGCAGAGGTTCCTCCGTTCAGGGAAAAGCCGTAATTCTGCCCTCCGTTGAGGCAATACCAGCCGACGATCATGCCGTTATTATTGATGCCGTAGACGGACGTATCGTAACCAGCGCCGCCGTAAGCGATGGGAGTATAGGTTGCACCGCTGAGGGAAAAGCCGTTGTTGACCCCGCTGCCTTCGTAAAGGCCGACGATCGTGCCCCCGTTATTTATGCCGTGCGCCTCCATCGAGTAACCACCGTAACTCAGTGGGGTATACGTCCCGCCGCTCAGGGAAAAGCCTTTGCTATTCCCGGGAGTCCCGTAAAAGCCGACGACCGTGCCCGCATCGTTGATGCCGATGGCATACGTCGGCGAAGCGCCGGGGTAATTCAGGGAGGCATAGCTATAGACGGCGGCGTTAACCCTGCTCGACGAGCAAAAGACAAAAAATAGGGCGATCGATACCGCAAAATACTTCTTCATCTGATGTCTCCTTACGCAAGATGATCGCATTTTCGGTTAATTAAGCAACGCCTCGCCGGCGCCGTCCAAGCCGGAGTGAAGGTTTTGTTGCAGGGCATTGACAAGATCGATAAGGCCCATGAACTTAATGGTCACATTCCCAACGGTGCGTAAGAAAGGTCTATCAACGTCCGCAGAGACAACGAAATTCTCACCCGCAGGATACCGTTTCCTGAAGATTTGAAGATTTTTGGCATCGAAATCCGACGCGGACCATTTACATTCGATCGCTATCGGATCGCGGCCGCGCACATCGACTATGATATCGATTTCATGGTTACTCTTATCTCGCCAGTAGCATAACTTTCTTGTCTGGAGCCTCCCGAAAAGCTCGTTCATCACATAGTGCTCCCAGAGCATCCCCATGTCCTCCCGTCGCAAATCGCGCCATCCTCGGTAGTAGCAGTGGAAGCCCGTGTCGAAGGCGTATACTTTGGGCGCCGCGACAATTTCTGTAGGACGATGCGAGCTGAAAGGCCGTATGATGTTTACGATGAATGTTGTTTCGAGCATCGAGAGATAATTCGTAATAGTCGTCCGGCTCACTTCACACGGTTTCGAGAATTTACTTGCTTCGACAATACCGCCGCTCTGAGCAAGAAGCAGCTCGGCAAACTTCAAGAACGGGTGGCGGCGTTCGAGCCTGAAAAGCTCCTGGATGTCCTTAGCCCAGTAGGCTTCCATCCACTCCACAAAATCCCGATCCGGTATTTCTGCAGATAGAAAAAACGGGGGCAGGCCACCTCGAAGAAAACGATGGGCGAGGTCGGTTCTTTGAAAAGCCTCAAGATCCGATGAGATCATCGGCGTAAGCCATAACTCGGTCTTACGACCGGTCAGTGTGTCCCTGAATTTGGAGGAAGCGCCGAGTGTTGAGGAGCCTGTTGCGATTACTTTGGTTTCAGGGTAGTGGTCGGCCGCAATTTTGAGGACCTCCGACGGATTGTCGAGCCGGTGGACCTCATCCAAGACGATTGTTCGTCCTTTTAAGCCATCAAGAAAGCCCTGGGGGTCCTCCATCTCACGGCGTACCCGAGGCAGTTCGCAGTCGAAATATTCAATGCCAGGTATGCTTTTACAAAGGTATGTTTTTCCGACGCGCCTCACGCCCGAGAGCCACAGGACCGAACGTTGCTGCAGTTGTTCTTGAATGCGATGAATCCAGAAGTCTCGTCTTACCATTTGCTCACCATGATAGCATATAGCTGTACTAAATGCGAACATGGGCGGCAGTTAGTACTATTTGTTTATAGAAAGGCCGGGCAAGGCGAAAGAAGCCCCCCTACGGCATCGTCCACGTCGGCGTCCCGATGACGTCGATCCAGTAGCCCGCGCCCGGACAGAGCTTGAAGGTGCTAGGCTGGGCGCCGTTCGTTGGGTCGTAGGACTCCCAGCCTGTAGAGGAGGAATAGCCCTACAGGACCTGAAGGCTTGAAGATACAGAGGAGAGGGCCGCCGAGGGCGTTGTGCAGGCCCCGTTGTAGCCGACAAGGTTCCATCCGGAGCCGAGTTGAATCGAAGATGAAGGGGTAGACCCCGAGACGTAGAGCGTATTTTTCGCGGTCGTCTTTATCCAGTACCCAATTCCCGCCTGCATGGTCTTAAGCGTGCTCCCCGCCGTATCGTTGGGGTCGTAGACCTTCCATGCCCCGTTGGAATAGGCCCATACCACCTCATAGGCGCCCTGGATGGTCAAAAGCACTGAGGCGATGGCCGTGTTCGCCTGCTGCACGGGCAGGGAGATGAGGTTCCAGCCGGAGGAGAGGGAGACCGGGACGGGGGCAGTCTGGCTGTACTGAACATCCGGGACCACGACGGTGAGAGAGCCGGAGTTATTTATTTCCGCTCGCACTGAGAAGATCAACGGAAAAGTCCATTCCGCCGTGGAAGTGGCGGCGAGCTGATGCCAGCCCGTGCCGTCGTTATAGTACATGGTGAGCGTGTTTTTGCTGTATATGAAGACCTAGCCGGCCAGTACTGACGGACGTGTTTTGGCTGTTCCCTACCTGGTTCGCGGTCGAGGAAGAATTAAAGAGCGTCCCGTTATAAACGGCGCCGTCCGAGCTAAAATTATTCGCAATGCCCCAAATGACATTGCTGTAATTATTGCCATAATAATCGTCAAGCTCGATTTGGAAACTTTCGGCGCCGCCGTTCGCCGGCGTCCCCTCGCTGGCAATAGAGAACGGGACCTGCACCGCTAAGAAGCCCGTCTGGCCGATGGAGAGCGTTGCGTCGATGGCGACCCTGTTCTTGCCCCCGCCGGACAGGGAATTCGGGGTAAGGGTAAGTCCCGCCCCGGCGCCCGTGGTCAACGCGCCGTCCATGTGATCCACTGTCCAGAGCGTGTTATTGAGACTCGCTCCGGAAAAGGCGTCGTAGGTCTGCCAGGCGATAGGGTCCATGGGCGTCGCTCCCGCCGCACCGGATACTGCAACCGCCATCAGCGCCGCACACAGAACAGTGAAACAACTTCTCAAAGTAAGCCTCCCTCTCAGTAGTCCTCTTAAGAGCATTCTTTTACTGTGTGACTTCCACGCCGTTGTTGGTAAAGGCCCCGCCTGCGGAGCTGTCGCCCGCGTTGCCGTAGCCCGCGTCGTAGCCGAACCATCCGCCCTGGATCTGGCCCGTCTGATTCTGGCCGTTCTGGTCCTTGAACGTGATGGTGTAGCAGGTCCCGCTTCCGCAAGCATAAGGGGTGACGTTGGTCGCCGCCGGTATGGTGATGGTGAAGGGGTTCACCTGCCCCGGTATGGCGAAGCCTCCCGACGTCCATGAGGCTTCGATGTCAATGTTGCTGACGCTGTTGCTGTTCCCGCCGGGGCCTTCGTAATTGAAGTGGGGCGGGTCCTGTATGTCCTGGACCCACACGGGGACATAGACCGTGCCGGTCAGGGGTTGGCCCCCGTTCCCATCCAGGATCTGGCTCAAGATCGGGTTGCCCCCTTTGAACGTCATCCAGGGATAGTCGGCGGGGACCGGTGTAACTCCGTCTGCCTCGAAGCCGAATTCATTGGTGACCGTGGTGGTGTAGGTTTGGGTCCCGCTTGCCGTGGTGAGGGTAAAAGTATACGTCGCGGGAAGGGAGGACGGCCAGCTCGAAAGATCGAGCTCGAAGGCCTTCTGGGCACCGCTGCTGCCGTGAGAGTTCTCGCAGAGAGGGCACGCCCCGCTGTTGCAGTCGGCGGCATTGTAGCTGCAAATGAGGGGGACAACGTCTTTGTTAATGCCTGAGCCGTCCGGGCCCGAGACGGTGACGGACTTCACGTTATTTTGCAGCGGGTCGCCGACGGCAAGCGTGAGATCCATGCCATATTGATAGACGCCCGGACTGACCGGCCGGTACCACGCCCAGGTCTGAGCATAAGCATCGGCTATGTGGCCGTTGCCCGTGATGAGCCACGGGCCAGGCGCCGTTTATCTGTTTGAAGTTCGTCTCTACCGGCTGGGACATGGTCACGCTGTTCTTGGTCTGCGTGATCTGGAACGTGACGTCGGCGATGTTTGTTGAAGCGTCGAGGGAGTTGATCTGGAGCCGGAGAATGTCAAGGCATACCCCGCCAGACCAGCGGCCACGTTCGCTTCCCACGCGGCCGCGCCCTCGCCGTTATATAGGTAGTTCGGGTCCACGTAGGGCGCGAGGTCCGATCCTGTAAGGGACGCGCCTTTCAGGTTGACCGTGTTCATGAAATTGGTTATCGTCGTATTGATGCCGGCGAGTGCGGTCGCCTGCGTGGGGGTCGTCGGCACGACCGTGCTCGTGGTAACGGGGCTCGTGGTACAAGTGCCCGTGCCCGTCGGACAGGGGATCGTCTGCGTGGTCGAGACGGATACCGATCCGCTGGTGGAGGGCGTCACCGTGGAGGCCCTGGGTTGCGTTGCTGCCCGTAATCGTGACGATGCCGGTGGTCTGATCGACGCCGGTCAGGTCGAGTACCCCGTCGACCCCTGTCCCGTTTGCCGCAAAGGGCGTCGATATGAGGTTGAAGTTGTTGGTATCGACGTCCGCGTTCTGGAGCCACCCCTCCACGATGCTGAGCACCACGGAAGATATGACCTTCACGTCGGTCGGCGTTGGCGGAGAGTATGTGCCCGGACTCGTGAAGGCCGTGTTGACGGTCGTGCCCTGCACGGTATACCAGGAGCGGATGATCATGTCCGTGAGGGGGGTCACGTTGATGGTCGTATTGGCGTTGGGGTCCGCGCTCACGCTGTAAAGGTTGCCGGATCCCGTCTGGACTTGAAGCATGAACGGCGGCGTAAGCGAGCCCGTCCCTGAGAAGGCGAAGGAGCCGTCCGATCCCGTGGTCCCGCCGGCAGTGTTGCCGTTCTTGTCGACGAGGGTCACCGTGGCGCTCCCGATGGGCGAGCCTTGGGCTGCCGTCCCGCTCACGCTGCCGAGCGCCCACGTCGACGTCCCGCTAACCCCGATCCAGTAGCCGGCACCGGGGCAGAGCTGGAAGCCGCTTGGCTGGGCGCCGTTCGTTGGGTCGTACGACTCCCAGCCTTGGGAGGGATAGCCCCACAGCACCTGGAAGTAATTAGCCAGAGCGGCGGTGGCGGCGAGGCCCGCCGATGGGTCTGACGGCGCCAGGCATTTAGGACCGTTAAAGCCCACAAGGTTCCATCCGGAAACAAGGGGGATCGTGGAAGGGGAGGGGGTAGAACCAGAGACGGAGAGCTTCTTTGCGGAGAGCATCTTTATCCAGTACCCGTTCCCCGCCTGCATGGTCTTAAGGGTGCTCCCCGCCGTATCGTTGGGGTCGTAGACCTTCCATGCCCCGTTGGAATAGGCCCATACCACCTCATAGAAGCCGCCGATGCCCGAGAGCACGGTGGCGACCGGCGTGTTGACCGGCTGCTGCAAAGGCAGGGATATGAGGTTCCAGCCCTGGACAAGAGATATTGTCGTCGCTGACCGGGCGCCCCCTGCGGTAAACAACAGGAAGAGCAGGACAGCCGTCCCGAAAAACATGGCGCGAAAACTCTTCATAATAGACCTCCTGGCAATTATTGGGGCGCCCGCAAGCGGGCATACCCGGTCGCCCCCTCCACGAGCGAAGCTCGCGGAGCCTCCCCCTCAAAGAAGGGCTTGTCGGGGTTGCGTGGACCCCGGAATTAGGGGCCTAGGGGATGATCGCGTAGCCGATCGCCCCCTCCACGAATGGGTTGGCCTGAAATAAAGCGCCTGGCAGGTTGCCGCGGCCGCCCACGTACCACATGCGATAGACGCTCCCGTCTTTGATCACCGCGGGCACTCCCACCCCGGGGCGGTCCCAGGCGCCCGCACTCCCCGCTGTGAAGATAGGGTTGCCATAAGTATTCCAGGTGGTCCCATCCAGAGAATCTCCGTATCCGATCGTAATCGGATAAACGCCGTTCGGGTTGCCGGCGCCGCCGCCCAGGGCCTCAATCCTCGTGTACCACATCCGGTATGTTGAGCCGTCCCAAATTACTGCCGGCCGCGAAAAGTTAAGGGAATCGGAATCGGTGGTGGAAAACACGGCGCCGGCATCCGTCCAGTTCACTCCGTCCGTAGAGGTCATCTGTCCGATGTTGCCGTCGGCGCTGTAAAAGAGCATGAACTGCGCGCCGGGCTTGACGACGGCGCCGGGGACATAGCTGCTTATGAGGCCGGAAAGGGTGAATACCGGGTTCGATGGGCTTTTGGTCCAGGCCACGCCGTCATGGGAGGTGGCAAGACCAATGGCAGGCCCATTGGCGCCCGTTCCCTGGTACCACATCCAGTATTTGGTTCCGTCGAAATAAACGACCGGGTAGCGGACCCCGCCTGCGTCCCACTCCCCGGCCGCGCCTGGGGCAAGTACGGGATTTGAGGCAAATTTGGTCCACGCGCTGCCGTCGGAGGAAGTTGCCAGACCTATCGATCGGAGGAAGGTCGCAGAGCTTTCTCCCTCATAATAGAGAGAGAATACGCCGCCGACCTTAATGACGGAAGGGGCGCCGATCATGAAGCCGTCCCACCCCGATGCGCCCGGCGAGAGGACCGCGGCGCTCCCTTGGCGGGTCCAGTCTGATGATCCCGCCGGCGTTCCAGACGAGGCCGATGGCGCGAAGGAGACCGTCACGGTCTTGAAGTTGGTGGGGCTGGGACCGCAGGCCGAGGTGACAGGGTCGGAGTAGATCGTAAAGGTGTAGGCGCCGGCGAACGTGGGAGTCCCGGTCAGGGTGTGTTCAAGGGGGTTGAACTCCATTCCAGGCGGAATCGAGCCGAAGACCCAGGTCATGTCTCCGCATGGCGATATTTGGCCCACATCCCAAGTTTCTACGAAGGTGTAGTTGTACAAGCTTCCCTGGACGCCGCTCGGAGGGGCGCCGAGGATGTTCTGTGTGCTGCCTGCGCCGCCGATCGAGAGATCGTATTCGATCCCGACCGAGCCGCTTGCCCCTTGCGCTGTGAGGAATAGCGGCTGCGTACCTGTGAACGACGGCGTGCCGGATAATATCCCCGTGGTTTCGCCTACGGCTATGCCGTTGTTCCCGCTAGCGCTCTGGGCGATGGTGCTGCCGCTCCACTCAAAAGGACCGGCGCCGACTACGCCTAGCGTTTCCGTGTACGCCGAGCCGGCAGCGGCCGCCGGGAGGTACCTCGTGGTTACCGTGAGCGGCAACTCGGAAGGCGAAAGTATCCACGACGCCGGCCCGTTGACGTCGAACCAATACCCTAACCCCGGGCAGAACTGGAAAGTGCTGCCGTTGGAGTTTGCCGGATCGTAGAACTGCCAGCCTTTGGAGGGGGAGGGATAACCCCAGGCGACCTGGAGGGCGCCTGTAAAAAGGGAGAGGGCCGTCGAAGCCGGGGCGCAGGAGGTCCCCCCGGCGTACCCGACAAGGTTCCATCCAGCCTGAAGCGCCAAAGCGGCGGGCGGCGCAGACCCGGAGACGGAGAGCGTTTTTTGGGCAGTCATCTTTATCCAGTACCCATTTCCCGCCTGCATGGCCGTAAGCGTGCTCCCGGCAGGGTCGTTGGGGTCGTATACCTGCCATACCCCGTTTGAATAGGCCCAGACCGCCTCATAGGCGCCGGCGATGCCGGAGAGCACCGAGGCAATGTTCGTGTTGGCCGGCTGCACAGGCAGGGAGATGAGGTTCCAGCCGGGGACGAGAGTTACTGTGACGGTCGACTGAGCGCCTGCAACGGCGCAGGACAGCCACAGCACGAGTGCCGCCATAGCAATTATCCCGCAAAAGCTCTTCATAGCTGACCTCACTCTTAGTTCGAAGGCATTGTCCACGTGGGCGTCCCACTGACGTCGATCCAGTAGCCCGCGCCCGGACAGAGCTGGAAGGTGCTGGGCTGGGCGCCGTTCGTCGGGTCGTAGGACTGCCAGCCCTGAGAGGGATAGCCCCAGGAGACCCGGAGGGCGGCGCCAAGAGAGGAGAGGGCCGTCGAGGCCGCGGTGCACGATGGGCCGTTGTACCCTACCAGGTTCCATCCCTGCGAGAGGGAAAGAGAGGAGGGCGGCGCGGCGCCTGAGACGGAGAGCCTATGACCAGAAGTCATCTTGATCCAGTATCCATTCCCGACCTGCATGGTCGTAAGCGTGCTGCCGGCCAAGTCGTTGGGATCGTATACCTGCCATGTCCGGCCGTCATAAGCCCAGACGACCTGGTAGGAACCGGCGATGCTCGAAAGCACCGAGGCAATGGCCGTGTCGGCCGGCTGCGCTGGCAGGGAGACGAGGTTCCAGCCGGGGGAGAGAGCGGCGCCCCCGAGGTTCGCGCAGGAGGCGCACCTGAGGAAGAGACCTATCCTCCTGTTGTCGGCGCCCGAGGGACTCGGCTCCATGACCATCACGAAGGTATTCCCGTTATTGCCGATGGCCCCCGAGGACTGGGGCGTCGCGCCTGTCAGGTAGAACCCGTTGAAGCTCCCGTCGGGAGCGACCGTCCCGTTGAAGGATTGGGCGCCGTAAGAAATATTGCCGCTCGAGTCCTTCAGCTTCAGCCACATCGTGCAGGCGCCGGAGGCATTGCATGTCATCGTGCCTATCCCCGCCTGAAGGGTCGCCTCGCCGAGGTCCCCGAAGGTCGCCATGGCCCATGTCCCGCTAAGGTCGGACGTCGCATAGGTCTTGTCGCCCTTTTTCAGGAAAAATAGGCTCGCCCAGTCGTTCGTCACCCCTCCGGAAAGGCCGGGATTGGAAAAGACGGCGGCTTTTCCGCTGCTCAGCAGATAGCCGCTGGTGGGGCTGCTGCTCACGTCCAGCGCCACCGAGCCTGATGAAGCCACGGCATATGTGCCTGTCTTTGTCTGATTTCTTATGATGCTCCCGTCGCCGTTGAGGTCCCCGCTCTTCGAATAATTCCCATTGCCATCCGCGGTGAAGATTTGTGTGTACAGCCTGAAATAGCCCTTGCTTCCTCCCCCGGCGTCGTGCTCGTAGGAAGTGGCGTAATAGGGGCCATTGAAGTCGCTGTTGGCATAGGTATGGGTGGTGTCGATGCGGACGCCGACGATGAACATCGTCAACTGACCGGCGTAGGCGTCTGCAACCGATGTGCCGTCCATGAAAAACATGCTCCCGTCGTCCGAGACTATGAACCTCAGGACTTTCTGATCGGGACCGGGGTCCATCGCGACGGTAATGGACCCGTCGGGGTTCGCTGTCGCCGTATATGGGACGGTCCCGCCGTAAGAGGCCGGGCAGAAACCGGAAGGGCACACGTCGGCGCTTTCTGTATAGAGGTTGGTCATCGTGCCGTTTTGAGCTGAAGGTAAGCGTCCCCGCCTCATCCTTCCAGGTGAAATAGCCTTTGCCGCCGGGGGTCGCATGACCCAGGACCGTGTAGCCCCATGTGCCTATGAGGTCGGCAGGCACGGCTGCATAGCCGCACGGAGAAGCAGAAATGACCGCAACGAGGGGCAGAAGGACAAGGACTGCCGGAAGACGGAGCGCCATATTCGGC
>CAVTDX010000132.1:0-45967 GCA_963733345.1 uncultured delta proteobacterium
CGCCGCGAATCGACAAATGGAGGGGGGACACCCCTCCGACGAGGCCATCGTCCCGGAGGGCATGCCCAAGGCCGTGAAGTTCAGGAACAGACTCCTTCAGGTGAAAGAGATCCTCAAGGCCTGGCGTATAGACGACGGATGGTGGAGAACGCCCATCTCCCGCCTTTACTACCTGGTCGAGTTCACGAGCGGCTCGAGGTTTACCGTCTTTCAGGGCCTGGTCACGGGTCAATGGCGCCGTTAGAACCGGGCGCCGCCCGCCGTCTGAGATCGAAGGTTGCTGGCGGCAATCGCGTGCCAACATAGCCCGTCGCATCAGAGCCGAGCCTCTTATGCAAATGCTTGTTGTTGCGACCGCGTTTGTCTATTGACAAGGACATATATAAGGACACATATTAATACCAGTGGAATTGTTATAGACCTGCCATACAGCCGCACAGGCTCAACGAGAAAGACAGCGATTTGTCGGAAGTGGGCTTAGAAATCCCTTTCATCTGGAGCCGGTCATGAAGTGGAGTTTCCGGCAAGTGCCGATGCAAGGATCTCCGGAAGAGTTCCGTGCGCTTTCTGAGGTCCTTCACTCGATTTCGGCCCGAGCAAGTTACCAGTGAAGCCAGAAAACCACGAAGATCGGGGAGGTCAAGAAAGGAGGGCAAACTCATGCCGAACTATTATGTTACGTTGTTCAAATTGACGGACCAGGGGATCAGGGAAATCAAGAACGCGCCTCAGAGAATTGCAGCAAACACGAAAGCTTTAGAAGCGGCAGGGGGCAAGATGATCGGCCTCTATGCGACCATGGGGGAGTATGACTACGTGTCTGTCGTCGAGGGCGGCACTGACGAAGACGCCATGACTATGATGCTTGGAATGGGCTCTCGCAGGATCTGTCAGGACGACCACGCTCAAGGCGTTCAGCATGGAACAGTTTGCACAGATGGTGAAGAAGCTGCCTTAGCCTTTCCGACGGGGCGGAGAAACGACACTGAACCTTCGCGGAGGAAAGAGGCCGAGGGGCCCACAGTCAGAGCATTGCGTTATTTCAAGGTAGCATCTTTGACACAGTTATGGTCGCTCTCTGAGTTCGTATGAGGAAAGGGAAGCAAAGGCGGGGTAAGACTTCGGCCCCCTTTCGGTTCTCACCCCGGAAACAGGCACGTACAACGCTACAAAGGCAGCACGGTTCCCACTTTCGTTGAAAGCGATGCAGAGTTCGGACTCCCGGCAATGGTTACTCCCTAAGAGAACGCAAGCTACGGATAGTATGAAAGCCTCACATGCAACAGATTATCAGACAGGTGATAAGGTAATCACAAAAGATTTTTTCATAGGAATCGTTGCAATGGTATATGGAAGGTATGTTGATATTGAACTGCCAAAGGGTCATATAATAGTCACAATTCCAAGTCACGGAGAAATTGAAAAGCTGAGCAGAGATATATGAACAAGAATAAAAAGAAGGGTACCATGCGTCTCATGATCTTTCTCTTGCTTCTCGCAATTTATCTTTGGTTTACAGTCGGCGGAGGTAAATTTCTAAAAAGGAGATGAGGTTGTAGCATGCCTAGGCAAATAGGGCATGGAAGCCATTGCTGTCCAAAATAATCCAAAATCAGGCTCGGCCCCCTTATAGAGCGACGCTTTTGGACGGATAATTCCCTCATTCCCAGGGGCATCTCAACATTTACTACGATGCGGTGATTGCGTCTATTCGCGATGCGGAGTCTATTCTGATATTTGGTCCCGGTGAGGCAAAGGGCGAACTGGAAGAACGTCTCAAAAGAAACGACCTTGGCGGGCGCATCGTAGGCGTTGAAGCAGCCGATAAGATGACGGATCGTCAGATTGCAGCCAAAGTTCGAGAGCGCTTTCCGAGCAGCGTCCGGCAGTGGGATGTTGTGGAGGGCTTCCAGAAACAAAAGGGGGACCCTGGAGTCCCCCTTTTGTTGGTTATCTCTCTTTTTGAGACGTGCCGGTTAGTACATGTCTCCCATGCCCCCCATTCCGCCGCCCGGAGGCATGGAAGGATAAGGGGACTTTTCCTTCGGCTTCTCGGCGATCATGGCTTCCGTCGTCAAGAGCAGGGACGCGACGGAAGATGCGTTCTGCAGCGCAGTGCGGGCAACCTTTGTAGGATCTATGATGCCCGCCTCCTGCATGTCGTCCACGTAGACCTCCTTGGCCGCGTCGAAACCGAAACCGCCCTTGCCGTTCTTAATCCTTTCAATAACGATAGAGCCGTCATGGCCGGCATTGAGCGCAATCCAGCGCGTCGGCTCTTCGAGGGCCTTCTTGACGATCTGCACGCCGAACTGCCGCTCCCCTTCGAGCTTCAGGGTATTCAGCTTCTCGATGGCCCTGATAAAGGCAACGCCGCCGCCGGGGATGACGCCTTCCTCGACTGCTGCCTTCGTTGCGTTGAGGGCGTCCTCAACACGGGCCTTCTTCTCTTTCATCTCCGTCTCTGTTGCTGCGCCGACGTTGATAACGGCCACGCCGCCGACCAGCTTCGCGAGCCTTTCCTGAAGCTTCTCACGGTCGTAGTCGGAGGTGGTCTCTTCGATCTGGGTCCTTATCTGTTTTACCCTGCCCTCGATATCCTTCCTCTTGCCGGCGCCGTCAACGATAGTGGTGTTGTCTTTATCGATGGTAATCCTCTTTGCGGAACCGAGGTCCTTTACGCTGATGCTCTCGAGTTTGATGCCCAGTTCCTCTGAGACTACCTGACCGCCGGTAAGGATCGCGATATCCTCGAGCATGGCCTTCCTTCTGTCGCCGAACCCCGGCGCCTTCACGGCGGCGACCTTCAGGGTCCCCCTCAGCTTGTTCACCACGAGGGTTGCCAGGGCCTCTCCTTCTACGTCTTCCGATATGATCAAAAGGCTCTTTCCCATCTTGGCGACCTGCTCCAGTACGGGCAGAAGGTCTTTCATGCTGCTGATCTTTTTCTCGTTGATGAGGATGACCGGTTCTTCGAGGACTGTTTCCATCTTGTCGGGGTTCGTGACGAAGTAGGGAGAAATATAACCTTTGTCGAACTGCATGCCCTCGACGATCTCCAGGGTGGTCTCCATGCTCTTGGCCTCTTCCACCGTGATGACCCCTTCTTTTCCCACCTTGCCCATGGCCTCGGCTATGATGTTGCCGATCGTCTCGTCGTTGTTTGCCGAGATGGTCCCTACCTGGGCGATCTCTTTCTGGTCCTTCGTCGGCTTGGAGAGCTTTTTAAGCTCCTCGACTACCACCTCGACCGCCTTCTCTATCCCGCGCTTCAGCTCCATGGGGCTGTTCCCGGCAGCCACCAGCTTTGTCCCTTCCCTGTAAATGGCCTGGGCAAGCACCGTGGCCGTGGTGGTGCCGTCGCCGGCAATATCCGAGGTTTTGCTCGCTACCTCTTTCACCATCTGGGCGCCCATGTTCTCGAACTTGTCTTCCAGCTCGATCTCCTTGGCCACCGTCACCCCGTCCTTAGTGATGGTAGGAGACCCGAATGATTTGTCCAGTATGACGTTCCTCCCCCTGGGTCCCAAGGTAACCTTTACCGCATCGGCAAGGGCGTTCACGCCCTTGAGGAGCGATTCTCTCGCTCTCTGATCGTATAGAATCTCTTTCGCCATGTTATCTCCTTTTCTCTTAATCTTCGATTACGGCGAGAATGTCCTCTTCCCTAAGGATCAGGTGCTCCTCGCCGTCTATTTTAATGTCCGTTCCCGAGTACTTGCCGAAGAGGATTTTGTCGCCCGCTTTCACTTCGGGCGCCACTCTGTGTCCCTTCTCGGTCATCTTGCCGCTGCCGACGGCAACCACGCGGCCCTCCTGGGGCTTCTCCTTCGCGGCGTCGGGAATAATGATCCCCCCTTTTGTTTTCTCCTCCTCCTCGAGCCTCTTGATAATCACTCTGTCCTGTAACGGTGTGAACTTCATTGTCTCACGCTCCTTTCCTCGGTTTTATGCATCGTTCAACACTACAATTTCGGAATTCAGGGCCTATTCAATCTTTTCAGGCAGATTCAGGGTCTCCCGTTTAAGAGGAGAAGCCACATAGACCAGGTTGACCTCTATCTTTCCAAGGGCCTTTCCCTTGACGACGTTCCTCGGCATGGTAACCTCCAAACCACCTTCGGCAACTTCTTCGGGTTTGAGAACCTTCCAGAACGCATAAACATTCCCCGCTTTTTCCCCGGAGCCAAAGCGGATTGGATTACCCGTTGCATCGAAGTAATCGAAAGTGACCGCCTGGATATCCAGGTTGTCTTTGGATTTGTTGGTGATTTTCATATTGCCCTTGAGACTTGGGGTCTCGACGAGCCTCTTTGGAGGCCGTATCTATAGTCGCGACGATCTTGAGGTCCTCCAGCTCCACGAGAAAAGCCGGCCCCGTGACCTGAGCCTTCGCGGGAACCAAATTCGTAGTGATTTGCTCTTGTTTGGGCGCCTCCGCTTTCTGCTCCTTGGTACAACCGAGAAATCCGATCGCCAGGCCTAAAGCTAAGAGTACTAACGCTTTCTTTGTGAGATCCATACACTACCCCCTTTTTCTTGGTTGCTAATTGAGTGGCGCCTCAAAGACATCATCAAAGACATCAGGTCTTTATGCTCAACATCTCCCACCTGTAATGTGCGCGCCGAAATGCTTCCCTGTTTCTCTGCCGCCCCCCCCACCGGCCTAATTCTTCTTCGGGTTTTCGGGAGGCGCTTTGGGGACTCCTCTTTTGCCCGCTCCGTCGATAGACCCCCACAACCCGGGCTTCATAATGGTAATGCAATTCAGATATTGATAATAAAGGGGATTTGAGTTGAGGAGACAAATCCGGTTTATTGTCTCCATCTATTCCAGTATCTAATATAATATAACCCTTATTATTGTTGCTCGCAACAAGGCATTGTCCTTTCGTGGCCTATAGCTCACACGATGCGATCAGTGCAATGAAGGGATTGTGAGAGATTACATGGGCGCCATGCGGAACCTTCTCGGTGAATACCCCCTGGGTATGAGATTGTCGGGGCGTCTTCGTGGTCTCAAGTTTTTATCCCTGTCATGCACAAGAGACCCTCACGTTTAGTAAAGGCCGTCGTCAAGGGCGAGATCCGGTCATTCCCGCTGGCTATTCCTTGAAGGGATGACGGTCGGGCGCCTGTTTTGGCGAGGGAAGCACGGCCAGTATGCTGGGGACCGCGAGGTTAAGGACCGAGCTCCGGTGGCGCAGGTAGTCGTACATCGCTTGGGGCTTGGCGCCGATCTGTGCTTTCGGTCCCAGGGCCGTCCGACCCAGGATGAAACGGGACGCTCGCATCTCGATTGCCTGCGCCACGCCCGCATAGACCAGGGACACGTAAAGCGGAAGGCCTCCGGCTGCTCCGGCCTTATCGAAACCCATGTAGTAGCCAAAGGCGCTCTCCCCGTCCCGGATGAGCGTGATGAAGCCGAGGATCTTGCCGCCCTGTCTGTGGCGGGCCGCCACAGTGCGAAAATCGTCCTGATAATGCTGCGCAAGGGCGGGAATCCACTTTTCCCCGATAGTCGCCAGGCGCAGCTTCTTGCGATCGTGCACCTGGTGGTAGAGCCCGTAGATTTCGGCGGCGCCGGCCTCCACCCGCTCCGGAGTGATCCGCTCGAGCACGATTCCCGATTCATCCAGGCCCTGTAGGGTCTTCCTTATCCTGGTCCGATAGGCGGATTTCATGTCATTGAGGCAATCGTCGAAGTCGGCCCAGGATGGCTTCAGCTCAAGCACCATGTTGGGCTCAGTTTCGAAGCGGCGAAAATTGAAATTCCGCAGAGCTGCCCCCGCTCCGGCCTGCTCGTCCGTCAGGTCCTTTATCATCACCATGTCCGACTCGCCGAAGATTGTGCTGGACCTCCTTATGCGGTTAAGCGCCTCTACCACCGCCGGCCAGAGCCTCGCCGGCTCTTCGCCCTCGGCGAAGGCGGCGCCGTGCGGACCCGTCGAGAGCAGGTTCCCGCAGATTAAAAAGCGCAAGTGGATCCACGCGACCGGGAGACTCCGCAGCACGCTCCGCCGTCTTCAGCAGGCTCCGAAAGCGGCGCCAGAGGTTCGAGGCCACGTCAGGCCACAACTCCCCCGGGGCAGCTTCCTCGCGGAAGGGCCACAGCAAGAGGTTGTCGTAGAGCAGGACCCGCTTGCGAACCCGGCTGATGGAGCGCTGCGAAGCCTCTCCCAGGGAATGCCAAAAACCTGGCGTCGTCTCGGGAAAGCGCCCGGGGGACAGATCCGCAATCCGGATCTCAAGGCTCTGGGCAACCACCGCAGCAACGGGCCGGTCGCCTGCGTAAACGATGGCATAGTGCGTGGATAGGTTGCCGGGAAGGTGCTGTTCCAGAAGCCGAAGGAAGGGGCGCGAGAGGAACAGCCCGGAACGGGCCGCCGCGCGGTCCCAGTGATCGGGATTCAGGAAAGCGATGGAATCGGCAAGGGCAAAACGGAATTCGGCGCACGGCCCGGGATCGGATTTAGACATAAGCTTTTCCTCCAGTTGTCCCGTTTAGACGTGGATGGTCCGGACGTCAAGTGCCATAAAAGTCTACCTTATCCGGCTCTATAAAACGACAATGCTTTGCAGAAACCCAGATGGCAAAGAGTCTCGTGGCTCTGCCTTCTCTTCAAGTTAAACATTGCCGCTTGCAATCTTCTGCCGAGGCCTGAATCTGAAATGACGGGACCGATCAACGACAGGCCGCAAATCCAAGGCCTGTTTGGGTTCCTCCATATCCAAGGCGTCTCGACTATATACCTCGCTGGCGGCTCCCACAATAAGCGGAATACTGCAATGGAGTTTCATAGGATTTTTCATAGGATTTCGCTTGCATTCCGCGAGTGCGAATGTTAATGGATAGGTTGGGGTCAATGGCTCAACAAGTGAAAGGAGCGAAGGATGTCCCTCTTGCTCTCCTCGGCGGAGCGCATATCGGGGTGCTGTCGGCGCGAACCGTCTGCCCCTTACGTCTGCGGGGCCGCATCTCAGGTTTCGAGAAGGGTTTGCACTGACTCAGTAGAGTTCTGCACCGGGTTTCACGCGACCGTCAGGATTCATCATCCGGGGGCGGCTTTCTTCCTTAATCCGCAGTTTTCGCATTCTTGTTGCAGGCTCACCCAAAACCGGCAGGCGCCGTGCAAACGTCAGTGCATGATGCGTCCGACTGTACAGTCTTTGTGTATCTCTTGTACGCTTTTTTTACACGTCCCGTCTTATCGCATTTCAGTCTTGCCTATTAAACGGGAAAAAGAACTGCCTCTGCGTCTGCACAGCTTTATACTGTTGGCATATTTTACACTTGGTCGCCTCGCACTGTTGCACGAAGTAAGAAATACAACATTGTGAACATTTGGCATACGCGTTGCATAAAAATCAAAAAGAGGAAGTGAGACGCATGGAGAACCCGAGAAGGTTCTTCAAGGACGAGGAGGGGTAACCGCGCGGGTTGATCGCGGCGCTCATCGCAGTCGTTACACTGGAGGAAAGTTATGCGGTGGGGTACTCTCATCGGGCTTGCCGCCGGCGCTTGGCTCTCCTACAGATTCGTTTTGCCGGCTGACGTTTTGGACCTCAAACCTGGCGCCCTGAGTATCGGCGATCTTCTGTGTATCTTCGTGTCCTGCGCCGTCCCTCTTGCGGCTGCCGGCATCGGTCATTTTTTACATGTCATTTTGGGCGACGCTGATTAGAAGTTTCTTCACAGGACCCCCTATTATGCCGCTCCTATAATCTTTCGTACCGGCTACAGTCATATGGCCTCGCCCGAGAAGGCGAAAGCGGCGGGGATCAAGGACTTTCTGATGAAGCCTATCGTTTTTCTTCCATTCCTATCTATGGGGCGAGTTGGACCTGATCGCCGAACCTCTCCAGGAGTGCCTTTGAGAGGGCCTCGATGGTCGCCTCATCCACGCACTCGACCATCAGCTCACCTTTGTCCCCAACCACGATCCGGCCATAGGCCGCGATAACCTCTGAAACGTCTTTCGGCTCCACGGTCCACCAGCCCTTCGTCCTTCGCAGCAATTCTTCCCCCTTCAGGGTCTGGGGCGTCACGAGGTCGATAGTCCGGAACCAGGCATCCCAGCCGACCTGCGCAGGGGCCCGCAGCACCGGACTCACCGGGTCATGGTAGATGCGGCAGCGGCCAAAGAGGCGAAGCCGCGTCATCGAGCGTCCTCGATCAGTCTTCTGATGACGTCATTACCCGGAAGAGACTCGGCAGGCGCCACTATGCCCCTTGTGCCCAGAACTTTCGCGAGGCAATGAACATAGAGATCAGCCGCATCCTCTTCCCCCAGCCGTACGCCTTGGTTCGCGGCGCGTGCCCAGACTTGTTCAAAAAGGCGCAGCGCCATGCTTCGCGCTGACCTCAGCCCTTTGTCCATCCAGTGAATATTCAGCCGGTCGAGAAGTTCGGCCTGCCGCGTCTCTACGGCGGCAAAAACCCGTCGCATGAACAGCACCTCTGGATCTTTCTCCCACTCGTCTTCTTTGATGTGCATCTCTTATTTTGGAGCTTTGCCTTTACGCCCCTCATCGAAGTAGTCCCCGAGGGAGCTTCTGCTATGCTCGTCGTCGTGGCAGTAAATGCAGAGGTTCTCCCAGTTGGAGCCGTCAGGGGGATTGTTGGCGGAATTGCCGTCCCTGTGATGGACCGTGAGAAGGCGACTGTCTTTGATATCGAATTCACGGCCGCACTTGGCGCAGATCAGCCCATGAATGCGTAGGGACTGCACACGATAGGCGCTCTTGGCCGTTTGCCTCGCCTCCCTGATGATCTGCTCGGCGGATTTTTGGTCCGCTGCCGGCGGGCCGGCCCGCCTGACGACGTGATAACCCTTTTTCCTCATGGCGCACCTCCGTCAGCCATCTTTCACTGCCGCAAACGTCTCGCAAGACATGCCGCCCGTGAACTCCGCGTATTTACGTTATTGCCGGAGAAATGAGGTCTTTGAAGGGGCCGCGGAAAATAATCGGGGTTCACCCGGCCTCACCTGCATTCGCGCCTCACTTCGCTGCCGCGCCGTCCCCCAGTTTCTTGACGAGCACGTCGTTCGCCTTAAGCACTTCGGAAGCGTCCTTGCCGGAGATTTCCCAACTGTAAAAGTCTCCCTTCCCGTCCTTTTTGAGCTTGATCTTGAGGTCCCCTCTGAGGTCCTTTCTTACCTCCTCGAGCTCTTTCTTGTACTGTTCGTCGCCGCGCGCATCCTGCGCGTTCTTGAGGGAGGGCGCATCCGACGGCTTCGTGCAGGCGCCGAGAAGGAGCAAGGCCAAGGCGATAGCAAAGAGGCGCATGCCTCATACTATAATGGCTGGTTGCCATTTTCAACAAAAAATTGCGTCCGAGTTTCCTCAGTGTTTTTACGTCTCCGTTTCATCCTTTTTGTGAAGGGGGAGGCCGGGGCCTTCATTCGGCCGTGGCTTTGCCGCTGGAGGGGGGCGACGGCTAGCCCCCTGTAATTGTTGCTCCGGGCGAGGGGTGCGCGCTCAGTTCCCGGATGAGGGCCTTCATTTCATCGACGCTGCTCGCGCCGCCGGCCCTGGATCGCGAGAGCCGCGCGTTTCTTAAGCCCCTCGTGTACCAGATGAAATACTTGCGAAAAGCGATCACTCCGATTTGGGGTCCATGGGCGGCGACCGAGAGGGCAAGGTGTTTCTCCATCACCGACTGCGCCTCGGCGACAGTGGGAACAGCGCCGCGCGGCCGCGCCGCCGCGCCTTCGGCGGCCTTTTCACCCATGGCTGCGAGGTCCCGGAATATCCATGGGTTCCCCAGGGCGCCTCTTGCGATCATCGCCGCGTCGCATCCCGTCTCTTCCATGACCCACGCTGCCGCATCGGAAGAGAAGAGATCTCCGCTGGCAATGACCGGGATGCATACCGCCTTTTTCACGGCGCCTATCACAGACGCATCCGCGCTCCCTCTGTACGCCTGGTCCCTGGTCCGTCCGTGGACGCAGACGGCGCTTGCCCCTGCCGCCTCCACGCGCTTTGCGATCTCGGGCGCGTTGATCGACCGGCTGTCCCATCCGGCCCGTATTTTCACCGTCACGGGGACGGGCGAATGCTCTACCAGGGCGCTCACGATCCGGGATAACGTCTCGGGGCTTTTAAGCAAGGCGGCCCCTTCACCCTTTCGGGTCACTTTATGGACCGGACAGGCGGCGTTCACGTCAAGCACATCGTAAGCGCAGTCGGCCAGGACATCGAGGGCCCGGAGAAAAGCGTCCGGATCGCGGCCGAGCAACTGCACGCCGAGGGGTCTATCGAGCGGCGAGGACCGAAGGAGGCCGAGGGTCCGGACGTTCCGGAGGCCGAGGGCCACGGCGTTTACCATCTCCGTAAAGGCCAGGGGACAGCCGAATTCCCTCGCAATGAGCCTGAAAGGCAGGTCGCTGAACCCCGATAACGGGGCCAGCATGAAAGGCAACGAAAGACGCAAGCCGCCGAGGGCAAACACGCAACATTCTATAGGGGAACGATGAGGCGCGTCAAGGGCGAGGCGATGCGCTCACATATAACGGTCGAGGAGCAAGGAAAGATGCTGTTCCACCGATCCGGCCTGCTTCTCCTCCATCTCCCGGATGGCTCTCATGATGCGCCCGTACATTACGCCTTCCGCCAGATCGCCGAGGCCGCGGTAGACGCCGGCCCTCCTGCCCATGCGATAAACCAGCCGCTGCTCCCCGCTCAGCCCGAAATAACGGTCGATGACCGACAGGATCTTCTCCTTGTCCCCCGGCAGCTTCCCCTCTACTTCCTCCAGGAGATTGCCTATATGATCGCTCTTTACGACGCTGCCGATGCCCTCGAGACGTTCCACGAAGAGCCGAAGTTCCGCCACGATCTCATCGTCGTTCTCCATAGTGAAATCTCCGCTCTCCACTTTCTTGTAAAGGAGCATGCTCTTTGAGACCTTGAGGGTCCTCAGGCGAATGAAGTCGGGATCGATCCGATTGAGCGCATCGGCCGTCTCGAAGGCGTGTTCCTCTCGCCTGTCCTTCCCCCCCAGACCGGCAACGACGTATTCGGACAGCTCGATCCCCGCCTCCTTTATCCGGCGCCCGGCGATGACGTGCTGCTCTTTTCGTGACCCCCTTGCGCATATACCGCAGCAAGGAGTCGGAACCAGTCTCCAGGCCGACGTGAATCCGCGTCAGCCCCGCCTCTTTCAGGCGTTTCAGGTCCCCGACGGTGTAGAGCTGCGCGATCGTCCGGGAACGGGCGTAGCAAGTGACGCGGTCGATGCTGGGGAAGGTCCGCCTAAGATACTGCAGGGCTTCGACAAAATCGTCCTTTTTCATGACCGGCGAGTTGGCGTCCTGGATGAAGACGTTCCTCGCGCCGAAATAGGTCCAGGCGGCAACGTTCCTGAAGAAATCACTATAGCGGGGAAGGGAGAAAATCTCTTCGATCACATCCCGCGAGAGCGAGCCTCCCGCTCCCCGCTGCCACGAGAGGGCGCCGATCTCGTCTTGTATCGCCTTGATCGCGTCGATGTCCTTTTTGATGTCGGCGAGCGGCCTGCGCTCGAACCGTGCGCCTTTGTAGATGTCGCAGAACTCGCATTTGTTCCAGGGGCAATTTCGCGTAAAGCGTACGAGAAGGCTGTCGGCCTCGCTGGGAGGTCGTATGGGCCCTATCTCGTAACGAAGCGGGGTCTCTGCGGGGCTATTCTCGCTCATGCTTAGGCTTTAAGCCTCGCGCCGTCCGACTCTTAAAAAACGTTCCCATCATGACGACGGATCCGGCGTCAATCCTTTTGCGGGTGGACCTCGAAAGCGGGCGTGGAGCGCTTCGACTCGGCCTTCTTTCTCTTCTTGCCGAGGTTGGCCTTCTTTCTTTTTCTCTTCATCTCGGTGATCTTGGTGTTCGACGGCATGCTCCCTCCTGGCGACTTTAGGCACAAAGGATAGCACAAGAACGGGCCGCCTTCAAGATTTCGCAAAGCGCATGCGAGGAAGCGTCTACGAGGACGAAGGACGCATGCGACAATTGCCGGGATAGCAAAGACGAGCCTGCGGGCGCCTTTTAGGGCCGAATTCGCCCATCATCATTTGCTTTGTTTCGGAAATTGGACTATGCTTGAGAGCCGCCTTCGGCCATAAAGAAACCTCAGAATCGGAGGTCCTAGGCTTCAGCCGGCCTTTCCGTGAGACTATGAGATGCCTGTAAAACTTATCATCTTCGACCTCGACGGCACCCTCGTCGATTCGAGCGTCGACATCTGCGGCGCCCTCAATTATGCGGTCCGTCCCTACGGCCTTTCGGAAGCGAGCGTGGAGGAGACGATCTCGTTCGTCGGAGAGGGAGTGACGGCCCTCATAGGGAAATTGGCCAGGAAGCGGGGCGTGGACCTCGATACGGCCGCGGCGCTCCGGAGGTTCCTCGACTACTACAACAGCCACTTGACAGACCACTCCGCGCCCTATCCCGGCGCCGAAAAGACGCTGCGCGCCCTATCCGCGCAAAAGAAAGCGGTTGTCTCGAATAAGCTCGAGGCCCTCTCGATCCAGCTCCTCAAATCCCTCAACTTACTGACTTACTTCGACTATGTGGCCGGCGGCGACACGAGTCACGAAAAAAAGCCTTCCCCCGCGCCGATCCTCGATGTGCTCTCCCGGTTCGATATCCGGCCGGGCGATGCGCTCTTCGTAGGGGACAGCATCTACGATATGACGGCAAGCCGCGCGGCAGGCGTGACGAGCGTCGCCGCCCTGTACGGATACGGCTCTCCCGGTTTTTCGGACGGGGCCGATTATTCGATAGCGCGCATCGAAGACCTGATAGACCTCGTCGACCGGCCCAAGCCTCGGCCGGGACGTCCCTGAAAAAGAGCGCTTTTCCGGCCGGCCGCGCCCTTCTATCCTTCCAGATAGTCGCGCGGGTTTGTCGTGAGGGCCCTTGCGACGCGCTCTTCGTCGAAGCCGGCTTCGATGAGGCGCTGCGCGGCTTCTGCCAGCGTAAAGGCGCCGCCCGACAGCCGGCCCTTCTCCATGGGCGGTCTTTCGCGCGAGACGCCCGTATCACGGACGGAATCGGAGACAAGAATGACCCGCCCCGAACTTTTCAGCCGGAAGACAAGCTCGACCGTCTTCCGATGGAGATGGAGGAGGTCCGCGATAAGCTCCACGTAGATGTTTTTGTTGAGCAGGCCGAAACCCGCGATCCCCGGGGCGCGGTGGTGAAAGGCTCGCATCGCGTTGAAGAGGTGCGTAATGCCCGTCGCGCCGGCCCTGAAGCCGGCCTCGGCCTCCTCATAGGTCGCATTCGAATGGCCCATGTTGACCCTCAACCCGGTTTTTGCCATCCGCCTGATCAGAGAGACGGCGCCCTCCAGCTCCGGAGCGACGGTGACGATCCGCACGACATCTTCGCACCCCTCCGTCATCTCCCGCAATGCTCTTTCGGAGGGCGGGATGAACGAGCCGGCGTCCAGGGCGCCGGCCATCACCGGATTCAGAAACGGCCCTTCAAGGTGGACCCCGGCGATCCGAGCCTGCCCGGGCATCTGCTGCGCCATGGCGGACTTCACGGCGCCTGCCCGGGCCCGCATGACGTCGGGGCGAGCAGAGTGGATGGAGAGCACGATTTCCGACACGCCCGCCGCCCCTTCTATTTCGGCTATCCTGAGGATAGAGGCGGGGTCGGTGCAGCGCGTATCGATCTGCCCGATCCCGTGCAGGTGCAGGTCTATGATCTTTGCAGGCATGCCGGTTTCGGCCATGCTAGAGAATAACAGAAAACAGAAATGGCCGACAGGTCAATCTTTTGACTTGCCCATCGAAACGATATATCCTCACGTAGATGACAGTCGGCGTCCGCATCAGAGCAAGAGAAGAGATACGCCTGGGGCGGTGGCGCCCGGAGGAGATAGATGGGATGCTGACAGCCGCCTCCGCTATGCCGGGGGCCGGGATAGACTTTATCTCGGGCCGCTTTTTGGGCGCTCCCTACGGCGCCTCGACGCTCATCGGCTCCCCCGGCGTGCCCGAGGTGTTCGTCGTCAATCTCCAGGCAGTCGATTGTTTCACCTATCTCGATTACGTGGAATCGATGCGCTTGTCCCGTTCCTTTCGGGAATTCAGGCGCTCTCTCAGGAGGGTGCGCTACAGGTCCGGCCTGGTTGCGTATGGCAGCCGACGCCACTTCTTTACCGACTGGACCGCATCGAGAAGGGTGCGCGACGCGACTCGGCTGGTAGGGCGCGGGAAGGCGGCCGCCGTCCTGAAAACCCTCAACAGGAAGGCGGACGGCGCCTCGATTCTTCCGGAAATCCCGTCCGTCAGGCGCAAGGTAGTCTTCATTCCCGCCCTCGCCCTGGACCGGCGCGTGCTCGATATGCTGGAGACGGGCGACTACATAGGCATCTACACACCTGCCGAGGGGCTCGACGTCTCCCACGCAGGCATCTGCATCAGGCGCGAAGAGCGCATCCTCCTGCGCCACGCGTCCTCGACGGCGCAAAGAGTGGTCGATCAGGACTTCGGCGCCTATATGGAAGGCAAGCCGGGGATCGTGGTGCTCAGACCGCAGGGTTAGGACGGCTGCCGCGCCTGCTCCGCCATTTTCATGATGTCTGTGCGAAGATGCCAGAGAAGCAGAAGGCCCGGGATCGCCGCGGCCGAGGTGAGGAGGAAAAAATTGGGCCACCCTAGCGACTCGGCCACGTAGCCGGAGCTTGGGGCGACGGCCAGGCGGCCGAGCGCGGCCAAAGACGAGAGCAGGGCATACTGGGTGGCCGTGTAGCGGCTGTTGCACAGACTCATCAGAAAAGCCATAAAGGCGGCGGTGCCCATGCCGCTGGCCACATTCTCAAAACCGACCGCGAAGGCCATCACGGCGTAGCTCTTGCCGACCAGCGCCAGGGCCGTAAACGACAGGAGCGACGCGAGCTGCAGCGCGCCAAAGGAAAGGAGCGACCGGAAAAGACCGTAGCCGCACCATGAGAGAGCCGCCGATGGCCGCCCCGGCGAGCAGCGAGACGAGGCCCAGACCTTTCGTGATCTTCCCCACGTCGCTCGGCGTAAAGCCGAGATCGATGTAGAAGACCGAGGTCAGGGTCTCCGCGTAGGCATCGCCCAGCTTGTAGAGGACGATCGCGAGAAGGAGCATCCAAGCCGACGGGCGGGAAAAGAAGTCTGCCAGAGGCCCCCACACGGCATCGGCCATGCTCTTAGGGGGCGTCGCCGTGGTGTCCGGCTCCGGCGCGAAGACTGCGCCGACTATCCCCACGACCATGAAGCCGGCCATGAGCAGATACGTGTTCTGCCAGCCGATATGGTCCGAGAGGATGAGGGCCAGGGCCCCGGAGACGAGCGCGCCGATCCGCCAGCCGAAAACTGAGGCGGCCGCCCCGGCCCCGCGCTCGTCCTCGGCCAGCAGGTCGGTACGGTATGCGTCGATCACGATGTCCTGGGACGCGGAGGCGAAAGCCACGAAGAAGGCGAGCCCCGCCACCGCCGCGAGGGTCCGGGCGGGAGAGCTGAAACCTAAGGCGCTGATGCCCATGAAGAGGACGATCTGGACCAGGATGATCCATCCCCGCCTCCTTCCGAGCCGGGGAGGCGTGAAACGGTCCATGAGGGGGGACCATAGGAACTTTAGCGCATAGGGCGCGCCGATGAGGGAAAAGATGCCTATTGTGTGGAGATCGATGCCCGCTTTAGTCATCCAGACCCTGAGGGTGCTGCCGGTGAGGGCCGCCGGAAAACCCGATGAAAAACCGAGCACAGCCATTAGGATCATACGGGGCTTAAGGTACACGGCGACGTAGGGTGCAAGGGCGCGCGGCATCACCATGGCTCGCCAGCCGAAAGCATGGAGAAGTGTAGCAGATTACGCCCGGATCGGGCAAGCCCCAGGGCAAGTCCCCTTTGACCTGTTCTTTTTATATGATGGCTGTTATAATATAGTAATCGCCTCGTTCGGTTTCGGAGGCGGCGTCGGCTGCGCGCATGGCTATAGCTCAGACCGTCGTCGCGGTCCCGAATGATGTTTAAGGTGATTGAAACGTCACGATGGGAGGTCCGCCATGAGAAGAACGTTAGTCTGCCTTATTTTGTTCCTTTTTCTTCTGTGCGTAATGCCTCCGCTCTCCGGAGCCAGCGAAAGCGAAACTACGGAGCTGATGGAAACAGATGGCTCGCCTTACCAGTCGACGCCCTCCCCGCCGCCGACGGCAGAGGCGATGGCGATGGACCTCCTCATAGTGCGGCCCGTCAGTTTTATAGGCCTCGTCATCGGCACAGGCTTGAGTCTCGTCGCCACGCCGTTCGCCCTGGCAAGCGGGAAAACCGGCCAGGTGTACGAAAGGCTCGTCGTTCAGCCTTACGATTTCACCGTCTGCCGGCCCCTCGGACAGTTTTGAGGTCCTTTCCCGGCAGCCCGAAAACCTAAGCCCACGAGGAGCCGCGCATGATCGAAACGACGATAGAAAGCATAGAAAACAAGGTCAGGAACGCCGATATCCGCAAGGAAGATAAGGAGGAGCTTCTAAGGCTCCTCTCGACGCTGGAGACCGAGGTGCTCGGCCTGTCGGAGACCCATCCCGAGGCGGCAGAAAGCATAGCCGGGTTCACCCGGCTATCGGCGCACGAGGCAACCAGGGGTCAGAGGAATGAGAAGTTGGTGAGCCTCTCGACAAAAGGGATGATCTCTTCCATCGAAGGCTTCGAGAGGACCCATGAGGAGCTGGTCAGGATAGTCAACTCGATTGCCTATATCCTCTCCAACATGGGTCTGTGAGGAAGGCTTAAGCGAGGACCTCTTTTCTGATGTAGGCCGACAGCCTCCTGACGCCTTTTTGCAGCTCCACGCTCTTGAACCCGCTCTGCCATGCAATTACTGGGGCTAGCGTCGCCCCCTCGATAAATCCGGAGGGGGGACACCCCTCCGAAAGACAAGGGGCGAGAGGAGTGTCCCCCCAACCGCTCGGCGGAGCTTCCCCCTCAAGGAAAGGCTCTACCGGGGCTAGCGTCGGTCTCTCCACGAGCGAAGCCACGGCCTCCCGCCGGAGAAGGTCCGAAACGACGAGGAACGCCGCTCCTCTGAGGCCTTTCCGGCTGCAGACGGCGTAGAAAGAGGCAGTCTCCATCTCCACGCCTAAGACCCCGCGGGCCGCGTACCTGCTGACTTTCTCCGCCGTTTCTCTGTACAGGGCGTCGCAGGTCCAGACGATGCCGGGCAGAATGCCCGCTTTCTTCGAAGGCAGCTCCCACCGGGCCGCCCATTCCGACCCAACAAGCTCGTCTTCGCTCTCAAGGTAGTGACCGGAGACGCCTTCTTCCCGAATCGCTGCGGTCGCCAGTATGATGTCTCCTACGGAAACGCTTGCCCCGATCCCTCCGCAGTAGCCAAGTAAGCAGAAATCCCGCACGCCGAAGGCGGCCAGCTCTTCGACGAGAGCGGCGAGGGCCGGCCCGCCGATCGGGGAACGGACTAATACGGTCTCTTTTCCGCGAGGCCGGTAGAGGCGCCTGAAAGGGCGCCACTCAGGCAGGGCTTCGGCCGCCGTTTCCTCGACCAGCCGGCCGAGGTCGGCCGGGGAGAAGACAATGACCGCCAGTTGCGGGAGGAGGAGCGCTTCCGGTTTTGCCCCGGTCAAGGCGAGCACGAGGTCCGTCGGCGTCAGCACGGGCGCGGAGCGGTCAAAGAAGCTTCTCATGCACCTTTTCTCTCAACCGTAGGTACGTCTCCCGGAGGTGCTCCGAGATTACCTTGGTTTCTCCCAGCACGGGCATAAAGTTCGTGTCGCCGACCCAGCGGGGAACTATGTGGATGTGAATATGCTCCTCGAGCCCGGCGCCTGCCGGCTTGCCCATGTTGATGCCTATGTTCAGCCCTTCTGCAGAGAGGGTCTCCCTGAGCACGATCGAAATTATCCGCACGAGGGCGATCATGTCGAAAAGCTCATTGTCGCTCAGCTCATCGATTTTCCCCACGTGCCTCACGGGGACTGCCATCACGTGGCCGTTGGCGTAAGGGTAGCGGTTCATCACCGCAAAGGCCTCGCCTTTTCGCGCGACTACGAGCGACGCTTCATCGGATGCCGGCTCAATGCACAGGAAGCACTTGTTCCCGCTTCCGTCCTTTGCCGCCGTAATATATTCCATCCTCCACGGCGCCCACAGGCGTTTCATCCTTTAGTCCCTCAGAAATGCGTAGTCCTTCCAGTGGTCGGGGAACGCACCGGCGCCGAGATGCAGCATGAGCAGGTACGAGCCAGGCGGACGGCCCGGTCTTTTTCTCGGGACCATTTCCACCTCCTCGGGAAGCTTGTCGGCTTTCTTCAGATTGCAATAAATGCAGGAAGTGACGATGTTCGTCCATCCGGTTATGCCGCCTTTTGATTTCGGCACGATGTGATCGCACGTGAGATGCTTTGGCTCGAACCTCTGGCCGCAGTACTGGCAGGTATAGTCGTCGCGGAGGAAGACGTTCCTTCTCGAGAAGCGCACCTGGATTTGCTTGCTCCCGACAAACCGGAGGAGCCTTATCACCGCGGGCAGTTTGAAGGCCGCGGACACGCTCTTGATCTCCCTGTCATACTCCCTGATCACTTCGACCTTGCGGAGAAACATCAGTGTTACAGCCTTTTTCCATGAGACGACCGCGAGAGGCTCAAAGGTGGTGTTGAGAAGAAGGGTCCGGTCCATCGCCGTTTGAAAATACCGCTTTTCCGCCTGCTTGTCAAGAATGGCAAATCTGAAGCCAATGCAACAGGGGCATAGGCGTCTTAGGCGTACCTCCTCGCAAGCTCCAGTCCTTTATACCCAATCGAAAAGCCGAAATCCTTCAAAGGCCGCGCATAATCGCTCTCGGACGCCGGTTTTCCATTGACCGTCTCCACAGTGACGACCTTCTCGGGGTCGAATTCCCGCGAGAGGAGCACCTTGAGAAAGGAGAGATAATCGAAGATTCGCGGGTCGTCCGGCGGCGCACGGAACGCGAGGACCCTCCCGTTCCGGCGTGAAAGGAGGACAGGCTTTTCCCCGCGATAGACTATATGAATCGAAGGAATGCGGCTTGGCAGGACGCCCTTCAGGGCGCCCAGCCCGATGCCGGCGAGCGATGCCGGGTCAACGGCGTTCATCCAGTAAACCGGGTCTTCAGGAAGGGGGCTCGTTCAGGAACCTGAAGGCGTCGTGGGAGCAGAACTGAATGCCGGGAATGCCCTCGAAAAAATACCCCGAAAGGATTTCCCCGGAGAGCTCCATGATCCTTAAGGCCCTGAAGATAGCGCCCCACCGGAAGGGCGGCAGCTCGTAGGCGACTATTTCCCTGAAGAGGATGCCGTAGCGACGCAAGAGCTGGCGGACCCGGTCCTTGACCAGCTCGGCCTCATCGATGGGGTCCTTTTCCATGCCTTCGATGCTTAGGACGCGCCAGTTGCCCGGAAAAGGTTGAGGGAGGCGCCACCGGCCGGCCCCAGGGCGAAAGGGTCTTCGACCCTCCCGTTTCAGCCGAATCGGGGCGAAGTCCGTCAATATGCCCTGACGCACGGCCGCGAACGCGTCATTTGCCGCCAGACCGCGCCAGGCGAGGTCCCACAGCTTCTTTGTCGCCGAGCGGCTGTCAGACTTCGAGAACCGGACGATGTCCGGGAGGCTGTACCGGCCTACCGGTCCCGGAAACAGGGCTGAAAGCTCGTCCGGCAGGTCGTCTCCGCCGGCCTTTTCCGCATCCGTGAGCTCGTGAGGCGCAAGGAAGAACTCCATGTCGTCGGCAAAGGCAAAGCTGAGCTTCTTCCTGCCGCAGCCGAACCACATCAGGCCGCTCCCCTGCATGAGGCTGTCCAGCCAGGCGCCGTAGTAGGGCGACATGCGGGCTGGCAGGATATGTTTCTCCCAGGCGTCGGCGGACGCGGGGCAGCCAAAGAGCTGATCGAGGCGCTCCTGCAAATCGTCGAGGGTCTCGCCCTGCTTGACAAGGCCCTGCCAGGCGGCCAGATACAGTGGAAAACGGTCGATAGAAAAGGCCCTGAAGGCGGGCCGGCGCGACCTCCTCGCCATCCGCAGCAGGATCTCCAGGTTTTCCCTATCGCAGATTTCGGGCTCTTCAGCCGATTCCGTGAGGAGATCGAGGATGAGGGCCTCGCGTTCCACGAGTCCCGCCAAAAGGTCGTCGAGGGCGGCTGCGCCGAGACCGAGGGCTTCCGTCAGGAAGGACCTCCGGACCGGTCCGTAGAAGGAGAGCCACTGGAGAAAGACATCGGACAGCCCCCGGTCGTCTATCTCCCCTTCGGCCTGCCGGCCGTCGTCCGCTGTTGCCGTTTCTCCGGCCCCAACGGCTTTATTGCGTATCGGCTCATCCGTAAAGATATCCCTGGCGTCGGGCAAGTCCGGCGGAACTGAAAAGGCGCGCATGAGGCGCTCCAGGTTTTCCACGGCGCAGACCGCCCTTACGGATGCGCCCGGCAGCCGGATCGAGAGGAGCTTATCCCTTGCCGTGCGAGCTGCTTCGGCTGCCTCCGGCCCATGATCGCTCTCCACTGCGGCAAGGAGAGCTCGCCACTCGGGAGCGGGAATAAGCAGGCGCTCTTTTGTCCAGTCCAGAAGATCGTCGGCCGACCGGGGGGCGTAGCCGCATGCGGTGCGCTGCAGCTTGGCTTCCAGGTTCTCAACAAGGGTCCGCATGATGCGGGGCCTCAAGGAAGCGGAAAAAAGGACCTCCTTCAGAAGCTCTCCGCTCAGGCGGGACGACTTCCCTGATAAAGGAGAATCGTCCTCGTACATGTAGGCGTTGGTCTGCTTCCATATGAGGCCGTCCGCAAAGGGGGAGGCTGCGCTCGTCGTCGCCTCGGTCAGCTTTATGCGGCCGATGCGGACCTCGTCGAGGAGCTGCCGCAGGCTCTCAAGGTCGAACTCGTCCTGCAGGCAGGTGCGCCACGTCTCAAGGAGGATGGGGAAATCGGGGTAGGGGAGCACGCTCTCCATCAGTTTCTTGGAGCGCAGCCGGTTAAGCCAGAGGGGGAGGCGCTTCTTGAAACTCTGCCGCGGCAGCAGGAGCGCCCGGCCCGCATTTTCCCGGAACCTGGCGCCGAAGAAAGCGCTCTTCTCCAGGCTGATGCGCAGCAGCCGCTCCACGTTCTCCGGCGTCACGAGGGAAAACACTTCGCCCGCGTAAGACTCATCGGGGAGCATCAACAGGAGGCAGTCGTTGTTTTCGACGACCTCCAGGCGGTTCCCGTATTTTTCCTCCCAGGCCGCCTGCAGGGCATAGGCGAAGGGCCGGTTGACCCGCCCGCCCCAAAGGGTGTGGAGCACCACTTGCTTCATGCCGGGGGTGTTAAGGGGATCCTGAAAATGCTCGATGAGCAGGTGGCGGCGGTGGGGGAGGTCGCCGCCGGTCGCCGCATGCTGCCGCCTTAAGAAACCGATCAGCTCGTCGGCGGCCCAACTGTCCATGAAATAGTCAGTCATGAGCTCGTCGGCTAATGACGGGTCGTCGAGGCGGTCATTGATGCGCTCCAGAAAGAGGAGTATCTTCTCCGAGAAATGGAATGCCCGGCCCATCTCCTCCGCCTTCCAAAAGGGAAAGATGCCCGGTTTGGCCTCGACGGGGACCACCTCCACGTCATTTGGGGTGATCTTCCCGATGCGCCAGACGTGCGTTCCCAGGCTGAAGGTGTCGCCGATGCTTCTTTCCCAGACGAACTCCTCGTCGAGCTCGCCTATTTTAGCGTGTGACTCCTCTATCCGCAGGTCGTAGTATCCCCGGTCCGGGATCGTCCCGCCGGACGTGTAGATCAGCCGCTGCACTCCTTCGCGCCCGTGAACGGTGTTGTCGACCCTGTCTAAGGATATGCGGGCTTTCAGCTCCCTGATCCTCGTCTCCGCGTATCTGCCGGCAAGCATTGAGAGGACAAGGTCGAAGGCCTTGCGCGAGAGATTACGGTATGGGTAGCTCGTCCTGATGAAGGCGAAGAGATCGTCCACATCCATGCGCTCGATACCGACCATGGAGATGATCGCCTGGGCGAGGACGTCGAGGGGCGCCTCGATGGGGCTGACCGGTTCGATCTCCTGGTCTGTCGCGCTCCGCGCCATCACTGCGGCGCTCAGGAAATCGCTGCCGTGGGTGGGGTAGAGCGCTCCCCGGCTCAAGGCCCCCACGCTGTGGCCCGACCGGCCGATGCGCTGGATGGCCGAAGAGACGGACGCGGGGGTCTCGATGAGGATCACCCCGTCGAGGTCGCCGATATCGATCCCGAGCTCCAGCGAGCTCGTGGCGACGATGGCCTTCAGCTCTCCCTTTTTCAGCCGTTCCTCGACGGCCAGCCTGATCTCCCTGGAGAGCGAGCCGTGGTGGGCATAGGCGAGCTCCCTGAGGCTCGCCCTCGTTGATGAGGCGCGCGACTCTTTCCGCGGTCCTGCGGCTGTTGACGAAGAGGAGGGTCGAACGATGGTCCCCGATGATCTCTTTGAAGGCCTCGACAAGCACGGGCCACTTGGAGGCGCCCACGGGCCGCTCGCGCGCGTTTTGCGGATAGCGAACATCGATCGCATAGCGCTTCTCTTAGGCGGACCGGATAATCCGGACCGGACGCTTCTCGTAGCGGGCCGACCGTGCATCCCCCTTGAGGACACGGCCGCCCACGAACTCGGCTACCGTCTCCAGGGGCCTCGCCGTGGCTGAGAGGGCGATGCGCTGGAACTCGCCCGCAAGACGGACCAGGCGCTCTACAGCCGTGATGAGATGCGTCCCCCGCTTGCTGCCGACCACCGCATGGATCTCGTCCAGGATGACCGTCGTGATCCCCGCGAGCAGGCGCGAGCCGCTTCCGGAGCTGAGGATGATGTTCAGGCTCTCGGGCGTGGTGATGAGGATTTCCGGGGGATGCCGGAGCATCTGCCGCCGCTGCGGGTGAGGACATCGATGCGCGGGAAGACCTCGCCGGCCCTGGTGAAGCGTTCGGCGAGCTCGGCGAGCGGCGAGGCAAGGTTTCGCCGTATGTCGTTGTTGAGGGCCTTCAGCGGCGAAACATAGAGGACGCTCATCTGTCCTAAGGGCCATGCCCCGGCGATGAGCTGGTTTATTGTGTCTTACCAGGGGGGTTGCGAAAAACGGAAGTCGGTGATTTCTATCAGGTTGCCCCTTCCTGAATGATAAGATTATGATGCACAAGGCATTGAAAGGAATAGGTATATCGTTGATAGAATTTTGAGCGCGAAATCAAAATGACTTTGAAAAAGGCCCGCGCCGAGGTTTGAGAAAAACTGTTGAAAAGTACCTTTCGTTACCAACCGCTTTGAGAAAAAGTGAACCATAGAATTTCGGAGATATCCCTTGAGGGACGCCGCATTGTGCGGCACGGAAAAAGTTATCATTCCATTCTAAACCGGGAGCTATTCGATAATTGAGCAAGTTCGGTGCTTGAAGCTGGAAAAAGATAGAAAAGACGGGGGCTTAACATCGAGGCCGCGATAAGGGCATCGCTTATTCTCGCGGGCGCCGAAGGGAGGGGGGGGTAAAAATCAAAATCAAATTTTTCGAGGATCGGAGGTCTCAAGACTCAAAAAAATTTCACAAGCGTTACGATGGACGCTATCAGCTGAGCCCGTCAATTATTGAAGGGCGCTTGAGACGTCTTGTGCGCGGCCGCAATCGCCCGGAGGGTCTCGATCATAATATTAAGAACAAATAGAGCAACGCCATCCCGGTTGTCACGAAACAAATCCTTTTTGATCTCGGGCGTTAGATCGAGAGGCATCCCATTTTTGTCCCAGGCCATGAAAGAAAATTCGAACATCTTGTAGAGGTCAGGATCATCCACGTCCGGCGCCAACTCTTCACCAATGTAAGGGCGAATCTTTACCCGCAGACCATCCTTATAGTCGAACCAATCGCCCTCAAGCTGTTCTATCTCGCGGCGATCCATGGATCAGGACGGCCGAATAAAACCGCACGCGGAGCAAGACAGAGAGCGCCTGGGCGTCCACCGGTTGCAAAAAGGACACCTTACGCGCGTTATAGGCATAAGGGCTCTCGCTAAAGTCGCCACCATTATCCAGGCTATAAAAAGAAACACTACTATAACGAAGATATGCTCCAAGAAACTCACGAGGACGACTCCTCTCCATCCTCGGCCTTCATGGCTTTATATTCGGCCACAATGTTTCTCTCGATTTCCTTTATGTTCTTCTCGCGTTCGGCGGCCGAGCGTGCCTTACGCTCTGGAGGCATTTCAGCATCCAGAGCTTTCATAAGATTGTCGAAGAGCCTTTTATGTTTCGCGGTCCCACAAAGACCCCTCCAAATTATTTCCTCATACCGAGGATTCAGTCTTAAAGCCTTATCAATATCCTCCCTGTGTGGGAATCTGAGGTCTTCCTCCCTATAAAGCCGCACTTCCGCCGCTGCGCCCTGCTTATCTTCAGGCCCCTCCCCGCTAAGAAGCCATTCCTCGCGAACGCCGAAAAGCTCACATATAGCCAATTGTAAAAGTGGGGTGAGACTGATCTTCCCCTTTTCTAGGGCCGAAATAGTGGTCTGATCCTTTTTCACTTTCTCGGCAAAAGTCCTCTGTGTGAACCCTCTTTTCTTCCGCAGGTCCCGTACCCTCTGTCCCACTTCCCTTAAATACGTGTCATTCATAAAATATCTCTTGACAATACGATTGAATCGTATAAAATAGAGGGTATGTACGATGTTGCATCGCCGAAATTGAAAAGACCAGCTACGCGGCGGCCGTCCGTTAAGGCTCTCTTGATCGAGAAAGGTATTAACCTCGTGGACATAGCCCGCGCCCTAAAAGTCAGTTCACCTACAGTTTCCAAGGTCGTAAGCGGCAAGGCCCGGTCGAAGCGGGTACAAGAGGCCATCGCTGCCGCCCTGGGCCTGAACATTGCGGATCTCTGGCCGGCTGCCGGGGAGAAGCCATGAACGGCTGTGTCTGTGCTGTGCATGTCCATAGGTTATGCGTTTTGCCCCGGTCCGTCAAGATGACGGAGCGTCACTTTCAAAGGAATTTTGACAGGCGGTCACGTGGATAATTACGTCGGTCCATATCGAACGGCCCACGAAACCCTTGAGGAGGCAGTTGACGCATACGTTATCAGAGAAAAGGCCCTTTTCGACAAAAGAGGTATACCGACAAGCAAGACAGAAATTAAGACGCGCCTCGCTCGTTCTGTGGGGTCGGGGACGGCGACGCAGCTCTTCGCGGCCTCTACAGGTTGCTCTCCGGAGAAATTGCGATACCGTTAGAACGAGCAATTACTATCTGTCAGGCAATTGACGACTACTCCCTTATAGAATTTTGCGCGTGGCGTTGCGGCTTACTGACCACGCCGCGCGCGACGATAGACCCTGACTCCCTGGACGGCGAGGACGTATTTGTCGGGATTGTGGAGGCCCAAGAGGCGACGACAAGCCTTATCACCCTGCTTACGACAGTTTATCAGGGAAAGCCGAACCGCGAGACCACGAGCGCCGTGGAGTCAGCTCACAAATGCGCGGCGCTCGCCATGGAAAAGAGCACTCTCCAGCTGATCCGCTTTATGGAGCGCATGATGCAATCGAGCGGCCGCGCGGCGCGGGCAAGGCAGGCGGAAAGATGAAGACGCGGCCGGCACATTCCCACCTTCCCGCGAAACGTCAAGAAAACAGCCTAGCCAAGGCCGCGTCAGACGGCCCAAAGACGCTGGCATCGACCCCGGCGTCGCCTGACGCTTCCTCCCAAAGCAGGGACGGTTCTTCGGCCGCCGTCCCTGCACCTTCCTTTTCTGAGGCTGCGGGCATCCCGGAAAAAGCAAAAACCGAGGCCAGGGCAAAGACCGATCTCGTTGCTATGTGGCGGGGATACCGGGAAGCGACCCGGCGAGGACGGCCGCTCGCCGAGATCGACGCGGAATTCGAGCTTGCCTATAACGGCGGTCATCTATTGCCGGCCCTCTTTTCACGGCTCGGCACGGTAGACACAAAGTCGCTCTATCGATGGTCGAAAAAGCTCGGCGATACTCTCGATTTCACCCTTCTCGCGCCGGCGTGGAACTTCGGAAAGGGCGAGCCCGGGCTCACGCCCGCAGAAAAGACACTCTTTGCGGACTGCCTATTGCAGCCGAACAGGCCCAACCTCGGAGAGGCGACCAGGATCGTAAAGGCGGTATTGAAACACAGGGGCGTTCCATCGCCCTCTTCCCCGATGACCTTCAGAAGGTGGGGGGAATGGTATAAGGGAAAGAATAGCGCCGTATGGAGCCTATGTCGAGACGGGGAAAAAGCCCTCAAGGACACGCAGATATTCAGCATAAAGCGGGATTCATCCAAGCTAGAAGTCTCTCAAGTCCTCGTCGCGGACGGCCATAGGCTTAATTTCCAGGTCAAAAATCCTTTCACGGGCAAGGCATGCCGGGCAACGCTTCTTGGCTACCTCGATTTCCTCTCGGGAGATCTCGCCGGCTTCGATATTATGCTTGAAGAGAATACTCAGGTAATAGCCTCGGCGCTCAGACAGGCGATCATTAGAACCGGCAAATTTCCGCAATTCGCCCTGACCGACAACGGAATGGCCCTAAAATCCAAGTTCTTTACGTCAACTAAAGACCTCCGGGAAGCCGGATTTTACGGACTCTACGGCCGGCTTAACATTATCCCGGTGTTCGCGGCGCCCTATAACGCCAGGTCTAAGCCAATAGAAAGGTTTTTCAAGGAATTTGCGAAGTTCGAGAGACTTCTCGTGAGCTTCACGGGAACATCGACAGCGGACAAGCCCGCGTGGATGAGGCGCAATGAGAAATTTCACAGGGCTCTTCACAGCGGCGAGCTGCCGACCATCGAGCAGACCGTGGACATGGTCAATATCTGGATCGAAAGCTATTGGGAAGAGCAGCCGCACCCGCACATCAAGGGCAAAACTATTGGAGAAGTGTTTAAGGAAGGAAGAGGGCCGGGCGTCGATCTCGCTGCCCTAGACGATCTCATGCTCGCCCATGAGATTAAAACCATAGGCCCGCGCGGCGTCCGCTTCCTCGGCGCCGACTATTACGACGATGCCTTTGTCGGCTTGAGGGAAAAGGTCGTCGTCAAATATTCCATCACTGACCTTACGAGCGTCAGAGTCTATGACCTTGAGGGGCATTTCTTGTGCGCGGCGAAGAGGTTCGACGCAGTTCATCCCCTCGCGGCCCAGCTCGGCAGCGCGAAGGACCTCGCCGAGGTCAGGCGCCTTCAGAACAAACAGAAAAGCATAGCCAGGGCAACGATCAGGATCGCGAAAGAGACAAAGGAGCTTCTTTCCGACCGCAAGAAGGCTCTCCCCTGGGCGGATATCATCGAGGCTGCCCCAAGGCTTCCGGAAGCGCTCGAAAAGGCGAATATTGAGCTTCCGGCCCTTGAGGAGCATATCCCGCAAGAGGCAATCAGGCGCGAGCAGTCGCCGGCCGCCCCGATCCGGCCGCTTCCCGCCGATCCGCCCGCACAACCGGCCGAGAGATCAAGCCGCCCGACCTTTTACAACGACACAGACAAATTTCTATGGCTCGCGGAGCATGGCGCCGAAGAGGCGGATGAGGATTGGATAGGCGATTTCAAAAAGTCGGACTCGTATAGGCTGCTTCGGGCACATCTAGATGCGATGGAGCGCAAGTATGCCAAGGCGAGGATAGAAGAGGAAGCAACACGGTCATAGGCAAGGGGGAGGGACGTCGCCATGCGAAAAGATTTTGCAATAACCGGCAATGTAAGGAAGTTTGTGGACGCGATGAGCGGGTTGAAAAATCGCGATACAGGCGTCCCCGGTATGGGCCTCTTGTTCGGAGAGCCCGGCCTTGGCAAATCCCGCACGGCGCTTTGGTGGACGGTACAGAACGACGGGATTTTTGTCAGGACAAAGAAAATCCAGACTCCCCACTGGCTTCTACAGGATATCGTTTCCGAGCTGGGCGAGGCCCCGGCCAACAGAACGTCAGACCTTTTTCGCCAGGTGCAAGATCAGCTCATGGATAACCCGCGCACGATCATCGTTGACGAGGTAGACCGCCTCAGCCTCGACGCGCTCGAAACGTTGCGAGACATCGCCGATATAACCGAAGCGCCTATCGTATGCGTAGGCATGGGCCAGGCAGACAAGCGGCTCATGAGGCATAAGCATCTTTTTGACCGATTTTCCGAGATCGTGAAGTTTACCGAGCTCACCTTGACAGACGTGACGAGCTTGACCGAACAGCTCTGTGAGGCGCCGATCAGCGAGGACGGAGTAAGGTTCATTTATACCAGGGCGACGCGCTTCAGAAGGGTAATCTTGTGGTTTTACCGCGCCGAGGCGTTCGCGAAGAGAAACGGCCTCAAGGAAATCACAGCGGCCGACCTGAAGGAACTTGACAAATGAAAGCCGACGAAACAGAGAAAATCTGGAAGGCGATCAGGGGCTTACAGCGTTTTTCGAGGGACGAGCTCCCGGCTATAACGGGCTGCAAGCGGGCAATCCTCAAAAACTATGTTTCTTTGCTTCTCGCTTCGGGCTACATCAAGCCTGTAGGCAAAGTAGAAGGAAACAGGGCAAAGAAAATCTACAAGCTGATTAAGGATACGGGACCGAAGCCCTTGAGAAGGAGGACTTTCCTTTACGACCCCAATATTAATGAGGTCATTCCCAAAATGACGAAAAGGTCCGCCAAGTGTGGATAGAGATTCTCAGAAGAGAAGTCGCAGCCAAGGGTCCGAAACAGGCCGCCCATGAGCTGGGAGTTTCCAGGACGACTGTCGATCTCGTGTGCCGGGGCAAATATCCCGGAAGCACAAGGAGGATGGAGGAAAGGATAAAAGCGATATACGGGACAAGGGGCATGCTCGTTTGTCCCAAGCTCGGCGAGATCTCCCCGCTCCAATGCGCGGACAAGTGGAGCAAGGCAAAAAAGATCGGCATGAAAGCATCCAACCCGGAAACCTTGAGGCTCTATAAGGCGTGCTCCAGATGCACGATAAGGAGGATGTCGGCATGAAGGCAAGGGCATCGAGAAAAGCGGCGCTTGCAGACAAGGGCCAGATAAAGATGATTCACGTGCTCGCGTCCAGGATGGAGCTGCCCGACTCGCTCTATAGAAAATGGCTCGATGAGCGTTACAAGGCGGCGTCATCAAAGCAGCTCACGGCCGACCAGGCCGAGGACTTCATCCAGACCCTGGAGCACTTTGCGGTCCAGTGCGGCTATTGGGAGCCTAATCCTAATAAGGACAAGTACAACGAGACGGCCGGGCGCCCGGCATGGCATCGCCGGCGCAGCTGAGAATGGTCGAATCTATTTGGGTTGAAATCGCCAAGCCGGCGACCGATGAGGAAAGAGACAGGACGCTCAGGGCGTTTCTCTTCAAATATTTCAAGGTGTCTCATCTGAAGTTCATCGACCTCGGCACGGTAAGCAAGATCCTCTATGCGCTGAAAGGCATGAAACAGCGGAAATGGAGCGGATCGCCTAAGACGCCCCAGGACGCGGGGCAGGCCGAGGCGGCAGCACCACGGACAAGGGCGGCAAGAGCGAAATTAAACGATTCTAAAAGGGCCACAGGCGATTTTTTGAGCAATCAGAACCATGCAACAAAACCGGCGCGAGAAGCGCCAGAAGGGAGCAAGATACGACAATTAAAATCCCCAAGGAAATAAGCCGGCATATTATCACGCCGGAGCACGTGGCCTCGCTCTTCCGCGCTATTCTTCACGCTGAGTGTCCGGTTGACCAGGATAAAGAACACTTTTGGGTGATCGGCCTGACCACGTCAAAGACAATCAAATATATCGAGCTTGTGGGCCTCGGCACGCTCAACGCCGCGCTTGTCGCGCCCCGAGAGGTTTACCGGCTTGCCATCACGCAGGCCGTCGACTCGATCATCGCGTGCCATAACCATCCAAGCGGGAACACAGCCCCTTCAGCCTCCGATCTGGCCCTGACGGATCAGATAATGAAGGCCGGCAAGGTCGTGGGCATAGAGATGGTCGACCACGTGATTATCGCCGGAAATACTCACATCAGCTTGATGAAAATCTCCGTGCCCGGCGATCCCGGCAAGGAAACCTCTGAGACATCGCAAGCGAGACCCAAAAAACCCAAGACGGCGCGGGAGCAGGTAAGGTTAAACAAAAAAGAGGAAGAGTGGAAAGTCAACACATGCCTGCTTGCGACGCAGGCGATGACGGCGATTATTGACGCCTATGAGGCAAAAAAGCAGCTACGCGCTTTCGATGAAGCCGGAAAAACAGACCGGGAGGGCCGGTGCAGCCTCGTCAGAGACCTAAAGCGCCAGAGAAATGCGGCGACGGAGAAGCTGGAACTACTGAAAAGAACGATGGAAGGACCGGAGGAATAATGGAAAGACACGGCAAAACATCTCGCCTGAAAAAAATCCTTATGAACGTCTTGGGCCAGGAAGGACGGCAAGCCGCGAACTTCAGCGATAGGCCCTTGTCCCGCGCGGGCCATGAGATCGAAGAGGAGCTGTCCGGCCTGACGGCGCTGTCCCGCCGCATGGAACTGATCCTCGACACGGCGGACCGGACCCTTGCGGACGATCCGGAGGGCTCCGGAGTCTCCTGGGCGCACATCGCCCGCGTCCTCGGCTCGCTGGCAGCCCGGATCATTGACGGGATGGAGCGCGTTCACGGAATGCTTGTCGCGTCGAGCGCACGCCGGGCAGCGCCGGCGATCCCGGAGGCGAGCTTGATCCGGGAACGCTTGCGGGCCGGGCGGACTTTCGCTCTGCCGGAGAAGAGAATAGCCTTCTTCGGAGAGGCGAGCATTAAGGCATTCGGCGATAACCGCATAACCGCTTTCGGCGCCCGCGCGACGCGGCCCGCGAGCTTCACGTCAGGCGGGGTAAACCTTTATGCGCGATAACGTCACGCTTCAAATCGACAACAGGGAAATCAAACACTTTACGAATTATTCAATTGAGGCGGATATCTACATAGCGGATCACGCATGCCGGCTCGAATTCTCCGACCCGGAGACGCCGATCACGGCGGGGACGCCGATTGTCTTGCGCGTCAACGGCCAAAAGGAGCTGACCGGGATCGTCGACCGAAGGATTCCGAGTTATGACAAGAGCGGCTTAAGGCTTGCCATCGAGGCCAGGGACGTACTCGGCTGGGTTGTGGACGCCTACTGCGAATCGTTTATAACCCTCCAGGGCGTCACTTTGCAGACCCTCGCGCAAACATTGCTCCAGAACGCGCCGGTATGGGTGAATGTGCCCGGCATCATCTATCAACGGAACATCATAGGAAATTTGAAGAAAAAAAGGGCAAGGTCCGCCTCGGCGGCGGGGGCCGCAGCCTTTTGTGCGACTCAGGACATCCCTCAGGCATTCGCGCGGATCATGCCCGGCCAGACCGTCTTTGAGGTGCTCAAAACCTACGCCCTTAGCAGGGGCTTGATGCTTTACGCCCTTCCCAGGGGGACGCTCGTATTCGGCCAGCCGCTCGCGGGCGGGGCGCCAGCGTTTTACCTCACGACGCGCAAAGACAATCCGGTAGGCAACAATATCATCGAGGGAAGGCTCGATGAAAATATCTCTAGCCGGTATTCAAAGGTCACGGTCGTCGGGCAGCAGCAAGGGCAAGACTCGCTTAGCCCTTTGCAGGTCAATACGGGCGGCCCCGAGACAGCGGCGACGGATCCAACCTTTCCTTTCTATAAGCCCTACGTCGCGACGGACAACGGCGATTCAGGAGCCCGGCGCTCCACGCGCAGATGCTGCTTCAGAAGATGCGCGCGGAAGGCTACGTGCTCCACTATACGGTAGCCGGCCACAGCCAAAACGGGCAGAACTGGGCGATCAACAGCATGTGCCACGTCAATGACCAGGCCCTCGGCATCGAGGGGGATTTTCTCATCTATGGACGGACCTTCGAGCGGTCCAAGAAGCGAGGGACCCTCACGCATTTGCGCCTTGGCTATCCGGGAGTAGTGATGTGAAAAAGCAACAAGGAGGAATAGTATGAGCCTTATCGAAAAGCTGAAGGCGGGAAAACGGAACATCCAGGTAATCAAATTCCCCGGCACGGATGAAGATGTCGGGATCACGGTGCTTACGGAAGGGGAAGCCCAGGAAGCGATGTTCGCGGCCGAGCAGCTCTATAAAGAGGCGAAAATCGAAGTCTCCGGCGTGACCATCGGCGGCTACACGTCCGAGCAGAGCACGCAAATTCTCGCCCGCGCCTTGGTCAATCCTGCCCGCAAAAAACAGGACGGGAGCTCTGAGCCATATTTCAAGAGCGCCGGCGAGCTGAGGGCGCTTCTCCGGAGGGACGCGAAAGACATCCTCATCGAGGAATACAACCGATTTGAGGAAGAGACGAGCCCGTCGCCGCTCAAAATATCGGCCGAAGAGATGGAAAGTATTCTGGAGGAAGTAAAAAAAAACCCGGAAGCGATTGGGAACGTTTCAAGTTTCTCCACGCTGAGAGAGCTGTTGCTCTTTACGGTAAGCCGGCTATCGACGTTACAGAAGGACAGTGGGTCTACATCTACGGAATGATGTCCCTGGTAAGCGAAGCGGCCGCAGGACCCGAGGAAAGCCCGAGCCCTCCAGGAAGAGGGGGGCCTAAGACAACGACGTACATCGTGAGAGGCAAGGGCAAAAGGAAAAAAGCCGATGTCTAATAGCAACAAAGCCGAGATCGTTCTAGAAGGCAATGCCAGGGGCGCTATAAACGCGCTGAAGCAGACGGAAAACCAGATAAAGACCTTCGGCGAGAGGTCAATCGCGACCTTCAACCGGATGGGCCAGTCCGTCAAGACCTTTTCCGACAGGTACATTCACATGCTCGCCGGCATAGGCGTCGGCGTCGGCCTGGGGGAGATGACGCGAGACATTCTCGACTTCGAGGGCGCCTTGAGGAAGATTCAGCGCACGGGCAATCTCACGGCCGACGAGATAGGCGGCTTGAGGAAAGAGGTCCTGGGCCTGATCGATCCGGCGTCAAAGGTGAAGATAGCGTTGACCAAGGGACAGTGGGTGGACCTCGCCGGGGCGCTGCGCGACGCCAATGTCGAGCTGAAGACGACGAAGGACATATTGCCGCAGATCGGCAAGGGCGCCGTCGCGTCGGGCCTTGACGACAAGCGCTTGTACGCCAAAACAATAGGCGAATTCATCGACAAGTACCGCGTGGGCGTCAAGGAGCTTCCGGCGCTCCAGGATCAGCTTAACGCCGCCATGAAAATGCCCGGCGTCAGAGGAGAGCCCCAGGCATTTTTGGAGGGCCTTGCCGGCCTCGCGAAGCCCATGCAGTTGATCGGCGCGACGGGTATGAAAAACGTAACGCCCCTGATCGCGCTTTTCGCGGAGCTTTCCCATGTGTCCGGCAGCTCCGGAGAGGCATTGACCGGAATGGACGCGCTGATAAACGGCTTCTTTCGCTTAATGCGGAACGAAAAGCTCATGCAGGGCCTCGCCGCGAACGGCGTCCATTTCTTCGACAAGGACAAGAACCTTAAAGACCTCAACGCCTTACTGCCGGAATTCAAAAAGCTCGAAGAGGCCGGGAAAAAGCACGGCATGAGCATGGAAGAGACGGCCATGCAGGTGTTCGGCGTCCGGAAGCCGCCAAGGCGATCATGACGATTATCGGCAAATACGACGAGATCATCGGCAAGGAAAAGCAGCTCGCCGGCGCGTCGGGCGACATGGAGCGCGACTTTACCTTAGAAATGAGGAGCGTGTCCGCGAGCCTGACGACCTTTCAGAATCAGCTCGACAGTTTCAAGGTCTCCGGCATGGCGACGGCCCTCAAATATCTGTCGCACGTGCTCGATGAGCTGATCGCTCATCCCTTGATCGCGAAAGGTCTTATAGCCGGCCTCCTCGGATTGGGCGGCGTGATCGTCCTCGAAAAGCTGATCGGGGCCTTCGGCTCGCTTGCCGGCTTTATGAAAGACATCGGGGGCATATGGGGCAAGGGAGGGAAAAAGGGAGGATTAGGGGCGCTCGCGAGCACGGGCGGCGCGATCCCTGTCTATGTGACGAACTGGGGAGGATTAGCGCGATCCCTCAAGGGCCGATCCCTGGGCAGAGGACGGGGGAGACAGCGGCCGGGACCGCCCTGGGAAAAGCCGCGTTGCAATATGGGGGGGCGGCGCTTGCCGGACTGGAAGCCCTTGGCATAGGGGCTTCCCTTACCGTGGGCGCGATTGCGACGGCCGTGGTAGCCGCCCTTGTCGGCAACGAGATAAACCGTCGAAAGCTCGGAGACCAGGGCATGATCGATATCATGAGAAGGCGCGATTGGCAGGGCTCGGCGGCGGCCGGCGCCATAAAGAACGAGATCAACCTCTACGTTCAAGGAGTCGGCCCGGTTCAAGTGCATAGCGACCCTACCGACATGAATACGAGAATCGGACTCAAGCGGGGGCCTCAGTGACCATGAGGAAAGAGCAGCAGGCCCGCAGCGAGCGCCCGTCAGATTCAGGCGGCCGCGATCTTCTCGCGATCTTTATGAGGGAGATGGCGAGGCTTCCCGTCCTCACCAGGGCAGAGGAATCAACCCTTATCGTGCGAGCGGCTGCCGGCGACAAGGGTGCCGAGGACCGCCTTATCGCATCGAGCCTCCGCTTTGTCGTGAAGGTTGCCCTTTCCCACTGGAGGGATCTAAACAGCCGCTATCCCGGACTTTCGCCGATGGACCTCATCCAGGAGGCGAGCATAGGTCTTTTGCGCTCCGTACGGAAGCTCAATCCTGCGTTCAAGTGCCGCGTCCTCACGTATGCGACGCCCGGCATAAGACAGGGCATCGCCAGGGCGGTCCTCGATTGCAGGCGTCATCAGTACGATTCCCTCGATGAGACGATCCCCGGCTATGAAGACGAGACGTTTCTTGACCGCCTTCCTTCCGAAGGCGAGAGCCCCCGACGTGACGGCCATCCACGCGGAGCTTGTCGACCTTCTCGCGAGTCTCAGGGCGCGGGAGAAGACGGTCATCGAAAGCCATCTTCTGAAAGGGAAACCGCTCAGCGAGATCTCGCGCATGCTTCGGATCACGAAAGAAAGGGTCCGGGCCATAGAGACGAAGGCCCTTTTCCGGCTCAGATGGGCAGTGGAACACGGCGAGCCGCTTTTTGCGGAGCGGCAAGGAGAGGAACCATGACGAGGGCCGAGACGACACGCGCCGGGGCGACCAACGTTCTCCAGGTCATAGACCGCATTGCCGCCCTTTTCAAGAGGCTCGGCGACCTCGAAGGGAAGCTGAAGCAGAGCGGCGCCGGCGAAGCCGCCATTACCCCCGACATGCTCGCGACGCAGCTCAAGGCGCTGAGGCTCTGCGCCGCGATCTCGGAAGAGGTACGCGAAGCCGAGGCGCTCTTAGGGCGCTGTTCTCATGGGAACGTACATGCCCGAGATCACCGAGCAGACCGCGCTCGATAAGCACCCGGCCGGCCCGAGCATAATAAGGGCCATTCATACGGGCAAAAGCGTCCTCTGCCTTTCGCAGCCGGAGTACCGGGGCATGCTGAGAGAGCGCTACGGCGTCTCCAGCTCCAAGGAATTGACGCGGAGGCAGGGCGACGATCTCATAGAGTATTTTCGCTCCCTGGGCTTCGGAAGGCCGAAGCACAAATGGAGCTGCACGCTCTGCATGCCGAAGCAGAGAGAAAAGCGGCCGATCCCGAAGGATATAGTCTATCCCGCGAGCCCTGGGCAGGTCGCCTTGATCTATGAGCTGCAAAAGGCCGTGAAATGGAAGGTTGAGGACGGCTACCGGCGCTGGCTGCTCAAATATTTCGCCCTAACAGAAGTGAAATGGAGTCCCGAAGCCACGGTTGTTATCACAGCCCTTAAAGGGCTTTTGAGGAGTCAGCACAAGTTTTGCGATTGCCGGCACAAATTCCAAGTTCCGGGAGGCGAGAGTGACGGACCTAAAACCGAGTAAGAGCGGCGCGGAGATAAGCCTTGCGGATCTTCACCCGACGTACCGAAAAATGGCCGCAGTCATCGGCATCGAAAATACGCTCGCGCTCGGCCGGGAGTTCGGCGGCATGAGCATTTACTTTCCCAAGGTCCGGGCAGCTATCCTTCTCAAGAGCCGTCATCAGACCATCATCCGGGAGTTTAACGGCCGCAATTATGCCGAGCTTGCGCGGAAGCACCACCTTACAGAGGCGTGGGTACGGGAGATCGTCAAGCGCGAGAGGAAGGCGAAATGAGCCGGAGAAGCAAGGCCCTGCGCTTCGCGACGCCCGAGCAGCTCGAGACGATCGAGCGCCTTTCGAGAGAAATCCTCTGGCGTACCAGTTTTAATGATTGGATAGAAGCCAGGTTCGGTCGCGAGCCACACGGCGGTCGGGAAGACGCGACGCCTCAAATGGTCATCGATGAGCTTGAGAGCAAGCTGCGAAATCAGAAAAGCCCGGCGACGATCCTTGATCCGGAGCGGCCGGCGACGCCCGAGCAGTTTGCCGCAATCGAGCGCCTATCGAGGGCTATCAGGTGGGGCACGGGCTTTGATAAGTGGCTTCGCAGGGTCTACGGCGTCCGACAAGTGGTGTCTTACGGCCAGGCAGAATGCGTGATTGCCGGGCTGAAAGACAAGCTGACGGCCCAATTGCAGGGGTATGATAGACACGACCCAGGCCGGGCGGCTGAGGGCGAGAGGGACGGATCGCATCAAGAGTGCGCGCATCGCCGCTAAGAGGCGAAATCTTTTGAAGCCGCTTCTATGGCGGCGAAAACAAGGAGGAAAGAATGGACGAGTACGAGCTGAGAAAGGCAACGGAGAACCTAACGGCGGCCGCGAACGGGCAGGCAGTGCGGAGTGAGCTGGCAACAAGCGGGCTTCCGGAGTTCGTGCGGCGAAAGGTGGAAAAAGAGGTAATGAGAATGTTCGCGGGCAGGGTGGCCACGGAATACGAGATCAAAGAGATTATCGCTGCCGAAAAGAGCTATATAGCCGGTGTTGCGGGAAGCGCGGGCGGCGTGGGTGGCCGGGTTAATATCACCAGCGAGGAGCCCGAGCGCATTCAAGCGGCCATGGATAAAGCATTCGGGCTTCCACTGGACTCGAAATTCAACGGCATACAGCCCCTGGGCCTTCGCGCCGCCTATGATCTCTTCACGGGAGACGAAGAGGTAAGCGGGATGATAAGGCGCTTGAACCCTGGCCGGGAGCGGCTGAACGCGGCCTTTTGCGAGTACATGCAGCTCCCCGCCGCCTTCAGCACGGCGAGCTTCACTTTCGCCCTCGGGAACACACTCTATCGGCGCCTGATAAAGGCTTACAAGGCCGTCGATTATTCCGAGGAGCTGCTGATCAGCTACAAGCGGAACGCTAAGGATTTTAGGACCATGGAGGCGGTCAGGGTCGGCTATTTCTCCGACCTCCCGGACGTGAACCCCGAGGTTCTCGACTACGATGAAATTCAGATGGTCAGCGACGAGGAGATCGCTTACCACCTCAATCAGAAAGGCCTCATTCTCACTTGCACGAGGCGAGCAATCTTGAATGACGACCTTCGGTCGATTGACCAAATGGCGGCCGGGCTCGGCCGGGCCGCAAAGAGGACCTTCGCGCGCCGGGTCTGGAACCTGCTTATCAATAACGGGACTTATCAGCCGGACGGCCTGAATATTTTCTGCAATACTCACGGCAACCTCGGCAGCCTGGGCCTGACGAACGACGCGACGGGGATAGCGACCCTCACGGCCGCCATGACGCAGATGTATTACATGACGGAGCTGGATTCCGGCGAAAGCCTTGCCCTGGCGGCGAAGTATGAGGCCGTTCCGAGGGCGATGCTGGAGATCGCTCACGCCCTCAATCAGCCTTGGCCTATGGGCGGCCAGTTCAACCCTCACGCGCTCTACTTCGGGAGGGACAACGAGCGGATCGTCTGCAACCCGCTCTTGGTCGACCCGTACGATTGGTACTTGATCGCCGGCGCGGAGGAGACGGAGCTGATCGAGGTCGCATTCTTGAACGGCCGCGAAGAGCCCGAAATGGTCGTTGCGGACAATCCCCTTGTCGGCCAGATGTTCACGGCGGATAAGCTGCAATATAAGATCAGGCATGAGTACGAGTGCGAGGCCGTGGACTATCGCGGCTTCTTCAAGGGCATGGTGGCCGGCGAGTAAAAGAGCGCTTTCTGTCCTCCTTTGCATCACCGGCCGGAGCTGCGATCTCCGGCCGGTGATGCAAAAGGTATCCGGGGGTTGTTGTTATGAGGCATTTTTCCCACTTTCCCACTTTTAGAGGTTGCCGGCGGCATCGATCGTCACCGCTTTACCACATCCGGGAGGGCCTGGCGCGGGATCCCCGCCCGCCCCTTCCCATTTTGGAGAAAAAAGCATGAGAAAGCATCTTTTGATTTATCTCGCGGCCGTTGTCCCACTGGCAGCGTGGGTGCCCTTTAGCTATGCTTCAGGCACGGCGGTTGCGCGCGAGACGCTCACCGTTGGCGATACAGCCGTGGGCTTTACGCCGGCAAATCTCCATCAATCGAGCGGTAGTTTCATTGATCAGGATTGCACGGCCGTGCTGATCGACGTGGAGACGAATTCGATTAGGTGCACGGAGGACGGTACAACGCCCACGTCGGGCGCGACAGGAAAGGGCTATCTCCTCACGCCGGGCTCGCGCCGGATCATTGCGGGCGTCACGAATATCAGGCAGTTTTTGGCGATAGACGCGCTCACGGGAGCGCCCGCAAAGGTGGAAGCAGTCGAGTATTATGGCGGCGAGCCGTACTCGCCTTGAGCGTGCGAGTGCGCGACCTGGGGACAACAATAATGAGCATGACATCTTCCCATTTTCTTACCATGAAAGGCATCCGGAAGGGGCCGAGTCGGCCCGGATCGACGACTAGGTCAGCTCATGCACGGGAAGAAAACGGGAAGAATAAGAGCGGTGTATGCGCCCCTGCTTTTGGAGGGGTTTACAGGCCCGTTAAGGCGGGCATAGAAGGCTTTTAGAGATCACTTAAGCGGCGCTTGTGAAATCCACAATTGCCCGCTATTTTTGCGCACTTAAGCGCCATAAAAACTTTTCCACAATCATTTCTCAACCCGCTTGTTACTTTTTCTCAACGCGCCTGGTAAACTACATTTATGGCCCAGAGGAAGGCCGTCAGCGTCTTGCCGCTCCCGGTCGGCGCCGTCGCCAGGACGTGGCTGCCCCGGGCGATCTCCGGCCAGGCCTTCGCCTGGATGTCGGTAGGCGCGCCAAGGCGCTCCCTGAACCATTTTTGGATGAGCGGATGAAAGAGCGCCAGGGCTTTGCACCGGTCCTTCATAACACTTTCAATATCCCACGTTTGTGGTTTCAGATCAACGCGCCCCCCCTCCCAAAGCCAAACACAAAAGAAGGCGAAAACCGGCAAAGTGATCGTTTGCGCGGTCATGCGTAAGCTCGTTCATATTATCTTCGGCGTCCTAAAGTCAGGAAGGCCATTCGATCCGAACTTTGGACTAGAAACGGCTTGACATGGAAAACGGTATCTACAAATCGGGTGCGGGATACACGAACAGGAGTTGCGCATTATGGTGAGAAATAGTGAAGAGCGGTTATGCGTAGACCAATAGGCCGGCAGATAGCGAGACGCACGAACGACCGGTTATCGCCTGGCCAGGCGATAACCGGTCAGCGCCCATCAATTCCACAATGAGGAAACGACCCTACACCTTGAAGCGCTGAACGGCCCCCTGCAAATGTTTCGAAAGTTCCGACAGGCTCTCGGCTGCCCCTGATATCTCTTCAGAAGAAGAGAAGGTCTCCTTGGTGACTTCGGAAATCTGGTGTATGTCTTCCGTGATCCCATGGGTGGTGGTATTCATTTCCTCGATGGCGGTCGCTATTTGATGCACCCCGCCGTGAAGATTGTCGATGCTTGTGATGATCTGTTCCAAGGCTGTCGATGTCTGTGAGGAGAACCCCACGCCGGTGACCACCCTATCTTTCGCCGTGTCCATGGATTCAACGGTCTTCTGCACGCCGAGCCTGATCGTGTTGATCATTTCGCTTATTTCCGTTGTGGACGCCGATGTCCTCTCGGCCAGTTTCTTCACCTCGTCGGCAACGACCGCAAATCCCCTTCCGTGCTCTCCCGCCCGCGCCGCCTCGATGGCCGCGTTGAGGGCGAGGAGGTTGGTCTGGTCGGCGATGTCGTCGATCGCGGTAACAATATTGCCGATTCTTTCCGATTGGCTGCCGAGATTCTTCACATATCCCAACATCGTCTCTACGGTGTCTGCGATAAGGTTCACCTCATGAATCGCCTGGATCACCACCTCGCGTCCCCCCTTCGCAACCCTGACGGCCTCATTCGCCGATGTCGTCACCTTGTTCGTGCTCACGGCGATGTCGTCTGCGGCCTGGTTCATCTGTGTGGAGCCCGTGGCGACCTGGGCGGTCTTATCAACCTGCCCGGTAGCTCCCTTTGCCAGTCTCTCCGCCGATACGCCCAGTTGAGTGCTCGCCGACGCCACACTCATCGCCGATGACGCGACCTCCTTGAGCATTGCACCGAGGTTGGAATTCATCGCATCCATTGATTTCGCGAAAACCCCCATTTCATCCTTCCTCTTGAGTGCGTGGGGGGATATGGGTATGGAAAAGTCTCCCTTGGCCATGAGGTCTATGTGAGCGGAAGAACGTGCGATCGGTATGGTGATGCTCCGGGTAGTGGCTCGGGACAGCCACACACCCACCACAAGAGTCACGAGACCGAGCACTATGAAAACGGCCCGCGCGGTCGCTACGCTTATCCTTCCTGCCGCAAGCCCGTCAAAATAGACTATCCCCGTAATGACGATGCTGGACATCAGTGCGAGAATAATTCCAAATCCTATGGCCAGTCTATGGCCTATCTTTACGTCGGTAAACAGGTTCATATTTCCTCCTTTCAACTATCGGTCGACACGCGCAAGCGTCGCTTCGCCCCGATTCAAGGAAAGACCGAGTTCGAATGACGGCAGCAATGCGTCTCCACGCTCCCTCCTGTCAAGTCTGAAACTTGGCAAGTTCTATGTTTATCGGACACAACAGGCGGGCGCTTAAATGACCGTCCTTTGCGACCTTTATAGGCTGCCTGTCCTCCTTAGGCGTCATCGGAAAGAAGACAAAGAGAGCATCCAGCGTAAGCGCTAAGGGCTAAGATTGCCGAAACAAGGAGAGTCTTTCAGGGCATTGGGCAGTACGACAGGGCCAGAAGGGCCTTCCGCGATGTTTGAATAGATATGATTTTGCCCGGTTTCGCTTCCCTCGCAATCGTGATATTCATCGCAGCATTAGCCGGCGAAGTCGTTGCTTCCATTGCTTTTCTTCGGCGGTGTATGGTTCGGCATGGAAGAAAGAAGAAAGCGGCTTGAGGCCTAAGACGCAGGCTTCTACGTACGGACCGATCAAGCGCATCGGCCCGGCGCCTCGATCCTCCCTTTCGCTATAGCAGGACAGCCTTACGCCGCTTTCAATTCAGAGGTGCAGTGACCGCAGCGCGTCGCCTTGACGGGAATAACCGAAAGGCAATAGGGGCATTCCCTGGTCGTGGGTTCGGCGGGCAATGCCTCCTGCTTCCTCCGTGCCTTGTTGACGCCCTTCACGATCAGAAAAACGGCGAACGCCACGATCACGAAATTGACAACGGTGTTGATGAAAACGCCCCAGTTCATCGTGACGGCCCCGGCTGCCTTGGCCGCAGCCAGCGTCTCATAGGGCCCGGCCGCTTTCCCCTCCTTGATGACTGAAAACATGTTGGCAAAGTCGATGCGGCCGAGCAGGAGCCCAATCGGCGGCATGATCACGTCATGAACAAGCGAATTGACGATGAGGCCGAAGGCCACGCCCATTACGATGCCTACGGCCATGTCCAGCATGTTGCCCCGCATCACGAATTCCTTGAACTCTTTGAGCACGAGGATTCCCTCCCCCATCATGTTGTTTCGATGAAGCTCACGGCCGTCTACCTCTACTTTCTGTGTTCTTCTTCCCCTCTTTCAGGTTTACCTTGAGACCGTTGTTGCTGGCCCCCGGGTTGAGCATGCTGTTGCGGGGGTCGCTGCGCCTGCGGCTGCCTCTGCTGCTGTTGTCTCTGAGGCTGCTGGGCCTGGGGCTGTCGCTGCACCGGTCTTTGCTGCTGCTGCCGCTGAACCTCCGGCCTCTGCTGATATTGCTGCTGCCTTTGCTGCCTCACTGCCTGTTGCTCTCGTTGCGGCCGAGGCTGATAACCCTGGACGCCATAGGCTTTCTGCCTTTGCCAATATCCATTGGCATGCCAGCCTTTCCAGTTCTGTTGAAGTTGTCCGTTTGGAATCCGCTGATAGTCCCACGGGTGTCCGCGCCAATTATGGTCTCTGTAATATCCTCTCCAACCTGGGTCTACATCGAAATAGAACCTTGGGACATGATCAAAGTAGGCCCAACCCCGGTCATAATAGTGAGAGCGATACCAGCGGCCTTCCCACAGATACCACCACCAGCCGTTATAGAAAAACAGGTCTGCGCCTACATCGGGAACAGCGTAGACATCGGGCGTATCGGGCAGCACTACCACATTGGGAGGCTCCTGAAAGACGATGGGCGGCGGCAAAGCAATTCCTACGCTTATGCCTACCTGCGCCATTGCTGAAATAGGCGCCGCAATTGCCAGCGCAAAAAGGACCGTGCACAGAACCGACTTTTTCATTTTGTTGCCTCCTCTATCCTTCGACTCAGGACTTCTTTTTCGATTAGACGCAGGCGGACAAGATCACTTGGCCTATCGCCTGGCCTCGTCCAGGATTATGCGTCCTGAACCTTGATTCCGCGAAACCGATCATTCAGCCGGAGTGAAATGAGCCCCTCCTGTTCCTGGCCCAGCACTCCTCGTTGTGTTCCCGGCACATCGGCCTTTCCTTCCCATAGCTGACCGTCTCCAGCAATGAGCCGTCGACCCCGAGGGTCATGAGATTGCTCTTGGTAGCATCGGCCCTCCTCTGACCAAGGGCAAGGTTATACTCCACCGTGCCTCTCTCGTCGCAGTTCCCTTCAATCGACGCCTTCCGGCCCGGATTCTGGTTGAACCACCCATAGTCCGCCTTGAGGATTTCCGCATCCTGGGGTCTAATATCGTGCTTGTCGAAGTCAAAGTGGATGTCATTGAGCATGACGACCGGGGCCTGCGGCGGCGCCTCGACTTTCGCCTCCGGGGCCGCCTCTGCCGCCGGCGCAGGCGCCTGCGGCGGCGCCTCGACTTTCGCCTCCGGCGCCTGCGGCGGCGCAGCCTCGCCCTTCACCGCCTGGTAGAAACAGCCACAGCCGCTTAAAAGAAATCCGAATATGGCAACCATGAGCATAATACCTAGGACTCTTTTTTTCATACTGCGACCCTCCTTTTATTTGAGTATGATGCGGTGAGCGAAGCGGATTCCGCTCGCTTCTGCGAACTGCGTCTGGGCCGTCGCGCGTGTGTGCGTCGATACGGGTCCTCCATCGACTAACAGTAATGTCGTTGAACCGCTGACTCTCGAAGAAGATTCTCCATTTTTGAAGCCAGATCCCTCGCCCACGGCGAGAACGCGCAGAATCGCGCCGTGATCGAGTTCCATAAAGATCATCAGCCCCGTCCTGCGCAGATTTCCACGAACCGCATCTTCCAGTGGAGAAGGTCCGTGCGCCCTTGGTTGCCCCCGCGGACTCGACCATATCCGTATGTCTGCCCAACGGCCGCTTCGAGGGCCGCCGCAACGGCCTCGAACGGCTTGGAAGATGTCGCGCCGAGCCGTTCGATATCTATTTTTCTGATCGCCATGTTTTTCCTCCCCTCGCTGAAGCGAATCGGGCGACTGAGACATTGCCGATCCGACTCGGGACCGCAACCGGGCAAAACAGGGCGCCGTCAAAGGCAAGGAGCCGCCTTCTTGTAACATCATTCTTTTTCCACGGTCTGTCAAGAAGAAGCTGAGGAAACTTCCGGGCGCGGCGTGGTATAATGAGGTCGTCCACCGGCGATGAAAAAGAGCGAAGGGGGGAGGAAATGACGACCGAAGAACTGGCCGAGCTGTTTCTCGCGCATCTTTACAATCTTGCCGAGGCGGCGCCCCATCCCAATTTCCTTTTCATGGTCAACGATTTCGCATCCACCATGGGGATCGAGGACAGAAAGGAGCTTCAAAGGGCGGTCGATTACCTGGGCGACAGGGGGCTTGTCATCAGCGCGGCCCTGGATATGTGGGGCGGGATCAGCGCGGCCATCACGATGGAGGGAAGCATTTTCGTCGAGGAAGGGGGAGAAACGGGCATCATCGCGCGCTTTCGTCAGGACCCCGAGGCATTCAGGAGAGACCTTCCCGTCGGCCCTGCCCAAACCCCGGCGGCCGCGCCCAAAGAAGCGGAGATTGACGGCTTCCCCGTCAGAGATGCCGAGCGGCCTCGCGGCCGTGCGGTCGAGGCAATCCTCGCCGATATCGAAGAGGCCCTTGGGCAGGATGCGGCAACGGCCTCCGAAGGCGGCAGGGATGCAATCGCCAACCTCGCTGCCCTGAAGATCCAGATGGGGAGGAACGTGAAAAACAGCCGGGTGATCGAGGCCTTGTTGGACGACCTTGGCAGCGTCCCGTCGATTTCTTCTCTGATTGCCGGCCTGCGCTGCATCATCGGCGCATCTCGGACAGACGCGTCGCGCTGATTTGCAAGTTAAAAACCAGTTGACAATTTGGTCGAAATATAGTTTCATATTGCTCCATTTTAGCAAGAAAGGAGGTGAGCCGTCATGCAGTGCCAAACGCAAAAACCGGGCGTAGAATGCCTGTTTATGAAAAAGACAGGCTGCTCATATAATGGCGGTAAGTGCCACAGCATCGTCGAGAGCTGCGAAGGCTGTTCCAGGGCTCTTCAGTTTCCCGCTGGAAAGTATTGCAGCAACTTTCCTTATCCGGCGCAAAAATGGCAGAACGCGAGCTGCGCCATGGCAACGCACGTAAAGAAGGCCCAGAGGACGGAGGAGCAGAAGATCAATCCTCTGAAGGCCTCGAAGAGAGCCGCAGGAAAGAAATAGTCTTATAGTTTCCTTGACGAGACCCTGCACGTATATTACCTTTTAAACCAAAGGGGCGCCCGGATGGATACATTTTTCCCGAAAGAAAGGGATTTGAACAGAAAGTGGTACGTAGCGGATGCCGAGCAGGCTGTGTTGGGACGGTTGTGCTCAAAAATAGCCGCTATCCTGAGAGGCAAGCATAAAGCGATCTATACGCCGCACACCGATGCCGGCGATTATGTGATCGTGATCAACGCCGGCAAGGTCCGGCTGACGGGAAATAAGCTGGAGCAGAAAACGTACGTGCGGTACAGCGGCTATCCCGGGGGGATCAGGTCCGTTGTCGCAAAAAAGCTCCTTGCGACGAAACCGGAAGAAATCATCAAGCTTTCGGTAAGGGGCATGCTTCCGAAAAACGCCTTGGGAAGGAAGATGTTGAAGAAATTGAAGGTGTACGGGGGGAGCGAGCACCCGCACAAGGCACAGATGCCCGAGGCGCTCGATGTGAAGGAGGTAAAGCGTGCCTGAGAAGAGGTATTACGCGACAGGGAAAAGAAAGACTGCGGTGGCAAGGGTCTGGATCAAGCAGGGCGCAGGCCAGTTCGTGATCAACGGGAGGGGCTTGGAAGACTACTTTCCCCTGGAAGAATGGAGATTGATGGTAAACAAGCCGTTTGCGGTTACCGAGAACGTGGATAAGTTCGATATTGTCGCAAACATCTACGGCGGGGGGGTTCCCGCCCAGGCTTGGGCCCTCGGACACGGAATCGCGAAGGCCCTCCTCGAATTCAACAGCGGCTTTAGGGGTCTCCTCAAGAAACAGGGTCTCATCACGAGGGACCCCAGGGTGAAGGAAAGAAAGAAGTACGGGAAGAAGGCAGCAAGGGCCAGCTTCCAGTTCTCGAAGAGATAAGAGAGATGCGGCGCGCAGGTGTCCTCGGGGCCACGGGATACACGGGAGCCGTCCTTCTCTCCGTCCTGTCCGGCCATCCTGAAATTGAGATTGCTCTCATTACGTCTAACGCCTCCCGGGGG
>CAVTDX010000133.1:0-20328 GCA_963733345.1 uncultured delta proteobacterium
ATGACAAAGAAAGAATAGTATGAGGTCCCGGGAGTTTGAGAGGGATGCCGGGGCGGCAGCAATCAATATGCACAGACCCCGGCGCCAGGAGGAAACCGATGAAGATACGAAGAAAGATCATAGAGATAGATGAAGCTCGTTGCTCGGGCTGCGGGGAATGCGCGACCGCCTGCGCGGAAGGCGCCATGCGGATAATCGATGGAAAGGCGAGACTCATCGCGGAAACGTATTGCGACGGTTTCGGCGCCTGTCTCGGTGAATGCCCCGAAGGCGCGCTCACCATAGCTGAAAGAGAATCGGACGAGTTCGATCCGGCTGCCGTGGAAGAGCACTTGAAAGCTGAAGGCGCCAAGACCGGACACGTTGAGCAGGTCGCGGCATGCGGCTGCCCCTCCCGGAACATCGAGGTTTTCCCCTCCTCACTGCTTGCCCGGGAAAAGACAACCGGGAACCACGGCGGGGAGACCGCTTCAGCCCTCACCCACTGGCCGATCCAGATCAGGCTCATACCTCCATCAGCGCCTTTCTTGCGCAATGCGGACCTCCTCATAGCGGCAGACTGCACGCCTCTTGCCTACGCGGGGTTCCACCAGAACCTCCTTCCCGGGAAGGTGGTCATGCTCGGCTGTCCCAAGTTCGACGACGTAGAGGAATACCTGGAGAAGTTCACGGAGATCTTCAGAACCGCCGCCATCAAGAGCATCACCGTCGTCGACATGGAGGCGTCCTGCTGCTCGAAGCTCACTATGCTAGTGAGAAAGGCCGTATATCTGTCCAATAAAGCTATCCCTCTTGAAGAGATCCTCATAAGCCGGAAGGGGGCCATACTCCAGAAACGGGCGGTCGCATAGAGGGGACAGACGTGGACAAGGAGACGGCGATGGCCGCGCCATACAGGAAGAAAAATACCTTTATGAGAAAAGGGGAGGTCGTCAGATGATGTATCGAACACTCGGGAGTACGGGGGAAAAGGTATCGTCGATCGGGGTTGGAGGCTTCCATCTCGGGCTGAAGAGCGTCGACGAGCAGATGGCGATTCGCATTGTACGCTCGGCGATCGACGGGGGCATCAATTTCATGGACAACAGCTGGGATTACAACGACGGGGCCAGCGAGATCCGGATGGGCAAAGCGCTCCGGGACGGCTACCGCAAAAAGGCGTTTGTCATGACGAAAATTGACGGACGGTCGAAGAAAGAAGCGACCAGACAGCTGGAGGAGTCGCTCCGCCGTCTGCAAGTGGACTGCATCGACCTCGTCCAGCATCATGAAATAATTCGGTACGAAGACCCTCATCGCGTCTTCGCGGACGAAGGGGCGCACGCCGCCCTCATCGAGGCGCGCGATTCCGGCAAGGTCCGGTACATCGGGTTCACCGGTCACAAAGACCCCCGCATACACCTGTATATGCTCGAGGTCGCCGATGAGTACGGATTCAAATTCGACGCGGTTCAGATGCCGCTCAGCCTAATGGACGCCCATTACCGCAGCTTCGCGAAGGAAGTCTTGCCGGCGCTCGTCAGTCGTCGCATCGGCGTCCTCGGCATGAAGAGCATGGCTAATGGAATTCTGCTGAAATCGAACACGGCAACTCCAATCGAGTGCCTGCACTATGCCCTGAATCTGCCCACGTCTGTCGTGATTACGGGCATCGATAGCATGGAAATCCTCGAACAGGCGTTCGTCGCCGTTCGCACCTTTCATCCGCTCAGCAACCAGGAGCTGGATGCGCTGCTCGCGAAAACGGCGTCGGCCGCAAATGGCGGCCGGTTTGAACCGTTCAAAACAACGTCGATTTTTGACGGGACCGCGTTCAACCCCGGGTGGCTTGGCGAGGAGCCGCCGGAGGTCCGAAAGCTTGCGCCGGCATAGATAGCGCGGGAGGAGTCCTAAAGGAAGGGTGAGAGACCAAAAGCGCCGGGCGCAGCGAAGGAAATGGTGCAGCCAGGGGATTTTAGGTCCTCAAAGGGGAATTAATTTCGCGGACCGCCCTATATGAGGTTGACGAGGGCCTTCCTCAGAAACAAATGATCTCATGGTTTTCGGCTTGCATCGTCCAGCACCCGTCTTATCGTTTCCGCCATCTCCCGTTTCGTTATCGGCTTCATCGCAAATTCGCTTATGCCCGCATCATTAGCGGTCTCGGATGACACCATTTCACTGTAGCCGGTGAAAAGGATCACGGGCAGGTTCTTTCTCACTTTCAACATCTTTTTGGCGAGGTCGATGCCGGTAAGGTCGGGCATCGTCTGATCGGTGATGACGAGATCGAAGCCGTCCGGCTCTTTCAGGAAGGCATTGAGCGCATCGGACCCGCCCGACGCGGTGGCGACTTCATAGCCGAGGCGTTTAAGCATCTGCGAACCTATTTCGAGGATGGCAGGCTCGTCGTCCACGAAGAGTATCCTTTCCTTGCCGCAGGGCACGGCGCCCGTTTTGTCTTGCCCCTCTTGCGCCGTTGCATCGGTACAGGGCAAGAAGATCGTGAAGGTCGATCCAGCGCCTGCGTTGCTCCGTACGGAAATTGCGCCGCCATGGCTCTTGACGACGCCATAGACCACCGCAAGCCCCATGCCCGTTCCTTGCCCAGCCTCTTTTGTGGTAAAGAACGGCTCGAACATCCTTTTTTGCACGTCGTCCGTCATGCCCGTCCCCGTATCCTTGACGGCGAGCGCCACGTAGGCGCCTGGTTCCAGATCGGCTTCGGGCAGATTCTGCGGCGAGGCAAACGTGATGTCAGAGAGGCTGACCGAAAGGGTCCCTCCCTTTTCGCGCATCGCATGGGCAGCATTGATGCAGAGGTTCATGAGCACCTGCTGAATCTGGGAAGGATCGCCCATGACGGCGTCGAAGGCGGTGTGCAGGTCGAGCCTCATCCGGATGGTGGAGGGAAGGGAACCACGGAGGAGCTTGTAAGTCTCTTTGACCAGAGGGGTCAGCTTGAGCGCGTTCTTCCCCTGCTCGGTCTTCCTGCTGAACATCAGGATTTGCCTGACCAGGTCGGTGGCGCGTTTCGCCGCGTTGACGATCTGTCTGACGTTCCGCGCGAGTCCGGCGGGGACGCCTGCGCTATTCAGATCGTCGAGGGCCAGTTCCGCGTTGCCGAGGACAACGGCCAGCATGTTGTTGAAATCGTGCGCAATGCCGCCTGCCAGCGTGCCGACGGCCTCCATTTTCTGCGCTTGGCGGAGCTGCTGCTCGGCGAGCCGCCGCTCGGTGACGTCATCGAGAGAGAATACGAGAAACTCCACATCTTCGGCTTCGTTGAGGAGCGGGGTGAGGGTCCAGTCCCAGTACGTGATTCCCCGTTCGGGATGGTCGAGGAAGGTAAAGGAGGATGCGGTCGCCTGGTGGGGCGCTTTTGTCGCGACGACCCTCCGAAAAACGGCCTCGGCTTTGTCGTGAGGGTAGAGCTCGAAATAGTTGCGGCCCGGGAATTCCCCTATCTCTCTACTGCAGACCCTTGCAAAGGCCTCGTTCACTCTCAAGAAGTTGAACGCCCTGTCGAGGAATACCAGGGGGGTGATCGTCGAGGTGAAGAAGCTTTCCAGGATGCGCGACTGTTTCATGAACTTTTCCTGGGCCTCTTGAAGCTCGGATGTCCGTTCCAGGACGCGTTGTTCCAGCTCGTCCCGCGCATTCCGCAGGGCCTCCTCGGCTTCCTTACGCGCATTAATGTTCTTCGCATAGACTTCGAGCCGATCCGTCTGCGGGTATGCGTGAACCTCGAACCATTCACCGCTGGCGGGACTGCGGGACTCGAAATGGACCGGCTTTCCGTTAGCCACGGCCCTTCGGTAGTGCTGAAGCAGCTCGCTCTGCTCGGCCTCCGGATAGAAGTCAAACAAACACCGACCGACCACTTCGGACGCCTTTCGGCCGAGGAGCTGCTCGGCCTCGCGATTCACCTCCAGCAACCGCCAGTCGTGATCGTACGCCAAGTAGCAATCTGTGATGCTGTTGAGGACCGACGCGAGACGGTCACGGGACTTCCGCAGCGCCTCATCCGCCTGTCTTCGTTGTGTGATGTCGCGAATCACGCTTAAGAGGACGCGCTCCCCGCCGATCATCGTTCCCCGCGAGCTGACCTCTACCGGGAAAGTCGTTCCGTCCTTTCGACGATGGTCCGTCTCGAAGAGGATGCCGGATGCATCCGCCCCATCCATCTGCGAGTCGGTGAGCGGGCCGCCTTCCGGGCCGCGCAGGTTGTATATCTTCAAAGAGAGCAGCTCCTCCCTGGTGTAACCGTAAGCCGCGAGCGCGGCGTCGTTCGCCTCTATGATGGCCCCGTCGGCGCGGCGGACAAAGAGGATAATATCACGACTGTGCCGTGCCAGAAGCTGGTAGCGCCTGAGCTCGTCCTCCAGCGCTTTGCGCTCGGCGATGTCCGTGACCGCGGAGCGTATGATCACGTTCCCTGCGGCATCCGATGCCGCAATGCTCTCCATCAGGACGGGAACAGAAGAGCCGTCTTTGCGCCGAATGAGCAGCTCGCACTTTTCCGAATGCCCGGTCTTCTGCGTCGTCCGGCGATGGGTGAAGAAGACGTCTCTGTCCTGGGGCCCCACAAGAGGAGAGAAGGGCTTGCCTATCAGATGCGTGCGTTCGACGCCGACGAGAGAGGCGCCTGTCAGGTTCGCTTCCGTGATCACCCCTTTCCGGTCAAAGCAGAAGTAGCCGACAGGGGCGAAGTCGTAAAGGTCGACATATTTTTCGCGGGATTCCGCGGCCTCCGATTGGGCCCTTTTAAGCTCCTCGTTCTGCATTTCGAGCTCGATCTGGTGAACCTGCAGCTCTTGGACGAGCCTTTCCATATCAGCCGGGAGCATGCCCGCCAAGCCTCTTTCCGCAAGGCGTTTCTCGGCTCGCTCGCGCAGGCCGGACCGCCGTCGGGGATCGGCCGTTCCGGATCCGGCGGCATTATTCTTTCTCCTGCCCATACCGACTCCTTTGTCTGGTTCGCTTATGTGTGAGGCAGGCAGTCTCCGACGAAGACCGGAAAAGCCGGGTTGCCTGGCCTTGACGTCTTTGCGGGCGTGCAGGACGTCGGGGTGATTTCATACTTTTCCTATAATAGACTACGCGCATCGGGTTGCAAGGGGGCATGCGCTGCCTGCATCCTATTACCGCCGTCCTTGTCATGGTTTTTTCGGATCTTTTCTTTCCATGTTCCCTTTTTCCGCGTCCGTCCTCTGTCCGGTGACATCCTCGATTGCAAGCAGGATGAGGGGACCGCTTCCGTCAATCGTCGCCTCTATCTTACGGGCGTTGAGCAGCATGGTGCGGGGGCCGAGATGCGGGAAATCGGCATCCACCCGGAAATCCTCGAAGACCTTGCCGGTCTTCGTCACGTCCGCTAAAAGGTCATTCAGGACAGGAATATCCCACTCGCGGCCGCCCAGGTCCCTGAGGGCCAGACTCTCCGTCTCCCCGCTCTTCACGCGGAAAAGGGCGTAGAAGCTCTTGTTCGCCATGACCACCCGAAAGGCGGAGTCGAGGACCAGGAGCGGCTCCCGCACCGTCTGGACTATATTCTCTGCGAATTCCGCCCTTTCCCTGGTTGCGCGCCTCGACTCGGTGATGTCGGTGAAGGTGATTACGACCCCGTCGATCATGTTATCGAGCGTCCTGTATGGCGCCATGCGCATGAGGAACCACTGATGGTCTTTCGCCTTCACTTCCCCTTCGAAGGGGCGGAGACGGTCGAGCACTTCCCGAGCGTGCTCCGCGATGGCGGGATACTCGACCTTGACGGTCACGTCGCCGATGGGCCGCCCGACATCGGTGGGGATGAGGCTGATGACCTTCGTAGCCGATGCGGTGAAGCGTTTTATGTTGAGGTCGCCGTCGAGAAAGATGGTCGCGATCTCGGTAGAGTCGAGGAGGTTCTTCATGTCGCTCTCGGTGCGGGTAAGCTGGTCGATCTTCGATTGCAGCTCCGAGTTGACCGTCGTCAGCTCTTCGTTGACCGACTGCAGCTCTTCCCTTGACGTTTCCAGCTCTTCATTCGTCGACTGCATCTCCTCATTCGTCGACTGCATCTCCTCGTTTGCCGAACGCAGCTCCTCGTTGGTTGCCTGCGCCTCCTCGACCGTCGCCTGCAAGCTTTCCCTCATCGAGGAAAGCTCCTTCTCCAGCTCCGCCACACGGCCGGCGTCTGCCTTTTCCGGCTGTCCCTTGCCTTTTCTTGAATCGGCCCTCCTGGGCCCCGGATGTTCCTGGAACATGAACATGAAGAGCGCCTCTTCTCCTTCTGACCGGGGCAGCGGTTTCACGGCGAGGTCGATTTCTTCCGCCACGCCGGCGGTGTTCACGGGGACATTCCGATAGACCGCATCCTGCCGGTGGTTGACGGCGGCCAGGAGGGCCGAGCGCATCTGGTATTGCAGGTCCTCCCGCGCCATGCTCGCGATGTTGAGGACGGGCCGGCCGGGGGCAGGTCTCAGGTACCTCTCGGTATTGCCGTGGATGTAGAGTATGTCGCCCTTATCGTTGACGATGATCGCCGGAGGGGCAAAGACCGAAAGGAGCGTGCTGCGCGCCATTTCCTCCAGATTGACCCTTTTCGCAGGCGGCTGTGGCGTCGAGTACCCGGCCTGGGCGAGATCGGCGGACCATGGAGCGGCCTTGTAGGGATGCCCGGCTTGCGATTTAGCCCGGAAAAACTTCCATTTCCTGTCGATGGCGCTGAAGAGGCCCGTCAGAGGACCGACGGTCTCCGAGGAGCCGAGGAAGAGCACGCCGCCGGCCTTGAGGCTCTGGTGAAAGGAGGTGATAAGCCTGCTCTGGAGGTCGGATTCCATGTAGATGAGGACGTTCCGGCAGGAGATGAAATCGAGCCTGGTGAAGGGCGGGTCCTTCGTGATGTTTTGCACCGCGAATACGATCGATTCCCTGATGTCTTTCCTCGCGCGAAAGCCTGTTTCTTCCTTGATGAAGAATCTCGCGAGCCGTGACTCGGGTACGTCGGCAGCGATATTGGAAGGGAAGAAGCCGGTGCGGGCAGTCGCGATAGACAATTCGTCGATGTCGGTGGCGAACATCTGGAGCCTGTAGCCCTTCCGTGATTCTTCTGCGTATTCCCGGATGACCATGGCAATCGAGTATGCCTCCTCGCCCGTGGCGCATCCCGAGACCCATGCCCTGACGGTATAATCGGAAGGCTTGTCGCGCAGGAGGCTCGGGGAGGATGGTGCTTTTCAGGACATCGAAGGCTTCCGGCTCCCGGAAGAAGCTCGTGACGTTGATGAGCAGTTCCTTGAAGAGCTGCCGCACCTCTTCGGGATGCTCCTGCACGTAACGGAGGTAGGCAGCGGGACTATCGATATTGTTGACCGCTATCCGCCGCTCGATGCGGCGGGTGACGGTGTTCTTCTTGTAGAGCGAGAAATCGTTCCCTGTCTTTGATCTCACCACCATGAGGATCTTCTGCATGACATTGGGCATCTCGTCCCGCAGGGGCGGTTCTTTCCTCGTTCGGTACCGTCCGAGAAGCGCCATGAGCGCCTTGGGGATCTCTTCCACGGGCAACACGTGATCGGCAAGGCCTGTCCTTATGGCGCTTCTCGGCATGCCGTCATATCTGGCGGATGCAGGGTCCTGCACGAATACGGCGCCGCCGCCGCCCTGCACGGCCCGGAGGCCGAGCGTCCCGTCCGACCCGGTGCCCGACAGGATGACGGCCGCCGCCCTGTCGCCCGAGTCCTCGGCAAGAGAACGCAAGAAGAAGTCGATGGGCATCCTCGCGCCCGCCGACTTGTCCTGCTCGGTGAGCTGGAGCCTCCCGTGGAAAATGGAAAGGTCCCTGTTGGGCGGGATCACGTAAATGTGGCCGGGCTCTACCTCGACGCCGTCCGAGGCTTCCCGGACCGGCATCTCCGTGAACCGGGAGACGAGCTGCGTCATAATGCTGGCGTGCTTAGGGTCGAGGTGGGAAATCACCACGAAAGCCGCGTTGGTCTGAGACGGGAGCTTCTTGAAGAACTGCTCGAACGCCTCCAGTCCGCCGGCGGATGCGCCGAGCGCGACAATGGGGAATGGCTCTTTATCCGGAACCGGCGCCCGCGTCGGGAACGTCGCCTTTGTATCCCGCCTTGTATTATCGGCGGCGCCTTTCTTCTTGCGTGAGGTTTTCTCTGCCATAGGATATGCTCCCCTGGAGGTAGTCTCATACGGCCTTCAATCGTTGCGACGAGGACCGGAATAAATGGATTGAAAGAGTATTATAGCAGTTGCGTTCCGGATTTGGAAGTCAGGCGCCTACGGTTATGATGTCAACGTTTCTTGACCAGGCGCCGATGACCCTTCGCCTCAGGTCCTTTGCAATCGTCCAGCACCCGGCGAATTGTCCGCGCTGTTTCCCGCTTCGTGATAGGCTTCATGACAGATTCGCGGATGCCTGCCGCCTTCGCCTTCTCTGGCGACACCGTATCGCTGTAGCCGGTGAAGAGGATAATGGGTATGTCCTTTCTCACCGCCAGGACTTCCTTCGCGAGGGCAATGCCGGTCATTTCAGGCATAGTCTGGTCGGTAATGATAAGATCGAACTTGGATGGGTCCAGCCTGAAGAGTGCAAGGGCCTCGCTGCCGCTCATCCGGGATGTCACGTCGTAGCCAAGTTCCGCGAGGATTTTTTCACTCATCTCGACGATGGCCTCTTCGTCGTCGACGAAGAGGATTCGCTCGGCGCCTGTGGGAATCTTGCCGTCGCTGACCGCATCGGCCTCGAGTCCTCCTGTAATCTGAGGGAAATATACGGTGAAGGTGGAACCTCTGCCGGGCTCGCTCTCGACGGTAATATGTCCGTTGGAGCGCTTCACAATGCCGTGGACAATCGAGAGGCCCAGTCCGGTTCCCCTTCCAGGTTCTTTGGTCGTGAAGAATGGATCGAATATCTTATCCATGATGTCGGGAGACATGCCGGCGCCGGTATCGCGGACAATCAGCCTTGTATAAAGGCCGGGCTCGAGCCCGTGGGGGTCTCCATTCGATGGGGAAACGCTGTGGTCGTTCAGTTGGATGTCGATGCTCCCGCCCTTCTCCTGCATGGCGTGGGCGGCGTTCGTGCAGAGGTTCATGATGACCTGCCGTATCTGGCCAGGGTCTGCGAGGATCAGCCCCGATTCGCTTAAGGCGTTGACCCTGATGCCGATCGTCGTCGGTGTGGCCGCCCGAATAAGCCCGACGGTCTCATTGACCATACTGTTCAAGCTCAAGGGTTTCTTCGCCTGCTCTGTCTTCCTGCTGAAGGTGAGCACCTGCCGCACCAGGTCCCGACCTCGCAAGGAAGACTCCAAGACCCTCTTCAGGTGATGCGCCTCCCGGCTCCCTTTAGGGACGCGGTCCTCTACAAGTTCCGTGAACCCGATGATAGCGGCAAGGATATTGTTGAAGTCGTGGGCAATGCCGCTGCTGAACGTCCCGAGGGCCTCCATCTTCTGGATATGGCGGAGATGAGCTTCGAACTGCCTGGCCGCTGTGATATCGAGGTTGATCTCCATGACTGCCGCAGGATTCCCGGCGTCATCCCTTTGGAGGGCATGGCGGCTGAGGACCGTAATCTTTCGGCCGTCTTTGGTCGTATGCTCCAGTTCCCCTTCCCACTTGTCCGTCTGCATGATGGTCGTCATCGCATCATCGAGGGATACCGGAAATCTCGTCTTGAGAAGCCGATGAGCGACCGCGCCGTCGGCCTCGTCTCTCGTCCAGCCGTAGGCCTTTTCTGCACCATTATTCCAGAAGGTGATCCTGCTCTCCAAGTCCCGGACAATAATCGCGCTGTAGGCGAGTTCGAGCAAGTCGGCCTGCCGGCGGAGGGCTTCTTCCGTCCTTTTGCGCTCGGTGACATCGGTTATGACAATACATATCCTCTCTATGTCATAGGCTGTCTGGGCGCTTCCAGCCAATCTGACAAAGAGCTTCCCTCTGCGGCGTCTGATAGCGATCTCTTCGGTCGTCTTCTCTAACTCGCGGGCCTTCTTCACAAAATCGAGGAACAGAGGCAGGTCTTCAGGGACGACCAGATCCTTGAAGGAAGAGCCGAGGAGGGCCCGGAGGGGAATGCCGGTCATCTTTGAGAACGCGCCGTTGGAATAGAAGATGACGCCCTGTTCATCGATGGCGACAACGCCGGCGTTCATGGTCTCGACAATGTTGCGATACGGGCGGTCCGGGCCTTCGAGGGCATATGTCCTGCTCCCCTCCTCGCCCGACCCGACGACCACCGCACCCACGTCGCCCCTGCGGAGCGCCTCTATGGTCTCTTCCGCCTCTTCGAGGCGTTTTTGCAACTCTTCTACATCGGCGGTCCGCTCCTTAACCTTCTTCTCAAGCTCCTGACAACGCGTCTCAAGCGCTGTTTTTTCGGCCTCCTTGAGTTTGGCGATGTCCACTGCTTTTTCCCGAAGTCGGCTGAATTCACGGGGAGGCTTCTGTTTGATCATGCATCCGCTCCTTGGGCCGTCTTGTGACCGATGATGACGGGCAACCCTGCCAGGGAGGGTTGTTAGAGGATACCAGAACGCCTCTATAAAATAAAGAACAATTCGTCTTCCAGATTACGGATGGAATGTTGATTGCTCGCTATGCCCCTTCCACATGCAGATATCAGTTTGTCCCGAAGAAGGACCGCGTCGGCAGTGATGTGATCCATTTTCGCTGTCCTCATCGCCAGGTAGACGGGGTCGGGGGCAAATGAGGAAAGGCGGCCTTCCGGGTATAGCTGACTACCCTTCCTTCTTACAGACCGTAGAACACGTCTTCGCCGCGTCCAGTGCGACAATGAGGATAGCAAAGCAGCTGAGAATCGCAGGGACGATATAGACCTGTCCACAGTGGAACCACCAATAGCCCAATACCGGCGAACCTATCCATGCGCCTACCCATCCGATGCAGACCTTTGAAATGTAAGACCTACACCCTGAGACGATGTACATCTTTAGGACAAAGTGGACAACAGCAGAGACGACCACGCTGATGATCAATAAAGTCAGAAAACTGACGAAGTCCATGCCGATCATATCACCCTCCTTCTCTATTTGTGCGACGCATGCCCCCGACCCCCCACTTTTTTCAGACCGCGCCCAAAAGAGCCAAGGACGCCGTCTCATCGGCCCCATCTTCTTGAATTATACGCCATGTAGGGGGATTCAAGCAAAAAGAACTGACATCGGTTCCACGTCCGGCCATATTCGCCTATACGACTATCAATTCAATTCGCTGCGCCCTACCCTGCCCGTTCAGTGTGAGAAAGAGCCCTATTGCTGTTCAGCAGTTCCGGGTCTCCCGGAAACCGCCTCGGCTTGGAAGCGCTCAGCGGCGGCTGCGCCTCCCGGGAGGGGCGCTTACCCTCGTCCGAGGGCGGCGTCGAGAAATGCAGCCAAGTCGTGCTTGACCAGGTCGCCGATGAAATCGACCGTAATGTCGGCGGGCGGATAGGCGTCGGTTTCATTGCCGTCGAGCGCGTAATGTCCCTGGCGCGGGAACACAGTCGCGAGCCTGCCCCTCCAGACCTTTTTCATCGCCGTGAGAATGCGCAGCTTGTCGTCGACCATAATGTAATGGCAGGCAGGGTAGTGCCGCTCAATGTCAGCCAGCATCTGTTCCTTGTGAACGTAGATGAGGACGCGGCCTTCGACCGCATCCCATAGGCCCGATCGTTCCACCTTGCGTGGCTGGAAGACCACGTCCCCATCGGACAGGATGACCGTCTTCCCCCAGGTGCGAGCGTGTTCAAGGGCGTCGAGCGCGCCCGGGTAGAGCCGGTCGGCAAACGGATAGTCCACAAGAAATGACGACATCAGCAGCAGCCGGGTATCGCACTGGTTTTCGAGCCGATAACGCTGAAGGGCGCCCAGGTAATCTGCATAACCGAGTTCTGCGTGCAACGCTTCGAATATCGCAAAATAGCGGTCCCTGCTCTGCGCCCCGAACTGTTGCTCGATGTGGCGTTTGAGATCGTCTATGATGCGCTCGTTGTCAAGCAGCGTATTATCCACGTCGAACAAGAAGACAACGTCGTTATGCGTCGCCGCGATATAGCCTCCTGGCTCGGCCGGCCTTGCCGACGACCTTCAGAAAAAGGGCGGGCCGAAAGGCCCGCCCGGCGCATCGAGTTATTTCTTTTTCGGTTTCATCGCCGCTTTTTTCGCCTTCGGCTCCGCAGGGACTGCCTTGCCGGCGGCTGCCGCTTTTAAGGCCGCCCCAGCGGAGAACTTGGGGACCTTCTTAGCGGCTATCTTGATCTCCTTGCCGGTCCGGGGGTTCCTTCCCTTCCTGGCCTTCCTCGCGGCAACAGAGAATGTTCCAAACCCTATGAGGGCCACCTTGCCGCCCTCTCTTATCGCCTGAGCAACGGAACCCGTAATCACGGCCATCGCCTTCGCCGCGGCTGCCTTGGAAATCTTGACTTCCTCCGCTACCTTTGCCACAATTTCCGACTTAGTCATTCTTGTCGCCTCCTTGGGTATGAGTAGGTGTTTCTACGATCATCAAGCAAATATCCTGCACCTGTTGCATAAACCCCTTTACAAACAAGCATCCACAGCAAGTATGTCCGCAGTTCCATTATAAATCAAGCACTTTCTGCATTTCTTAAAAAAAATGCTATTTTTTAATCCGTTGAGGAAGCCGAGGCGCCGGAACGACCTATTTATTTCTTCCCGTAATGGACGAAGTGATCTTTATGTCGTAAGGGTGTTCTGGTATAATTTACCGACCGTAAGCCGGTTCACTCATCATGATTAGTCATAAGAGACTCGCGGGTTGCGGGTTGCGGATGGGAGAGGGGAGTGAGATGCTTTTTCGGTCTCCATGTCCTGATGCGTGCAATATCTTGCAAATAGCTCTTCACGTATGTACAATCAACAAAAAAAGGGGCGCCGGCAAACCGGCAGCCTGGTCTGAGGACCGTGCTCGTTGCCCTCGGGGCAGGTAAGAAAATCAATAAGGAGAAGGGGGAATCATGGAAAGGAAAGTAGGCTCTGTTCTGCTTGCCTTGTGTCTTTGTGTTGGTTTGACCCTATCCGCTCACGCTGCCGAAAAGCCGATCGTCATAGGCGCGCCTCTCGCCACAGCCTTTCTCTACGGCTGGGACGCGGAGAGGGGCATGAAGCTTGCCGCGGATGAGATCAATGCGGCGGGCGGCGTCAATGTCGGCGGGAAGAAGAGACCCATCGGCATCGAGGCGATCGACACCAGGGACCTCGAGCCGAGTGTGCCAGTCAGCGAAGCGCTCCTTGGGGTCGAGAAGCTTATCCTTGAAAAGAAGGTCGATTTTATCGTCGGCGGGCCTGTCCGCTCGGAAGCGGCCCTCGCCGCCATGGACCTCTTGAGCAAGTACAAGAAGGTGAGCATCCTCACCACGGGGGTATTGACGCCTGCTTACACGCAGAAGGTCTCGGAGAACTACGCGAAGTATAAGTACTGCTTCCGGAACACGAGCCATGTCGGCGTCATGATGGGCGAGCTCGTAACGCTCATCGAAGACGTCAGAAAGACCCATGCCCTCGATAAGGCATACATCATGGTGCAGGACGTGGCCCATGCCCGGGCGGGCGGCGAGGCCATGCAAAAGGCGCTTACGGCGAAGGGGTGGACCGTGATCGACATGAAAGTATACCCCACGGGGACCGGGGACTATTCGGTCGGGCTGATGGACGCCGGCAAGAAGGGCGCCCAGCTCCTCTTCATATGGATGGATATGCCGGAAAGCGCCGTGCTCCTGAAGCAATGGACGGACCTGAAGCTGAAATGCCTGCCCCTGGGCTTTGTGAATGCCGCCGAGCAACCGGGCTTCGCGAAGGCGATGGAGGGCAAGGGCGAGTGCCTCATCGTCGACCTCGTCAACGGCGGCAACGCGCCGGCCCACATCACGCCGTGGACGATGAAATTCGTGGATGCGTACAAGAAAAAATGGGGCCTCGAGCCAGAGGGCTACGGCACGTCCTCCAGTTACATGGCCATCTATCAGCTTAAAGAAGCAGTCGAGAAAGCGCAGAGCACAGACTCCGACAAGGTGATCGCCGGCCTGGAGGACTCGGACATCATGGGCGTCTACGGGAGGATGCGCTTCGACAAGAAATCGCACCAGATAATACCCTCTCTGGACCCGAAGGAGGGCGCAGTGACGGGCATCATTCAGTGGCAGGGCGGCAGGAGGGTCCAGATCTTTCCTCTGTCGGTCGCGGACGGGAAAGTTCTTCTGCCCCCGTGGATGCAGTAGGTTAAGGATGCGGTAGTCCGAGGCAGCCCGTGGAGATCGTTGTGTACGGTGTCATCAATAGCGTGGTCCTCGCCCTCATGTCCCTGGGCTTTGCCCTCGTTTACAGCATCAGCAGGCTGCCCAATTTCGCCCACGGCGCCCTTTACGTCGCCGCAGGCTACATGGTCTGGCTGCTCCTCCACGCAGCCGGCCTGCCCTACGGCGTCTCCATAGTGCTCGGCATTATCGCCACTAGCCTGGTGGGCGCCCTGATCTACCGGCTCATCATCATGAGGATCCGGGGCATGGAGATTTCCGAGATAATAGGCACCTACGCGATCGGCCTCGCCATCATCGAAGGCTTGAGATGGGGCGGACTCCGGGGCATGACGTACACCCTGCCCGTCTTCATCCCCGGCTCGACTGAGGTGCTCGGCGCGACCGTCGACTACCAGAGGCTCGTGATCGTGGGGGCGGGCCTCCTCACCTTCATACTCCTCTTTCTCTTCACGAAGCTCACCAGGATCGGCCTGGCCCTGCGCGGCATCGCCCAGGACGAGCGGGCGGCAATGATGCTCGGCATCGACTCCGATAAAACGGCGCTCATCTCGCTTGCCCTGGGGTCGGGCCTTGCGGGCTTCGCCGCCGTCCTTCTGCTGCCCCTCGGCAACATTGTCGTCGAGCAGGGGTATAACGTGCTCATATTCGCGGTCGCCGTCTGCATCGTAGGAGGCCTCGGAAGCTGGAGCGGCACGATTATCGCGTCGTTCATCATCGGCTTCGCCCAGATCCTCACGGAAACCTTCGTTTCTACCCATTTCGTGATGGTAGTGGCCCTCCTCGCCATCATCGTCACCCTCCTGATCAAGCCTTCGGGCATCTTCGGCAAGCAGAAACAGCTCGAAGAGAGGGTGTAGCGCCATGGAGACTACGAGAAGAGAGCGCATCGACAGGGGCCTGAAGGCAAGGACGGAAGGCATCTATGCCGTGTCTTCGCTCGAGGAGATCATCTATCTCGTGGGCCCCCGGCTCGTCCTGATCGCCGGCGTCCTCCTCCTGCCTCTTATCCTCGAGGCTCGCGCCTTACTGGAAGAGGGTCGTCAATATCATGTGCGTATATGCGATCCTCGCTATCGCCTTTGACTTTCTCGCTAACTACGTCGGCCTCGTCTGCCTCGGGGGAGCGCTCTTCGTCGGCGTAGGCGGCTATCTCGCCGCCATCTTCAACGTCTACCTCTCATGCCCCTTCTACCTCTCGATCCCCCTGGCATCCGTCTGCGGCGCCGTCCTTTGCACGGTGATGATCCTGCCCTGCCTGCCTCTGCGGGGCGTCTATTTCGCCATCGTCACTCTTATGTACCCCATCCTCATTTCGAGGATCATAGAAGCCCTTAACATACTCGGCGGCACGAACGGCATATCCGGGATCGACAGCTTTCCCGGCGAATATATCGAGGAATACGCGATCATCGTCGCCATGCTCGCGGCCCTTTTCGGCATGAGGAGGTTCGTGAGCCAGGACGTGGGTCTCGTGCTCAGGGGCGTCAAGGACAACGACCAGTCCATCAGGGCTTCCGGCATCAACGTGACCACCATGAAATCCCTTGCCGTTTTTATCGCCGCCTTGATGGGCTGCTTCGGCGGCGCTTACATCGCCCACCTATACATGTGGGCGGGCCTTTCCCTCTTTGCCCTCGATTTCTCCATCATCCCCATTGCCGCCGTAGTCATGGGCGGGGGAGGCACCCTCATCGGCGCCGTCATCGGCTGCTTCATCCTCGTGCCCCTCTCCGAGTTCCTCAGGTTCTTCGGCGCCTTCAGGATCGTCATCTACTGCATCATCCTGACCGCCTTTATCGTCCTGAAAAGCGAGGGCCTGATGGTCTATCTCCAGCGAAAATATCACCAGTTCGAGAGGGTGGTGAAGGTGTGAGACGACTGAGGCCATGAGCGAAACCGTCATTCTCTCCATAAGGGGCGTCAGCAAATCCTTCGGCGGTCTGAAGGCGCTCGTCGACTTGAGCTTCGACGTGCGCCAGGGCGAGATGTCACGGCATCATAGGGCCGAACGGATCGGGCAAGACGACTTTGATCAATTGCGTCACGGGCTTCGTCAGGCCCGACAGCGGGCGGGTCTTTTTCCGCGACAAAGAGATCACCCGGCTGCCCGCTCACAAGATCGCCCGCCTGGGCGTCACGCGGACCTTTCAGATCATGAGGCCCTACTATACGCTTCCTGCGTACAAGAACCTGATCGTACCTCTCTGGTCTCCCAGGGCGAAGCGGCATGGAGGCTGGCGCGGAGGGGGGAAGCACGGCGACAGGGACACGGTGGCTATCGACATACTTGAAGAGATCGGCTTCGAGAGGGATTCGCGTGTGCCTTACAAGCTTGCCGCAACACTCCCCACAGGATATCAGAAACGGCTCGAGCTCGCTCGCTGCATGGCGCTGCGGCCCGATGTGGTCTTTTGCGACGAGGTCTTCTCAGGACTGAGCATGAGCGAGATCGCGGGGATGATCCCCCTCATAGAGAAGCTGAAAATGGACGGCGTCACGCTGATCATGGTGGAGCACAGGCTCAGGGAGCTTTTCCGGGTGGCGGACACGGTAATGGCCCTCAACTTCGGCGAAAAAATCGCCGAGGGAGATTACACCGAGGTCATCGAGGACAAACAGGTGAAAGAGGCCTATCTCGGGAAGGAAGGGGTGTAGGATGCTTGAAGGCCGCGGGCTGATGGTCTTCTACGAGAACATGCTCGCCCTCAACAACGTGAGCCTCATTTGCGAGGACCGCGCCATTATCGGCATATTCGGCCCTAACAGCGCAGGGAAGAGCACCCTCATGTACGCGCTCTCGGGCATCATGCTCGATATCATGAAGAAGGAAGAGATGCGGGGAGGAGAGCGGGTCTGCCTCTTCGGCAACATCCTTCTCAACGGCAAAGAGATCACCGGCGCGGCGCCCCACGAGCGCGCACGCCTGGGCCTGATTCTCTGCCCTGAAAGGAGGAGGATTTTCCCCGAGAGCTCGGTCCTTGAAAACCTGAAGATCGGGGCCTACCTGTCCACTAAGGGCGAGGCAAAGGAGAATCTGGAGTACGTCCTCGACCTCTTTCCGCGTCTGAAGGACCACCTCAAACGGCAGGGCGGGTTCCTGAGCGGCGGGGAACAGCAAATGCTCGCCATCGGCAGAGCCCTTATGGCCAAGCCTCGCGTGCTGCTCCTCGATGAGCCGCTCTTAGGGCTTAGCCCGGCTTATCAAGACATCGTCGTCGCCGGGACGAAGGCGATACGGGACGCGAGGGGCATCTCGATTATCGTGACCGAGCAGTACGCGAGGCCCGTCATCCCCATCATCGACCGAGGCTACATCCTCGAGAACGGGTCGAGCGTGCTCTCCGGCACGAAGGAGGAACTGATCGACAACCCGGACGTCAAATCCGCCTACTTTGGCGTCTAGGCCGTTGTGGGGGGGAGGGAGGGGAGACCGACCGATCCCCCCGGTAACTGCTTTTGCGACGGGGTGGCCAATGGATTTGCAGGAAGGATCATATACGTTTTCCCGTTTCGACGAGATGGCCGCGAAGGCGCCGGGCGACACGGCCCTCTATTACCTCGGCGAGCGGTACAGCTACGGTAGGCTCTCGACGCTCATCGACAGGTTCGCGGCGGGCCTCGTCAAGATCGGGGTAAAGCCACGGGACCGGGTGATGCTCTACATCCCGAACTGTCCCCAATGGATCGTCGCAAATTTTGCCATTAACAAGATAGGGGCCGCGACGGTCCCCGTCTCTCCCATATACACTACCTATGAGATCGCGTACATGATCGAGGACGCGAACATAAAGACCGTCATATGTCTCGATACGAACTTCGTCTATGTGCGTGAGGTCATGAAAAGGGCGGGATTGGCGCGGGTTATCGTCGCCAATCTCGCCGAGCTCATTCCCGCGTGGAAACAGATTATCGGCCATCTCTTCGACAAAATCCCGAAAGGGAAGATCGAGAAGGGCAAAGAGGTCTATTCTTTCTCGGGACTGATCAAGGAGAACCGGCCTAAACCGCCGAAGGTCGATATGGACCCGGTGAGCGACCTCGCTTACGTCATGTACACGGGAGGCACGACCGGCTTCCCCAAGGGGGTGCCCGGGAACCACGCCGGCGAGGTTTCGTATATAAGGGACATCATGGACGACGTGATCGGCGAGCGCATGACAGAGGGCAAAGAGGTCGTGCTCATGGTGAACCCCCTCTTCCATATCATGGCAAAGGGCTTCGCCATCGCCTTCGGCTTCAACTTCGGGAATAGCGTCGTCCTCATGCCGTCGCCTGAGGTCGATGCAACGCTGAAAGCCATAGAGCGGTACAAGGTGGGCTGGATGCTCGGCGTTCCTGCCCTTTACCGGATGATTCTCGAAAACGACCGCCTCGATCAGTACGACCTGACTCCCTCAAATACTGCTACTGCGGCGGCGACGTGCTGCCTGCCGAGGTGTTCAAGACGTGGAAGGAGCGCTACGGCGTCCCGATCTATCAGGTGTATGGGTCGACTGAAGCGGGCCATGTCGCGTACAGCCTCCTTGACAGGGAACCGAAACCGACCGTCGTGGGAACGCCCCTCAAGTCAAGGAGATGCATCCTTGCCGATTCGGAATCCCTCGAGCCGACGCCGGCAGGAGAGGTGGGGGAGCTCCTCGTCACCTCCCCCTGCACGATAAAGAGCTACTGGAACAAACCGGAAGAGACAAGCCGTTCCTTTGTCGCTATGAACGGCGACATCTATTACCGGATGGGCGATTTCATGAGGATGAACGAGGAGGGGGAGCTGGAATTCATGGAGAGGACGGCCGATACGATAAAATACAAGGCCTACCGCGTCTCGGCCTCGGAGATAGAAGCGGTCCTCCAGGACCACCCTACCGTGATCGGGGCGTGCTGCGTCGGCATCCCGGATGCGAGGGTCGGGGAGAGGATCAAGGCCATCGTCGTTCTCAAACAGGACGCGAAGGGCGTCGGCTCAGGCGAGCTTACGAAGTGGTGCAGGGACCGCCTCGCCTCCTACAAGATACCGCACTACATAGAGTTCCGCGACATGCTGCCGAAATCCAAGGTGGGCAAGCTCTTGAGAAGAGAGATCAGGGACGAGGAAAAAAGAAAGCTGGCCAAAGAGAAGAGAGAGGATGGGTGAGGCAGCCTTAGAGGACAATGCTAGGCGGCAACCGGAATCGCGCCTGCAATCGCCTTGCAGGGCCCTCTAATCCTTATTTGCCGTTGTCGCATAGCATGCAAAACCGCTGAATATCTGGTGCAGGATTGATGAACGTCCGAAGACGTTTCTCCCGGGCAGAGGTTCGGGAAGCATTGGAGTCCCTGGCGTTGCGCCATCCAAGGTACGGCGACCTGAGTTGCTTCGACTCGGTCCTCCTGCCCTCGACGGGCAGACTCCCGTACCCTGAAGCAGCCGATCCTCTTTACATCCATCTGACCGCCACCATGCGGTGCAACGCCCGGTGCAAGGGGTGCATCGGCTCTGCGGTCACTTTCAAGAATTCCTCTTTGTCCGGCATTGAGGATACGGTTCCTGAGAGAGATGTGGAAGGCATTGCGCGGCTTGTCGAGAGGGATCACGCAGACCCTGTGACCGTCTGCATCTACGGCGGCGAGCCATTGCTCGTTCCAGACAAACTTGCCCGTGTAATCTCCCTCCTGCGGGAACGCCTTCCGGAACGGATCATCCGCTTCATGATCTATACAAATGGGGAGTTGATCGAAGAGGCGATTAAGGCGTTCCCGATCCTGGCCGCCGAGATCTGGCTTTATTCGGTCTCCATAGACGGCGGCGTGGAGCAGCATAATGGGATTCGCCGGGGCACCGATCTGCGCAGAATCAGGGAGAACCTCCGCGTCTTGAGGCGCAGTCGCGCAGGAGAGGTCCTAATGTGGTCGACTCTCCGCGAGGAACAGTCGCTCAAGGACTGTTTCGACGAGTTCATCCGGCTGCACGACGAGGGCGCGATCGACCATTTCTTTTGGCACTGGGTAGAGAAAGGCGAGCCAATGGCCGACCTGGGGGCCTTTGCCGATTCCTACGAAAGGGCCCTCAAGGAAATCATGAAGACCTATCT
>CAVTDX010000134.1:0-12309 GCA_963733345.1 uncultured delta proteobacterium
GTCACATCGTCGTTTTCAATGTAGTACCGCAACTTAAATTCCCGCCTTCGAATTTAAGGGGGCCGGTCCGTCCATGCTTTTTAGAGACCCCCTCATGTTAGCCTCATCACAGGGAAACGTTGCGGACCCTTAAGGATTGGCGGAACGGTCTTCGCCGCACCCTCCGGAAAATATCAGCGTGAAGGCCGTCATAGCCGCGTAGCTTGTGAGGTCCCAGTGGAGAGGCGTAAGAGAGACGCAGCCCTGATCGACTGCGTGCAGATCGGTCCCCACGATTGGCTCGAATCCTTCACCATCCCCGCCGATCCAGTAGTACGCGCCGCCTCTCGGGTCCGTTCTCTCTATTATATTACCATTATAAATCCTTTTCCCAAGGCTTGTCACCACAAAACCCTTGATCGCCGCGTAGGGGATATTGGGAATATTCACGTTGAGGAACGTGCGCGGCGGAAAAACCGAGCCGCGCATCTTCTCAAGCAATTCGAGGACCGAGCGGCACGCGTCCTGAAAGAGAAAATCGCTCCGCGCGTTCAGAGAGACCGCCAGCGAGACAATCCCCATGAAGGCGCCTTCCCTCGCGGCAGCTATGGTGCCCGAGTAGCTCACATCCTGTCCCATGTTGGGGCCTTTATTGATCCCCGAGATAATCATATCCGGTTTTTTCGGCAGCAGGACCCTGAGCGCGAGGACCACGGAATCGGCGGGGGTGCCGTCCGTCGCGAAGACGCGGTCGCCGAGGTCTTTGATGCGCAAGGGGCGGTGGAGGGTGATGGCGTGGCCTATGCACGTCCGCTCCTTATCGGGCGCCGAAACCCACACCTCGGCGAAGGGATCAAGGGCTTTTCTCAACTCATGCAGCCCTTCGGAATCTATGCCGTCGTCATTTGAAAGGAGGATGAGCAAGAAATGTCACCAAATGCCTGAAAAACAAATCGGGGCGACTGGATTCGAACCAGCGGCCACCAGCACCCCATACTGGTGCGCTAACCAAACTGCGCTACGCCCCGATCGACAGCTTCCTATTATAGGACATTTTTCTCAAATCCACAAGCACGACGAAGCGATGAAATTTTGAGCGCTGATCAATCTCTTGACAAGGGGACGGGAATTCTGCTACACTACGGACTATGGAGAACCGGGTTTATTACTTCGGCTATTATTTTTGGTTCAACAGGAGGCGCCCATAGCGTCCCAAGCCGACATAGGCTATATGGGGGCCATGGGTGCAAACCCATGGCCCCTTTCGTTTTTGAAGGCCATGGAAACCCCATGGCCTTTCGTTTTGCGAAAGGGACCCTTTCGCAAAAGAGGAGGAAGACAGATGACGAACCTCAGGCTCGCGATGGCGAAAGGCAACGGGAGGACGGTCGTCCCCGTCGATTCCGTACGGGTCGGCGAGGGGTTCACCGTGATAGCCGGCCCGTGCACGGTGGAGAGTGAAAAGCAGACGATAGAAACAGCCATCGCCGTCAGGAAGGCCGGGGCCCACGCCCTTCGGGGCGGCGCCTTCAAGCCGCGAAGCTCGCCTTACGCATTCCAGGGCCTCGGCTTGAAAGGGCTCCAGATCCTGAAAAAAGCAAAGGCGGAGACGGGACTGCCCGTCGTGACCGAGGTGATCGACTCACGGGACGTCTTTTGGGTGAGCGAGTATGCAGATGTGCTCCAGATCGGCGCGCGCAACATGCAGAACTTCTCGCTCTTAAAAGAGGTCGGCAGGTCGGAGAGGCCGGTCCTGTTGAAGAGGGGCATGAACTCGACTATAGAGGAGTGGCTCAACTGCGCCGAGTACATCCTCAACGAGGGGAATCAGCGGGTCATCCTGTGCGAGAGGGGCATACGCACCTTCGAGAAGTACACGAGGAACACCCTCGACCTCAGCTCCGTGCCCGTGATAAAGGAGCTCTCCCACCTGCCGATCCTTGTCGACCCCTCCCACGCGACGGGCCGGGCCTCCCTGATCCCTGCGTTAAGCCTCGCCGCCGTCGCTGCAGGCGCGGACGGCCTCCTCGTCGAGGTGGACATCGACCCGGAAAAGGCGCTCTGCGACCGGGAACAGACGCTTAACCCGCTTCAGTTCGCGAACGTCGTGCGGAGGATAAACGAGCTCCACCGGTTCATGGCGGTCAGCCAATGAGGCGCATCCACCTCAAAGGGGCGTCTGCTTCATCTATGATCGCCGTCGGCGAATCGCTTTCCCGCCTCGATCGTTTTTGCGAGGCGGCGCGCACCGTCATCGTTACGGACCGGGTAGTCAGGGGCCTTTACGGGGACCGGTTCCCGGCATGGAAGATGATAGAGATAGGCATGGGCGAGGCGTCGAAGACCCTCGATACAGTCGCAGAGGTCTACCGGGGCTTCCTGCGCTATGGGGTCGACCGCTCGTTTTTCGTCGTCGCCGTCGGCGGCGGGATCGTCTGCGACGTGACAGGCTTTGCCGCCTCGACGTACCTTCGGGGCCTGCGGTTCGGTTTTGTGCCGACGACGCTCCTCGCTCAGGTGGATGCGGCCGCGGGAGGCAAGAACGGCGTCAACCTCGACGGCTACAAGAACCTTGTCGGCGTCTTCACCCAGCCGACCTTTGTCCTCTGCGACCATGATCTGCTCGCCAGCCTTCCGGCGCATGAGCTGCAAAACGGCTTTGCCGAAGTGGTCAAGGCGGCGGCCGTTGCCGACGGGGAACTCTTTGCCTATCTTGAGGCGAAATGGCCCGATGCGCTCCGCCTCGATAAAAGGGTGATAGGAAAGGTCGTCCATGACTCGCTTGCGATAAAGGTCCAGATCGTCTCATCCGACGAGCGGGAGTCGGGAATGCGCAGGAAGCTCAATTTCGGCCACACGATAGGCCACGCCATCCAGAAGGTCCACGGCCTGAGCCACGGACGCGCGGTTAGCCTCGGGATGGTCGCGGCATCGAGGCTCTCATGCGCCATGGGACTCATAGAAAAGAAGGACGTAGAGAGGATAGAGACGCTCCTCGCGGCCCTCGGCCTTCCCGTAGCCTACAAGCTGGAGACGGGCCCCATGCTGGACGCCCTCGGGAAAGACAAGAAAAGGGAGGGTGAAACGATTCATTTCGTCCTCCTCGATGGGATAGGAAAGGCAAGGACAATACCGGCGACGGCCGGTGCGCTTGCGGGGGTGATCGATGATCTGCGTCAGCCTCGCTGAAAAAGGTCTCGAGGCCTGTCTCGCGGCGCTCTTTGGGATGCCTTTTGCCGAGATACGGCTGGACATGACCGATCTTACCCCTGCGGAGGTCCGTCTGCTCTTTTCCTCCCATTCCAACCTCATCGCCACGTGCAGGGCGGGAAGGCTCGATCCCGACCTCCGTAAGGCGCTCCTCATGGAGGCGATAGAGGCAGGGGCAGCCTACGTCGATGTCGAGTTTGACGCGCCCACCCGCTACAGAGAGAAGATAAGGCAACGCGCGAAGGATGCGGGCTGCAAAGTCATTATCTCTTTCCACGACTACGCAGGCACACCGGAGCGCAGAGTGCTGCAGAAAATCATTTCCGCGTCCTTCAGGATGGGGGCGGACATCGTAAAGATCGCGTGCACGGTCCAAAGCCGGGCGGACAACGGCAGGCTCCTCGGCCTTCTCGATTCCGGCAAAGAGATAGTGGTCGTCGGGATGGGGGAGGCGGGGAGGATCACCCGCGTTGCTGCGCCCTTTTGCGGAAGCCCCTTTACCTTAGCCTCGCTTTCGGACGAGCGACAAACTGCGGACGGCCAGATCGACCACGAGACGCTCAAAGGCATCCTCTGGTCAATCGCGCCCGGAGGGGGAGGCGCCGCGTGACACCTACCTACGCAGTCGCCGGCAACCCGGTCTTCGCAAGCAAGAGCCCCGTCATGTTCAACGCGGCATTCAGGGAGCTTGGCGTGGACGCCGCGTATGTACGCCTCTCCGCTTCGAGCGCCTCCGAGATAATGGCCACCGCCAGACAGGCAGGCATGTACGGCCTCAACATCACGGCCCCGTTCAAGACGGACATTATGGGCTATCTCAAAGGGGTTGATGCGGACGCCAGGGCCGTTGGCGCAGTCAACACGGTCGTGAAGACGGCCGATGGCTTTATCGGGTTCAACACGGACGTTTCGGGTGTGGCGGGCGCACTCGATGGGGCCGGCTTTCGCCCTTCCGGAAAGAAGGCCGTCGTCCTTGGGGCAGGCGGGGCGGCCCAGGCCGCGGCCCTCGCCCTCGTAAGGGCGGGCGCTGTCGTGGTGATCGCAAACCGTACGCCCGACAAGGCCCAAGACGCAGCCCGAAAACTTGGTTGCGCCTCGGTCCCCCTCTCCGCACTCCCCGTGGCTATGGAAGGCGCGGAGCTTCTTGTCTCCGCCACCTCATCTGCGGAGAGGGTTTTTGACTCCGCGCTTCTCGTACCCGGCCTCACTGTCCTCGATGCCCTCTATTCCCGTACGTCCGCCCTTGTCAAGGACGCGACTGAAAGGGGATGCACGGTGATAGACGGCAGGGAATGGCTCCTTTCCCAGGCAGGGCCCGCCTTCAGCCTATTCTTTAACCGGCCTGCCCCCCTGGCCGTTATGCGTAAGGCCCTCTTTAAGACGCGGCGCGACAGCCGGAGGAACCTGGCGCTCATCGGCTTCATGGCTCGGGGAAGTCGTCGATCGGCGCCGAGCTTGCGAAAATAAGCGGGCTGACCTTCATCGATATCGACCGGGAGATCGAAAGGAAGGCGGCGGCTTCTATACCGGAGATATTCGAACGCAAAGGGGAAGGCGCATTCAGAAGGATGGAGCAGGAGGAGATCGACGGGATCAGGCTCTTGACGCGCCATGTCGCCGCGTGCGGCGGCGGCGCCCTCGGCGCCAAGCCGAACGTGCGCACTTTGCGGAACAACTGTATCTCCGTCTGGCTTTGGGCCGACCTTGCCACGATCATGGAAAGGGCAGGGGAGGCCGCAGGGAGGCCCCTTCTCGACGGCGTTCATACGGAAACAACGCGCGAGCTTTTCGTGCGGCGCATGCCCGGTTACGCCGGCTGCTCCGATCTCGTCATCGGTACGGAAAGGAAGGGACCGGCCGAATGCGCTGAAAGGATATGGAATGAGGTTCGTAGCGCCTTCAACGATTAAAGGAACGGTCGCAGCCCCGCCATCGAAGAGCATGACCGGTCGTGCCCTTGCCGCATCTCTTCTCGGCTCGGGCGTTTCGGAGATCGAAAGGCCGTCCCTCTGCGATGACGGCCTCGCAGCAGCGGGCATCATAGAAGCCCTGGGTGCAAGGATAGAAAAAAGGGATGCGACGTTCTTCATCCGCGGCACGGGCAGAAGCGGCCTCGCCTGCGAAGGCGACGTCGTCGAGTGCCGCGAATCCGGACTCGCCATGCGCATGTTCGCGCCTCTGGCGGCCCTCGTCGTCGGCAGGACGATCCTTCGCGCCTCGGGGACCCTCTGTTCAAGACCGATGGCAATGGTCGAGTCCCTGAATCTTTTCGGCGCGCGCTGCGCGACGGACAGCGGTCTGCCGCCCATTGTAGTAGAAGGCCCGATCAAAGGGGGGCGAGGTGCAATCGACGCATCTATGACGTCGCAGTTCTTGAGCGGCCTTCTCATGGCCCTTCCCCTTTGCGAGAGAGATTCCGCGCTTACCGTCTCGGGCCTCGCGAGCGCCCCCTACGTGCGGATGACCGTCGATCTCCTCCGCCGTTTCGGGGTAAAGATCGATCACGACGCGAACCTTGAGGAATTCTCCATAGAGGGGAATCAGACATACCGCCCCTGCCTCTACCGGGTCGAAGGCGATTGGTCCGGCGCATCCTTTCTCCTCGTCGCGGGCGCCATAGCAGGGAGCGTCACCGTGGAAGGCCTCGATAGCGCGTCATCCCAGGCAGACCGCGCCATACTCGACGTGCTCGCCCAAACGGGCGCCAGCGTAAAGACGGGAGGCTTTTCCGTATCCGTCGAGGTAAAAGATTTAAAGCCTTTCCGCTTCGACGCCGCATCTTGTCCTGACCTCTTCCCGCCCCTCGTGGCGTTGGCAAGCTGCTGCGGGGGAAAAAGCGTGCTAGACGGCGTTGGCCGGCTGACCCATAAGGAGAGTAACCGGGCGGCCGCCCTCTGCCGGGAGTTCGGAAGACTCGGCATAGAGATCAGGACGGCTGGCGAAACGATGGAGGTCCATGGAGGCCGCCTTACCGGAGGCGCCGCCGACTCCCAAAATGACCACAGGATCGCCATGGCGACCGCGGTCGCCGCATTGCGGGCGAAGGATAAGGTTGCGATTGCCGGCTCGGAGTGCGTATCAAAGTCGTATCCCGCCTTTTTCGCAGACCTCGCATCGCTTGGAGCGGCTACGTGAACTCTTTCGGAAGGCTCTTCAGGATAGACATCCTCGGAGAATCGCACGGAATGTGCGTGGGCGTCCTCATCGACGGCTGTCCTGCGGGTGTCCCCCTCGCGGAGGCCGATTTTGTTTCCGATCTTGACCGGAGGAAGGCGGGAAGGCCGGGGACGACGGCGCGAAAGGAAGAAGACAGGCCCCGCATCATGTCGGGTCTCTCAAATAGCAGGACTACGGGCGCCCCATCCTGGTCCTCTTCGAGAACAGGGACGCAGACTCGAAACCCTACGAGAAGGCGAGACTCATGAGGCCGGGGCAGGCGGACCTGACCGCTTGGGTGAAGTTCGGCGGCTTCAACGATTACAGGGGAGGGGGCGCCTTCTCCGGCAGGCTCACGATCGGCCTTGTGGCGGCAGGCATCGTCGCGAAGAAGCTGATCCGTCCCGTGGAAGTCGCAGCCGTCCTCCTGGAGGCGGGCGGCTCTATTGACATTGAGGGGTCCGTCGCGGCCGCTCTCTCCGAAGGGGACTCGGTGGGCGGCGTCATCGAGTGCAGGGCGGCCGGCCTGCCGCCGGGCCTGGGCGAGCCCTTCTTCGATTCCGTCGAATCGCTCGTCAGCCATCTCGCCTTCTCCATACCTGGCATCAAGGGCATAGAGTTCGGTGCCGGTTTCGCGGGAAGCAGGATGCGGGGAAGCGCCTACAACGACCCGATCGTCTCATCGACAGGAGAGACGGCGACGAACAACGCGGGCGGCATCAACGGGGGTATCACGAACGGAAACGCGCTGGTCTTCAGGGTCGCGGTCAGGCCGACGGCGAGCATCTCAAAGCCGCAAGCCTATATTGACATGGAGACGGGAAAAAGCCGCAAGCTTTCCGTTTCCGGCCGCCATGACGCCTGCTTCGCCCTCCGGGCGCCCGTCATCGTGGAGGCGGCGACGGCCACCGTCATCGCGGACCTGATGCTCCTGGAGCAGAAAATCTCACGCATACAGAGGTAATATATGGACAAGGAGAAGATAAGGAGCGCCATAGACGCCATCGATTACGAGGTCGTGAAGCTCTTGAGCAGGCGGATGGAGCACGCCCTTCGCCTGAAAAGGCTGAAGAAGGACGTCTTCGAGCCGGAGCGCGAGCGTGAGGTGATCGAGCGCGTCCGTAGCTTCTCGCACCACGCTGCAAGCCCGGACTTCATGGAGCGCCTCTACGGCATGATCACGGACGAGAGCAGGCGCGTTCAAGGGGAGGACCTGCGGCTCGTGGGGTTTCAGGGGGAGCACGGCGCCTACAGCGAGGTGGCTGCACTCCGATACGACCCGGGGCTCGTCCCGATCTCGTGCGAGAGTTTCCACGATGTTTTCAGCCTTGTTGAGGCAGGACAGCTCGATTGCGGCATCGTCCCCGTAGAGAACTCTCTCGAAGGGGCGGTGACGGAGGTGAGCGACCTCCTCGTAGAGACGAAGCTCCGTGTCGCGGGCGAGGTCTCGATACCCGTCCACCATTGCCTCCTTGCCCTGCCCGAGCAGGACTACCGCGATCTGAGGACGGTTTACTCCCATCCCCAGGCCCTCGCCCAGTGCCGTGAATCGCTCGGCCGCCACAGGCTGGAGGCCCGTCCCTTCTACGATACTGCAGGCGCCGCCCTCATGCTGCGCGAGCAGAGACCTGCCGATGCGGCCGTCATAGCGAGCAGGCTCTGCGCGGAGCTCTACCACCTCGAAGTCCTGAACGAGAATATGGAGGACAGCGACTCGAACGCGACGAGATTTCTCGTCATCTCGAAGACGGCAGGCGCCGAAGGGGGGACAAGTGTTCCGTCGTCTTCTCTGTGGCCCACCGCCCCGGCGGCCTCTTCTCCGTCCTGAAAGTGCTCTCCGACGCCGACATGAACATGACCCGCATAGAATCGAGGCCGCTCAGGAAAGACCCCGGCAGGTACGCGTTCTTTGTGGATTTCGAAGGCGACGACCGGGACGAGAGGGTAAGAAAAGTGCTCGAAGGGATGAAGAAACGCTCGACGAGCTTCACGTTTCTCGGCTGTTACAAGGGGGACAGGACATGAAGGTCGTCGTTCTCGGCTTCGGCCGAACTCTTGACCGAGGACGACGACCTCCTTGCCGGGATACTCTTCAACCCCCATTCCCTGGGCGAGATCGAAAGGATAACCTCCCGCCTCGAATTCCTGAAGCACGTCGTAAAGGCGCAGGACGGGGACGAGGCGAGGCTGTTCTTCAGACGGCTCAGGGAGAGCATCGGGACCGACTAAGGGGAGGCCCGGGGCCTGCAACCGCTCAGCGCAGGGATGCGATGAAGTCCCTGAACCGGTCTATGCCGGCCGCCAGCTCGCTCACGGCCTTCGTCCCGATAACCGCCCCGTCTGCGACGCTAGTCGCCTCCAGGAATGCGCCTTTGTCCCCTATGCCGAAGCCCACGTAGACAGGGACGCCCCTTCCCCTGACGCTGCCGATCTTCTCTCTCGTCGGTCCGTCGAGATCGAAGGGTCCCCCCGTCGTCCCTCTCTTCGAGACGAAATAGATGAAGTCCTTCGCCCCCTTCAAGGCTGCCTCCATATCGGCCGGCCGGCTCTCCGGCGTGAGGAACCTTATGAGATTGAGGCCCGTCGCCCCCTTCTCGAAGCGCGGGATCTCCCGCAGGGGAAGGTCCGCGAGGATGAGCCCGCCCATGGGCCTTACCCTTTTCACAAACTGTCCGAGGCCCCGGCTGTAGGCGATATTCGTATAGGTCATGATGTAGATGGCCCGGCCGAATATCGCGCGGGCCTCCCGGAAGCCATCGACAATGTCGTCCATCGTCGACCGCTCCAGCACCTTGTGGGATGCCTTTTCGATCACCTCTCCGTCTGCGACGGGGTCCGAAAAGGGAAGGCCGACCTCGAGAAAATCGACTCCCAGGTCCCGGCAGGCCTTTACCGCCTCCAGAAAGATAGCCCTCGAAGGGTAATGGGCGACGAGATAGATGCCCAGTTTAGCCATAGTCCGCCCTCCTTACGATCTCCATATCCTTGTCGCCCCTCCCCGAGAGGTTGACGACTATCGTCTTGCCCTTAAACCTCTCCTTCTCCCTCATGATGAAACCGATTGCGTGGGCGCTCTCGAGGGCGGGCAGTATCCCCTCGATGCGGGCAAGCGTCCTGTAGGCGTCGAGGGCGTCTGCGTCGTGACAGACCTCGTATTCCGCCCGTCCCTTTTCTTTCAGATAGCTATGCTCCGGCCCGACGCCCGGGTAGTCGAGACCGGCAGAGACGGACTCTACCGCGCTCACCTGGCCGTCCCCGTCCTGCAAGAGGTAGCTGAGTGCGCCGTGGAGGATGCCCGGCCTTCCATAGGCGAGGGTCGCCGCGTGACAGCCTGGGACGGGCCCGCTGCCTCCCGCCTCGATGCCGATAAGACCGACCGATGGGTCGCGGACGAAGCCCCTGAAGATGCCTATCGCGTTCGACCCTCCGCCAACGCAGGCGACAACGTAATCGGGCAGCATGCGTACCGCTTTCAGGACCTGCCTTCTTGCCTCCCTTCCTATGACCGACTGGAAATGGCCGACAATGGCAGGAAAGGGGTGGGGCCCCACGACGCTGCCGATCAGGTAGTGGGTCGTTCTCACGTTCGCGACCCAGTCCCTGAACGCCTCGTTGATCGCCCCTTTCAGCGTCCCGCCCCCCTTTTCTGTTGGCAACACCCGCGCCCCGAGCATCCCCATGCGCTCCACGTTGACTGCCTGCCTTTCCATATCGGTCGTCCCCATGTAGACATCGCATTCCATACCGAGGAGGCAGCATGCCGTCGCCGCGGCGACACCGTGCTGCCCCGCCCCTGTCTCCGCGATGATCCTCCTCTTGCCCATGAACCGGGCGAGCATGATCTGGCCCAGCGTGTTGTTTATCTTGTGGGCGCCCGTGTGCAGCAGGTCCTCCCTTTTCAGGTAGACCGCGCACGAGAGGCGCTCGCTCAACCGGCGGGCGTAATAGAGGGGGGTTGGTCTGCCCGCGTAATTCGAAAGGAGCGCTGCAAGCTCTGAGAGCCGGTCTCTGTTCTTCCTGAACGCATCGAATGCCTCTTCCAGCTCGTCGAGCGCCGGGATCAGCGTTTCCGGAACGAACTGGCCACCCCAATTGCCGTAATATCTCAACATAACCGAAAAGCCCTCACTTTCTCCACGAATTTTTCCATCTTCAGCCGCTCTTTCCTGCCTGGCGACGCCTCTATCGAGCTCACGAGGTCGATGCCGAAAGGCGCCATCCGGAGCGCCTTCTCGACGTTGCTCTCGTTTATCCCCCCCGCTATGAAGGCGCGCCCGAGTGCGTGGCAGTCCTTCAGCAGGCCAAGGTCGAACGACCGGCCCGACCCGCCGAAGCTTTTCGTGTCGCTGTCGAAGAGGACAAGCCCGTCCTCCGGCGCATCGGGCCGGCCTTGCCCCACGCGCAGCGCCCTTATCGCGTTCGGCAAGGCGGATGGCCGATACACCTGGGCATAGTCGAGGCCGCAGTATCCGACGATCTCCTCGATCGCCCTATCGCTCTCTTCTACGAAGACGCCCACCGTCGCCGCCCCGCCTTCGAGCTTCTCCACAATGCGCCTCACCGCGACCGGGTTTACGGCGCGCCTGCTCTTCCTGTAGAAGACGAACCCGACGAAGTCGACGCCGAGGTCGACCGCCCGCCTGCAATCGTCGAGGTTCGTCATCCCGCAGAACTTAATCTTCACCATGAAGAAGCTCCTCGAAGGTCGCCTCTAAGTCCTTCGCCCTCATCAGCGTCTCGCCTATCAGGAAGGCGTTGGCGCCTTTCATGCGCTCCATGTCTTTCCTCGATTTTATCCCGCTTTCCGCGACCCTGACGGGCGCCTCTATCTGCGTAAGCAGCTCGGCCGCTGCCTCCAGGTCCATATTCAGCGTGTCGAGGTCGCGGGCGTTCACGCCGAGAATGGGCGGGGCGAGGTCTTCGATAATGGCTATATCCGCCGCATCGTGGATCTCGACGAGGCAGGCAAGACCCAGGTCGTTGGCGTGGGCGTAAAGGATCCCGAGGTTTTCCTTGCCCAGGATTCTCGCGATGAGGAGCACGAGATCGGCCCCGGCAGCATAGGCCAGGTCGATCTGCTTTCGGTCGATGATGAAATCCTTGCAGAGGATCGGAAGGTCCGTCATTTCGGCCACCTCGGCCAGGAATTCGAGGCTGCCGCCGAAGTACGTCTTGTCGGTAACGACGCTTATGGCCTTCGCGTACCTTCCGTATACCGCCACCCTGCCCGGATCGATCTCGCCCATGAACCCTGCCGAAGGCGACTTCCTCTTTAACTCGGCGATGATGTTTACCGGCCCGTTTAGTGCAAGGGGCGCCACGGGCTTTCTCCTTGGCCCGAAAAGCCCCGTGTCCACGGCCTCAAGCTCCTGTCTCTTCGTCTCCACTATGCGGTCGATCACGACGCGAGATCCATCAGCCTCTCATAGGCTCTTCCGCTCCTGATCGCCTCCCTCGCCAAAAGAAACGCGGGGACGGGCCGCTCCTCGACCTCGGCCGCCATGAGGGCAAAAGCGGCGTTTATCGCAACGACGTTGACAAGGTCCGGGTGGCGGCAAAGGAGCGTCTCCTTCATGATGCGGGCATTGGCGGCAGGGCCGAACCCCCTTAGCGCCTCCAGGTCCGCATATATCCCGAATTCCATGGGGTCGAACTCGAACCGCCTCACGGACGCGCCCCGCTTGTGAAAGCAGACGGTGGGCGCCGAAGGCTCACCTCGTCGAGGCCGTCTGCGCTCGATACGAGCATCACGTTCGGGATCGCGAGGATTTCGAGGACGGCCAGGTATTTAGGCATGATATCCTTCCTGAAAACGCCGATCATCTGGCTATTCGGCCTCGCGGGGTTGCACAGAGGACCCAAAAGGTTGAAGATCGTCCTCTTCCCTATTTTTTTCCTCGCCCCCGTCACGAACCTCATGGCGGGGAAGTATAACAACACGAACTGAACCAAAGGAGCAAAAAA
>CAVTDX010000135.1:0-6231 GCA_963733345.1 uncultured delta proteobacterium
TAAGCGGCGCGGGTCGCGAAGCGAAGGCGGCAAACCTGTTCTGCGAGGTGGCCGAAGGGTTTAGACCGTACAATGTCGGCGTCCACAGGCACGAGCCTGAGATCCAGAAAGAGCTTGCAAAGGTCGCCGACGTAAAAGTGACATTCGTGCCCCACCTGCTTCCCATGAACAGGGGCATATTGACGACCGTCTACGGCAGTCTTAAAAAATACGCGCCAACGGCTGCGCTTCTCGACCTTTACAGGGAGACGTACCGGGATGAGCCGTTTGTGCGCGTCCTGCCCGAGGGGGCGTTTCCCGATACCAGGTTCGTCCGGTACTCGAACTACTGCGATATCGCCCTCAAGTCATTCGAAGACGGCCGGTTCATCCTGGTGTCCGCCATTGACAACCTGTTGAAAGGCGCATCCGGTCAGGCGGTGCAGGACATGAATATCGCCCTGGGGCTGGAAGAGAGGGCCGGGCTCACTTTTCTTCCCCAATATCCTTGAAATAAACTCTGATGACCCGCCGCAAAATCTCCTTGACAGGCTTCTTGGTTCATGTTACAAAAGATCATGCTCGGGATAGATTGCAGGAAAAGCAGCGGCGCATGGTGGTGGTGCAAGCTCAAGTTGTGAAGCCGCCGGCTAACCGATGAGGCCATGAGCGGTTTCGCAACCGCCCATGGCCTTTTTCGCAAAGGGCCATGGGTATTCCATGGCCCTTTTTGTTTCGGGCAAATCCAAAAAGCGGGAAGGTTGAACATGAAAAGATTCCTCCTCTGCACGATCGCATTAAGCGTTCTTTGTTTCCTGGGGCATTCCGGGTCCGCGGCCGCGGAGAGCGCGATCAAAGTCGGCATTGTCGACACCTACACCGGACCTGCCACCACCTATACCGAGGATGTGCTCGACGGCTTCAAGCTCTCGATGAACCAGATCAACGCGAAGGGCGGCGTTCTGGGAAAACGGATAGAGTTCTTGATCCGGGATGATAAGTTCAAGCCCGACATCGCCCTGGAGATGACAAAGGACCTCGTCATGCGTGAGAAAGTAGACCTCCTCATGGGGTCGACGAACTCGGGCGGCGCTCTTGCCATGTCCGACTTTGCCCGCAAGGAGAAAATCCCCTTCATCGTCACCGACGCAAAGAGCGATAAGATTACCGGAGAAAAGGGGCACCGGTACGTATTCAATACGAACGAGAACACGGCCATGATCGGAAAAGCGACCGCCCTTGCCCTGTCGAAAAAGCCCTACGTCAAGTACTGGATCATGGGAGAGGACTATGAGTTCGGCCACGCGTGCGCCGACGAGATATGGAATAACCTCAAGGCGATCAGACCCGATGTGCAGCTCCTCGGCCAGTCGTGGAGAAAAGTAGGGGAGACGGACCTCGCGCCCTATATCGCCCCGGCCCTGAACGCCAAGCCTGACTGCATCATCAGCGCTGCCGGAGGGGGCGGCGTCGTCAACTTCCTGAAAGCGGTCAAGGCCATGGACCTGGAGAAGAAGGTCCCCATTTACCAGCACTACGCGACCGACACGCTTGCCCTTCGCCCATTAGGTCTTGAGGCGCCGGAAGGCATTATGGGGAGCTCGAGCTATCACTTCTACTACCCGGACATCGCGCAAAACAGGAGTTTTGTCAAGGAATTTATGAAGACTTACAAAAGGTATCCGGGCTCGACTGCGTTCTATGGCTACGTGGCCGGCGCGCTCATAGCGAAAGGCTATCAGAAGGCAGGAAAGGTGGATACGGAACGGTTCGTCGATGCCCTCGAGGGTCTGGTGATCGACACCCCTGCCGGCAAGCTTCAGATGCGCGCATGCGACCACCAGCTCATGCTTCCCATGTACTACGGCGTGACGAAGAAAGTCGCAAACTACGACTTCCTGATCGGATCGGACATGACGACGATCCCCGGAAAAGACTATCTGCAGACGTGCGATGAGACGATGAAGCTGAGGGCCGCAAGGTGAACGAGATGGGAGGAGGAGGGCACGGAGAAGGCTGCCAAAGATGGGTCATGCTCTTGCTGTCTTTAGCCGACTCCGTGCCCTTAGTTGGGAGGAAATGGGGGTCTCTTCCCGGTTTTCTGCTCTTCTTTCAGGCGCCCGATCCTTTGTAGAAAGAACACAGGCAAGAGCGCGAAGAACAGAGATTGCCGGAAAAGCCATGGCTGCTGCACCTTACACAGCAGATTGCACACGCGAGTATCTTGAGGGGAAGTATCCCGCGCGCCGATAAACCATGCGATCGAGCCATGTTGTTTCATGAATGTAAGCACTCTCGCCCTGTCTCCTGTTCTTATCAAAGCAATTGGCGTGCCATTCTTTCTGAATACGCCGATTCGGTCCGCCGCACGGAAAATACGCGGCGAGCCGAAGGCGAGAGCCGAGGCTTTAGGGAAAAAATGTCGAAAGAGGAGCTTCCGGCCGACAAAATTGTCGCAATGACCGACCTTAGGTCATACGCCCTGTCCCGGTGTGACCGGTTTTGCGTCCGCAGGTTCGTCTGACTGTAAGACGATGGCACGGCGGCGTTGCAATTTTTCCCGAAATAAGATAGAAGTAGGGACGCGACTGAAAGGAGCTTGCGGACGGCCCGCACTGCCTCAACGAATGTCTGACTGGAGCCCTGAGCAATATCTGAAGTTTGGCAGCGAGAGAACCCGGCCCTCGATAGATCTCATGACAAGGATCAGGATCGAAAGAGCGGGATCAATCCTCGATGTGGGATGTGGACCGGGAAACAGCACGCAGGTCTTGCGCCTGCGATGGCCCCGAGCGGAGATCACGGGTCTCGACAACTCGAAAAAAATGATCGAAGAAGCGAGGAAGAGCTATCCTGGCGGAAAATGGTTGGTGGGGGACGCGTCTGAGCTGGAGGGGGAGGGCGCTTACGATATCGTTTTTTCTAATGCCGCGCTGCAGTGGATCCCGGGCCACAGCGTCCTCATTCCCCGGCTCTTTTCCCTGGTGCGGCCTGGCGGCGCGATGGCCGCGCAGGTCCCGGCCAACAGCGGTTCTCCTCTGCACCGGAGCCTTTTATCGGTCTCCCGCAAGGCCCAGTGGCGCGCGCTCACGGCAGGTTGCCGCCATTTGCTGCATTACCACGGCCCTGAGTACTATTATGACCTCCTTCAGCCGTTGGCCGCAGAGGTCGATCTCTGGGAAACCACCTACTACCACGTGCTTTCTTCTCACAACGAGCTGATCGAGTGGTATAAAGGGTCGGGGATGAGGCCTTTTCTCGAGAGACTGCCGGACCACTCGGCAGCCTCGGCCTTCGAGAACGAAGTCCTCGAAAAATGCAAGCGGTTTTATCCTTTACGAAAAGACGGCGAAATTCTCTATCCCTTCAGAAGGGTCTTCTTCATCGCCTACGCGGCCTTTAGTCGGCGGGTCATTTAGGGACGGGCCAGTAGCGGCCGTCCCTTTTTATCAATGAGAGCGACGCCCCGTAGAGCTGCTCCATGGTATCGGGGGTAAGAATCTCCCCGGTCTCCCCCTCTCTCATGACCTTTCCTCGTTTGAGTATCAAGGTGCGCGTAAAAATGGGCAAAATCTCTTCGGGATGGTGGGTGACGTAGATGAGGGCCGGAAGACGCATCTGCTTCCCAAGTGCGAGTAGGGCCGACAGGAACGTTTCCCTGGCGCCGGGATCCATGCCCGCGCACGGCTCGTCGAGTATGAGAAGATATGGCGCCGCCATGAGGGCGCGGCAGATCAGCACCTGTTGTTGCTCCCCCTGGGAGAGTGTGCCGAAGGTCCTCATGGCGAGCTGGCCGCATCCCAGCTCCGCCAGGCAGCGGCCGGCCGCCGCAACATCGCCGGCTTCCGGTTTTTCCCCTGAAGAACGCCAGAGGCCGAGCTGTGCATACTTGCCCGAGACAACGGTATCCAGGACCGCCTCGCGCCTGGGTATATCGCGCAGGAGGGTCGAGGCCACCCAACCGATGCTCCTGCGCAGCACTCCCAAATCTAGAAGGTCTTGCCCGTTTCGATATACTTCGCCCCCGCCATTCGGCCAAAGGTCTCCGCAGACGATCTTCAGGAGGCTCGTTTTCCCGGCGCCGTTCGCGCCGAGAATAGCCCAGTGCTCTCCCTGCCTCACGGTCCACGAGACGTGTTCGAGGATGTTTTTTCCGTTCAGCGCGTAGGTGACGTCTCTCAGTTCCAGCAGGGGAATGCCCATGCCTCCCTCCCTTAGGGTCAGGCTAACGGCGTAAAAAGCCGGATGGCGCGAAAGAGAGACCTTAACACAAAGCCGCGCCGTTTTCAACGGGAGGCAGAGGCGTCTTCCTGTTGACATTTGCTCGCGATGGACTGATAATCATGCAGACCGCCCACCGCCTTTTCTCCTGCATCCCTGAAGAAACGGCGGAAGATAAGGCGATCCGGGATTGCCTCCCAAGGGAGGCGCCGGCATGGCGGCTCCCGCGCTTTAAGATATCGAAGGCTCATGAGTGCGCCCCGCCTTGGAGGCGGGCGCTAAGAAGCTGTGAAACGAGGTGGCGCCAATGGTTTCTCTCACTGCCGTAAGGGTGGAAGTCCCGGAGGGAATGAACGTGATCATCGGGCAGTCTCATTTTATCAAGACAGTGCCCGACCTTTACGAGACGCTCGTTGCGTCGTCGCCGCATCTGAAATTCGGCATTGCCTTTTCGGAGGCGAGCGGTCATTGCCTGGTGCGTCACGAGGGGAATGACGAAGAGCTCGAGCAGAGAGCGACGGATGCGGCCCTCGCGCTGGCATGCGGGCATGTTTTTGTCATATTTCTGAAAGAAGGTTTCCCCATCAATGTTCTTAACGGGATCAAGCTCTGCCAGGAAGTCTGCCGAATTTTCTGCGCGACCCAGAACCCGCTGGAAATCGTTGTGGCGTCGAGCGAACAGGGCAACGGGGTCGTGGGCGTGATAGACGGCTTCCCGCCGAAGGGCGTCGAGGACGAGCGCGGCAAGGCTTGGCGCATCGACCTGCTAAAGAAATTCGGCTATAAATTATAAAGTCTGCGTCTCTTCAAGAACGGCCTTCGGCGCCGCCCGTCTCTTAAAGGGTCATCAGGACCAGGTAATGCCTGTTGAGCCTCTTCATAGAGCCTATGCAGTTGTTCCTGACTCTCCGCCGAGAAGGTAGCCGTGATAGACAGGTACTTCTCCCCGCTGCTGGTCCGGCTGGAGTAGGCAACCTCGCCGCCGGGGGCCACATGCTTCTCGACGATCGCGCTGACCGCCGAATAGAACTCACTGGTATTCCTGCCCATCACCTTGAGCGGGTAGGAGCAGGGAAATTGAAATAGCGTGTTTTTGTCTTCCATGGCCGTAGCACTGTTTCCTCTTCGCATTTAAGGGACGCGGCCGGCAAGCGTCGCTGTATCCCATAGTATATGGATGAAAGACGCGTTCTTCAAGCGCAGATGAATGAATGCGCCTCCTATGCGAGCTCTCTTACGAGCCTCGCCCCCATCTCAAAAGCATTGGCGCAGTCGACCGGAAATGCCTCCACCCGCCGCCTTGCTTTCTTCCCGGGATCGAAACGGGAAGCGACGACCTTTGAATAATCCTCGAACTGGTAGGTATCGAAGCTGCAGAGCGTCTCCGAGTGGCCGAATATGAGTTTCAGCAACCCGTCGTTCAAGACGATGTGCCGATCGAACCCCCGCTCTTTCAGCGCCTCGGGGCCGGCGTTCATCGTGTAGATGAAAGCCGTTCGCACCTTCCGGGAAAAGAGCGACTCCGGAGGGTCCGTATAGGCGAGGTAGGGATAGAACAGGCGTTCCATGAAGGATCTCATCTGGCCGGTAGCCGTCCCGAAATAGAGCGGAGAGCCGAGTATGACGACGCCCGCCCACAGCTTCTCGTTGTTGACCGCAGCGAGTTCGGCTTCGAGCGGCGCGAGGGCGACACAGTAGAAGCCCGCCATGCCGAGTTTCGCCGTGAGTAGCGCAAGCTCGTGACGCACATTGGCGACCTTGTCGGGGTCGTCGATCCGCCGCCTTTGATTTCGAGAATCAGATGTCGATCAGCTCGCCGACCGCGCCAGGGATGTCGATCGTCCACCCGCACAGCCCGACGGGACCAGCGCCGACGCCGAGCAGCCATCGCCGCGAAGACGTCGCTCCAGACGCCGCGCTGGGTCTGGCGGAACAGGCGCAGGGTCGGATACCACGGGCAAATCGTCGCGGTCGCGCAACCACCGCCATTGGCGACCTGCTTCAGCGCGTAGGCCGGGCGCGCCAACACGC
>CAVTDX010000136.1:0-6311 GCA_963733345.1 uncultured delta proteobacterium
CATGGCGGCGGCGTCGGCATCGGCTTGCCTCGATGCCGTTACCACATCGTCGACCTCGATCACCCGCTCTCCCTTCGGCGAGGAAACGGTGAACGTCTTTCCCGGCCCTTTCATGAGGCGCGCCCTGGAGGCAGACACGCCCCTTCCCTTAAGAGTTTTAAGAAGCGCCAGAGATAGAAGGGGCTCACGTCGCGGCCGAGCCTCCGGATTCCTCCACGAGCGTGATTCGGTAGGCGGCCTGGCGCAGCAGGTAGACTGCCACGGCCATACCGACGCCGTCGCCTCCGATGATGAGCACCGATTCATCCGGCCTCTCCCCTTGCCCGATGATCCGTTCCGGGTGGAGGTTCGCGATCCCGGGCAAGGTCTTGAACCTGGCGCCCGTCGCAATCGCCGCGACGTCGAGATGCGGATCGCGCAACATCTCCGGCGTGCATTCCTGCCCCGGATTGATCTTCACGCCTGCCTTGCGGCACTCCCCTTCCAGGAAGCGGATGACCCTGAGCAGTTCCTCCTCTCCCCGGTCTATCCGGCCCGCGAGCAGTATGCTGCCGCCGGGACATGTTTTTTTCCCACAGAGCGACGTCATGTCCCTTCACGGCTGCCGCTGCCGCGTATTGCAGACCTGCCGGTCCGCCGCCCGCCACGCCGATCTTCTTTCTTTTCGGGGCCGCGCAAAACCACGATAGCCCCACGACGCTTCTTTTCGCGGCCGAGGGTCGGCCTCACGGTGCACATGATCGGCTGATGGTAGTAGAGGCGGGAAAAACAAAGATTGCAGGCAATGCAGGGAATGATCTCCGCCTCTCTCCCTTCAGCCGCCTTGAGGGGCAGTTCTGGGTCGGCTATCATGGGTCGGCACGCCTCCCAGAAATCGATCACGCCTCCCGCAATCGCCTTTTCCGCAATTTCGGGCAGGAAGAGACGGAAAGCCATCATGACCGGCACGCTGACCGCTTTTTTCACCGCTTCGGCCGCCCAAAGCCAGTGACCCATGGGCACGTCCCTCGTAATGACGGATACGGACGACTCGTGCCAGCCGACCGTGACGCTCACGTAATCGGCGCCCGCTTCTTCAGCGATGCTGAAGCTCTCGACGCTTTCTTCCAGCCTATTGCCTCCCCGGTCATCGAGGATTTCTGCGCCGCAAAGGCGGATCCCCACCGGCGTCTTATCGCCTACTTCCGCTTTTACGGCGCCAAGGATCTCTACCATGAGGCGGCACCTTTCCCTCACCGTCCCTCCGCCGTACTCGTCCTGACGTTTGTTCGTGTACCGGGAAATGAACGTCGAAATGAGGTAGCCGACGATTCCGGAAAGCTCGATGATGTCGTAGCCCGCTTCCACCGCCCGCCTTGCGGCGGCCGCATGGTCCTTGACGGCCTTCTTTATCTCGGCCGGGGTCATTTCCCGGGGCGGCTTAAAATAGGAGAGCCGCTGAGGCACGACGGAAGGCATCAGGCAGTAATCGAGGTCCACCCCGCCCTCTCTGCCGCAATGGAGGATCTGGCAGGCAGCAAGCGCCCCGTTATGCTTTATTGCGCTTGCGAGACGCGCAAGCCCGGGGATGTACCGGTCGTCGGCAATCGACATAGTCCCCCGAAATCCCTTGCCTTCGCCGAGTGAGTCCGGGTAGGCGCCCTGGGTCGTGACAATGGCGGCGCCCCGGCTGCCTGGGCTTCCAGGTAGGCGATCTCCCTGTCCGTGACAAAGCCGTCCAGAGTATTGAAGTTGCTTTCCGTGGCGGCGTATTTTATGCGGTTCTTCGCGGTCAAAAGGCCGATGCGTCCGGGGGAAAATACGCATGGATAAGGCATGACGACCCTCGTCCTCCTGGCGTTGCGGCGCCGATAATAGTATCATTATAGAAAAAGCGGCATTATGTCAATCACGGAGGATTACGCATGGAAGCAAGGACTATGCGGGCCATGGTGCTCAAAGGACCCGGCAGACCGCTTGAGGAAAAGGAGGCACCCCTTCCGGAACCGGGGCCGGACCAGGTTCTGGTGCGCGTCCATGCGTGCGGCGTCTGCCGCACCGACCTCCACGTCGTGGACGGCGAGCTGCCCCATCCAAAACTACCCCTCATCCCGGGCCACGAAATCGTCGGCGCCGTAGTAAGGACGGGCAGCCCGTCAATCCCGTTTTCCGCCGGCGACAGGGTCGGCATACCCTGGCTCGGCCATACCTGCGGCCGCTGCCGCCCCTGCAAAACCGGGCATGAAAACCTTTGCAACGACCCGCTCTTTACCGGCTATACTATCGACGGCGGATATGCGGAGTACGCCGTCGCCGACTACCGTTACTGTTTTTCTTTGCCTGACGCCTATAGCGACGCCGAGGCGGCGCCCCTGCTGTGCGCCGGATTGATAGGGTACAGATCGTACCGCATGATAGGCCTGAATGTCCGCCGTCTCGGCATCTACGGGTTCGGCGCGGCCGCCCACATCATCGCCCAGGTTGCGGTCAGCCAGGGCAAAACGGTCTATGCTTTCACCAGGCCGGGTGATGCGGAAGGAGAAGCCTTCGCCAGGAAATGCGGAGCGGCGTGGGCAGGCGACTCCACGTCCAGGCCGCCGGTAGACCTCGACGCCGCCATCATCTTCGCCCCTGTGGGCGCACTCGTCGTGGAAGCGTTGCGCAGCACGGCGAAGGGCGGCACGGTCGTCTGCGCCGGCATTCATATGAGCGATATTCCTTCTTTCCCTTACCGGCTGCTGTGGGAGGAGCGGGCGATTCGCTCTGTGGCAAACCTGACGAGGCAGGACGGGGATGAATTCCTCTCCCTCGCCCCCGAGGTCCCCGTGCGAACGGAAGTGGAGGTTTTTCCGCTCGACCAGGCCAATGAGGCGCTCGCGCGCCTGCGGTCGGGAAATATCCAGGGAGCCGCGGTGCTGGTTATGTCTTAGAGCAAACTTGTCTGTTCCTTGATCAGAGCGTCACGGCGCCCCCTGGTCGAGCACCCTGATGTCCTTCTCCCCCATCGAGTCGATCTCCTCCACGATCTCCTCGCAAAAGAAGGGCTTCATATGGGTTACGTAAACCGTCTTGCCCTTGATGCCGAAAGAGCGAAGGCAGGACGTGAGCATCCGGGGCGTCATGTGGCCGCTCATCGCCGCCGTATCCTCTATATGCCCGCCCCTCGTAGGAATGGCTTGCCATCCGGCGCTTCCAACGACGAGATAGAGGGTATTTTGCTTGACAAGGCGCCTTGGATTTGCTAAGAAAATGCCAGAAACAGTTGAATAGCCGGTCCATGAATCGCTTCGACCGGATGAGCAACGAGGATGGGCATGAGGCAAGAGGGCCCGTATGCGGACCTCAGATAGCCGAGGTTGAAAGAGCTTGAAACGCGTGCCCGTTTTTTAGCCGACGTCGGCGGCACATACGGAGGGATAATCGATGAAAATTGTTCCGGGAGGCCAGAATCACCGGGAGGCCCATAGATTGATAAGCGGCATAATCGTGCCCCGGCCGATTGCCTTCGTCTCTACGGTTGGAAAAGACGGTGTTTTTAATCTCGCCCCTTTCTCTACTTTTACCTCGATAAGCATTACGCCGGCAATAATCTGCTTTAGCATAGTGCCGCGGCGAAGCGGTTTGAAGAAAGACACCCTGGCAAACATCGAATTCACCAAGGATTTCGTTATTAACGCAGTAGACGAGGCCTTGGGCGAAAAAATGAACCAAACGTCGGCCGACTATCCCAGCTGCGTCGACGAGTTCAAGGAAGTAGGTCTCACGCCGGCCAGGAGCGATATCGTGAAGGCGCCGCGGCTGGCCGAGTCTCCTGTGAGCATGGAATGCAAGCTCTTGCAGATTCTGCAGTTTGGAGAGAACCCGAATGGCGCCAGCCTCGTGATCGGTGAAATCGTTCTCCTTCATATCAGGGATGGATTATGGGTCGATGAAGAGATTCAGAATGATGCGCTGAGGGCGATCGGCAGGCTTGGCGGAGATTTGTACTGCAGGACGACGGATACGTTTGAGATGAAGAGACCCCCTGGCGGACACGACTAAAGAGGAATTAAAGTCTCTTCCTGATCCCGATCAGGCCCAAAAGAGCAGGGGCGAAGAGCAGAAGGGCCGCGGGGATCGGGACAGGCGTCTGAGTGGGACTGGTGCCAAGCGTGACGTTGCCCGAAATGGCGCCGGTAGTCATCTCATTTTCAGTCAGGTTGAAGAAACCGCCGCTGACGGATGTGGTTAGACCGAATATGTTGGCGAAGGCCGACCCGATCTGGGCGCTGTAATATGCCTTGACCGTTTCCGAATCGGTCGATGTGCCGACCAGGTTTTGACCTTCGCTATCGCTATAGTAATTGTAGGTGGTCACCTCCACGATGCCGCCGGCCGAAAAGTTTCCGGAGGCAAGGCCTATAGCCGTGCCGTTGCCGCCGTATTGGAAATTGCCGGTTAAGCTGATGCTTCCGCCCGGCTGGATCGCATAATCCGTTGTCGTCGTGTTGTAGAAATAACCGGGGAACAGCGGCTGAATGGGGGTGGGGCTTCCCGTCGAGGCGCTCCCGAGGGTTGCGCTGAAGGAGAGGGCGCCCATAGTGCCGGCGGTATTTGAGCCATTCAAAACGTAGTTAGAGGCTACGCTTGCATCGTCGCTGTCAAGCCATCCCATGGATACCTGGCCCGACAATTGACCGGAACTTACCGTAATGTGATTGTTTGCATTGATGGGGATGCTTCCTTGAAGTCCTTGGTTCCCGACATCGAACGTCACTGACAGCGCAACGCCCGGCACGCCGACCAGGAGACCGACAAACGCCAAGACGATCCTTTTCATTACCACTCTTCGCACCGCGATTGTCGAAATATGGACCTATCTTGCTCTTTTCCGCCGATGCTCTGACAGCAGAGCCATCGCTTAGAAGGCGACCCGCACCGTCTGTCTGACAAGGCTCACGAGGAGCGTATCGGGGACCCTACGGCCTTCCGCCCCGCCTTCGCAGGCCGTTTAGCTTTTTCTGCGCAACATTGTAAAACATATTTGCGACACCGTCAAGATAATTTTTTGAAACGGCGAAAAAGTCGTAAATTTATCTTAACGAAGGAAACGGCTGGCGACGGTCAGCCGGTGCGGGAGACGCAAAGCTATCGCAAAACAAAGGCCTCTTGCCCGAAAAGCTTAGCATTCCGACAGAAAAGGGCAGGCGAAAAGGGAATCGCCTAACCTTTGCCCCTCACGCCTTGACGTCTTTGACCCTTCTTTTTATTACCTTGCCCTTTTGACGGGGCATATCCGTTCTTATATAGACGGTTTTTTCGAATACTCTGTCGACGGCGCCTTCCATCTCTCTCTTTGCGAAGGAGAATTTCACTCTGTCTCCCGGTTTCATCCCGTTCCTCCCGCAGTTTGGTTTTTTGCGGTCTCGACCTTGGCTTCAGGCTTGGTCTCGGCCTTCTCCTCCGCTTTTCCCTCGTGCGCGTCTCCATGTTTTGCGCCGTTGCCTTTAGAGGCCGGCGACTTGTAATCGGTAACGTACCAGCCGGTCCCCTTCAATTGAAAGGAGCAGAGAGAAATAAGCCGGTTGAGACGGCCCTTGCAGGCTTTGCACTCCGTCGCCGGCTCTTCTGAAATTTTCTGAAATATCTCAAACTTTTTGCCGCAATCAAGACATTCATATTCGTATATGGGCATGCTGCGATCCTCCCGCAAAAACTCGAACCATAATATAATCCGTACCGATTCCTTCGTCAAGAGCGCCAAACTCGTGAAATTGTTGCACGGGACGCGAAAGGCGTGCTATACAAGAGAGGAAAGGAGAGGCGAATGGGAAAAACACTGGTCCTCATTCTTCTTGGAAGTGAGAGCGATATGCCCCTCATGCAGGACGGCCTCGATTTTTTGAAGGAAATGGGCGTCGCCTTCGTGCTTGACATCGCCTCCGCCCACCGCCATCCTGAAAGGACGGCAGGCTATGCCAAAAGCGCCAGAGAGAAAGGCATAGAGGTAATCATCGCAGCAGCAGGCCTGGCCGCCCATTTGCCCGGCGTGATCGCCGCCCACACGACCCTTCCCGTCATCGGCATTCCCCTGAAAGGCGCCGCCCTTCTCGGCATGGACGCCCTCCTCTCGATAGTCCAGATGCCGAAAGGCGTGCCGGTTGCGACCGTGGGCATTGACGCATCACGCAACGCCTGCATCCTTGCATGCGAAATACTTTCCATAAAACATGATGAGATCCGTGTGAAGCTCGAAGGCCGAGGGAAAAGATGCGCCGGGAGATAGATGAGAAATCGGGGAGCTTCTGTTAGCTTGCGCGAGCATATGCTCAACGCCATAACCGATATAAAAG
>CAVTDX010000137.1:0-4205 GCA_963733345.1 uncultured delta proteobacterium
TCCTGTCAATATTTTCCTGCATCCGAAGCCTCCTTGGGCGCGCAATCACCGGGGCTTGCCGCCTTAGTCCTCCACGGGCGAAGCTCGTCGGGGCGCTCTAAGCTCGCGGGTCGTCCCATCATAAATAAGGAAAAAGCGCGATTCAATCCGCAGCGATCCTCTCGGGAACGGCATAGACGTTCGCTGCTCCCCGTCTCAGGAAGCCGATCAGCGTAATATCGAGCTGCCGCGCCAACTCTATGGCCATCGAAGTGGGGGCGGAAGCTGCTGCGATGATCTCGACGCCGAGGCGGGCCGACTTCTGGACCATCTCATAGCTGAGCCTGGAGCTGAGGACAGCCGTTTTTACCCGTTCCCTCCTTTGCTCAAAAAGCACGCGTCCGATGGCCTTGTCGAGGGCATTGTGCCGTCCCACGTCCTCGGACGCGGCCAGGAGGCGGCCTTCTTCATCAAAAAGGCCGGCCGCATGGGCGCCGCCCGTTGCCCTGAAGACGGGCTGGCGCGATTCCATGGCCTTCTGCATCTCGAAAACCCGAGAGAGCGCTACGCGCATCGTCCTGTCGCTTTTTGCGAGGTCCGTGCAGATGTCGGATATCAATTCCTTGCCGCAGACGCCGCAGCCTGCGTAGGCGACGCCTCCCCTCCTTTTTGCCTGATGCGCGCCTCGTCTTTCAGGGGACAGATAGACGTTTACGCGGTTCGCCGAATCGATGCAATGGTTGACGCTGAGGACGTCTTCAAAGGACGAGATCACGCCCTCGCTCAGGCAGAGGCCGAGGGCCAGAAACAGGTCCTCCCCCGGCAGGCGCATGGTCATATAGTACGGCTCGTCGTTGATCGTTATCTCGAGGGGTTCTTCGACGCAGACGGCGTCGTCGGCGCTGCTGACCGACGTGTCTTTGTACTTCGCCGTCCTGACCTGCGTCGTGACTTCGGGCGCGCTTTTATCTTCCGCTCCGGCTTCTACCCTGGTGCGATCCATCGTCGTCATCTTGTAGATTATACGCCCAAAAGACGCATCGGCTCAAGAGCGGTCGGGCGCTTTCTCAGCGCCTTACGGCCGACAGACGTTCTATCTGCGCCGGCCGGGTTTGGGTCGCGACGCGGCTCGCGCTCCTTCCAGCAGGGTGAAGTGGAGGAGGTTCTTCTCCACGTCCGCCAAGGCGACCCTGATCCTGACGCGATCTCCTATGCGAAAGACTTTGTGCGTCCTTTTGCCGACGAGGCGGAACTTGTTTTCCTCAAAGGCATAGTAGTCATCATTGAGGCTTGAGAGAAGCACGAGCCCCTCGACGAACACATCGAAAAGCTCCACGAAGAAACCGTACGACGCGATATGGGAGATGATGCCGTCGTACGCCTCGTCGATCCTTTCTTTCATGAAGAGCACCCTGATCCGGTCCTCTGTGGCTCTCTCCGCTTCCATGGCCGTTCGCTCTCTTTCGGACAGGTGGACCGCCATCCTTTCGAGCTCCTCTTCGCCGTACAGCCGGCCCTTGCCGCGCGGGTTTGCGATAATCTCTTTGAGGATGCGGTGGCAGACGAAATCCGGATAGCGGCGGATAGGGGAAGTGAAGTGGCTGTAGAAATCGAGGGCGAGGCCGAAGTGGCCCAGGTTTTGCGCCGAATATCGCGCCTGTTTCATCGACTTCAACAGGATGCGGTTGATGAGGAACTCATGCTCTTTCTCCCGCACATTTTTCAAAATAGACTGGAGGGGAAGCCTGCCCCGGGAATCGGTCTTGTACGGGACCCCCAGGGTTTGCAGCAATCGCTCGAAATCGTTCAGCTTCTCCCGCTCCGGCGGTTCGTGGACGCGGTATATGAGGGGGCTTTCTTGCTCTGCAACGAAGCGGGCCACCGCCTCATTTGCCGCGATCATGAACTCTTCGATGATGCCCTGGGAGAAGAGGCGCTCCGACCTCAGGATGTGCGTGATCCCGCCTTCCATATCGAGGACCAGTTCAGGCTCGGGCAGGTCGAAATCGAGGTTTCCGTTCGCCTCACGGCGCGCTTTGAGCAGATGCGCCAACTCGCCCATCGACTCCAGTTGAGGCATTACTCCCTCTAAGGCGCGCCGTACTTTCTGATCTTTTTTAACGAGGGCGTCCTCCACCTGATGGTACGTGAGCCTGCTGGCGCTCTTGATCACCGAACGGTCAAAAGACGCCTGGAGCAGTTCGCCCTGGCCGCCGTACCTCAGCCTTACGGTCAGGGTCATCCTCTCTTCATCGGGCTTTAGGCTGCAAATATTGTTGGAAAGCTGTTTCGGGAGCATGGGGATCACGGTCCCGGGGAAGTAGACGCTCGTGCCTCGGCCGTAACCCTCCCTGTCCATGGCGGAGGCGTGCGCCACATAGTGGGAAACGTCTGCTATCGATACGTAGAGCAGGAAGCCTTTCCTTTCCTTTTCCACGTATACCGCGTCGTCGAAATCCTTCGCAAATTCACCGTCGATGGTGACGTGGCCGGTCGAGCGCAGGTCTATCCTGCCTTGAGGAACGATGTTGAGCCGTGTCTGTCTTGCCTCGTTTTCGACGCTCCTTGGAAACCTGGGGGAAAAGCCCTGCTTAGAGGCGATGAACTGTGATATCTTTTTCGCGTCGTCCAACGCCCCGAACACTTTGAGGACTCTTGCAACCCGGGTCGCCGCCGTCGGGGAATTCCGTTATCTTCGCCGCCGCCAGGTCCCCGTGCTTCAACTCCAGGCCCAACTTGTCCGGCGCTACGATGAAATGGGCGGAAATCCTCTCATCGTCGGGCACAAGAAAAAGAGGTCCTTATGCTTCTGCACAAATCCGGTGATCTGTTTCGTCCTTCTCTCGGCCACCTTGACGACCCGGCCCTCCCTCCTGCCTCGCGCCGCGTGCTCGATCCGCACCACTACCTTGTCCCCGTGAATCGCATCTTTGATGAAGCGGGAAGGGACAAATATATCCTTCCCGCCGTCTTTCTCCGGCGCCACAAACCCGTTGCCGCTTCGGGTACAGCAGAGGACGCCCACAATGAGGTTCATTTCGTCGGGAATGCCGAACCTGTTGTTCTTCAGCCTGACGATCGACCCTTCTCTTGCCATCTCCCGAAGGAACGCTTTGACTCTCTTTTTGCTGGCGTTCCATGAGTCGACCATGCTTTTCAGGTCGTCCGTAGAAAGGGGCCGCGCCGCCTTCTTGAATGCCTTGAGGAGGTCGGTCTTGCTAAAATCCGGAGGAAGGACGTTTTTTTTCATCGCGTTCCAGTGCAAAGATACAACTCTGCTGCAGGAAAAGCAACTCGCCCGCTTGCTTTTCTCCCCTCGCGCAGGAGCGGTCTTCATGCCCTCCGTGAGGGGATAGGCGCGGGTCATCGATAGATAGCATAGAGACGCAGACAAAAACGAAGTGCTATAATATCCCGGATGTCCTCCAAAGAGGGCCCGGGCAAACCCGCCGGGACGCGCCCGGAAAGCAAGGCTCAAAGGCGGCAGGATCGTTGACGGCCGGAAGCGTCATTACTTAAGGAGGCCGGGGCTGTTGCACGGGATGGCGTGAAAAATGAAAATCCATGAGCACGAGGCAAAAGAACTTTTCAGGAATTACGGGATAGCGGCGCCGAGAGGCCGTGTGGCGCGGACCCCGGAAGAGGCGGTTCTTGCTGCCAGGGAGCTCGGCTCATTGCCGATAGTCTTGAAGGCCCAGATCTATGCGGGAGGACGGGGGAAGGCGGGCGGCATACGGATCGTCGAGACGGCTGACGAGGTTAGCGCTGCGGCCGAGGGCCTTCTCGACCATAGGCTCGTGACGGCCCAGACGGGCGCCGACGGGCAGCCGGTTCATCGTTTGCTCATAGAAGAGGCCCTGGCTTCCCAAAAGGAGCTTTATCTGGGCATCACTATAGACAGGTCAGCGGGAAGCCCGGTCGTTATTGCTAGCGGCGAAGGAGGGGTGGAAGTTGAAAGACTCGCCCGGGAAATGCCGGAAAAGATCGTAAAAGAGTACATCGATCCCGCTTTCGGCCTTCGCCCGTTTCAAGCGGCCAGGGTATCTTACGCACTGGGGCTGCCGCCGCTGCCCGCATCGCGATGTGCTGCGACGCTGCTCAGTCTTTACAAGCTTTTTACTGAAAACGATTGCTCAAACGTAGAGATCAATCCCCTCGCCATAACCGGCGGGCAAGATCTCATCGCCCTGGACGGAAAGGTGAACATCGACGATAATGCTCTATTC
>CAVTDX010000138.1:0-15871 GCA_963733345.1 uncultured delta proteobacterium
TTCTGCTCGTCCGTCAGTCCCTGCCGTATCTCCGAAAAACTCTCCTCGACGATCCGCTCCGCCTCCGGCCGCTGCCGAAGGTAATGGGCGTGGAGCTTTTCCGCCATCCCCTGGAGGATTTTCTCAACCTCGGCCTTCTGCTCCCGAGACAGATCAAGCTCCCGCGAAAGGTGATTCAGGAGACGGATCGTCCTCTCCTTCCGTTCGAGCGAAAAATAATACTTGTGCCTCAGATAGAGCCGGCTGCCCATCGATCCGATGAGCACGCCGAGGAGCAGGACAAGAACAACCCCTGTAATCAGCCTCCACGTTTTCATAGCGCCTCCCTTATGCATTAGCCGAAGAGCTGCGCGAGCATCGATTCTTCCGCCCCGCTCGCGAACAATTGAATCGGGTCTTCAAGGGAAGCGATCTCGGTCCCGATAAAGACGGCGAATAGCACAAACACCAGCAAGCAAAGGACAGGGGCGAGCCGCCAGACGAATTCTTCGAAGGCGGGGAGGAACGGCGCCTCGGGCTGCAGGGGACCTGCCTTGCGGACGCGCTCCATGAGTCTCTTTCCCACCGCGCGTCGACCTCCATGTTCTCCCTGGCCATATAAGCCTGTCTCAATAATTTCTCAATCTTTTCGTTCAATCCCGGTGCAGCCATATATCCTCGATCCTCCTCATGTTTCGGCTCCAGCAGGCCGCGGAGTTTTCTGCGCGAGCGGAACAGGCGCACTTTTACATTTGCGACGCTCCAGCCAAGAAGACCTGCCGCTTCCTTGACCGACCGCCCTTCAAGGTAGACGAGCTCCAGCACCATGCGGTCTCCCGCGGACAGCTTGCCGAGCGCCCAGTCGAGCGCTTCCCTTGCCTCCCTTTGCAGGGCTTTCTCGTCGCACGGCGCGCCTTCGTCCGATGCCGCCGCTTCCAGATGCGCCACATGTTCCTCTGCAAGGGAGCTCATGGGAAGTTCCCGCGATTTGTAGCGTTGCCGCCAGAAATCATAGCAGGCCCTCACCGCGATCACGGAGAGCCAGTGCGCAAAGCGGTCCGTCCTCCGGAAGCCCGGCAATGATCGGTAGGCCCTCAAGTAGACATCCTGCACGATATCCTCCACGCAATCGAAGGGCGCATGCTTCTTTACCGTAGCCAGAACGAGGCGCTGATATCGCCGCACCAGGTATTCGAACGCATTCACCTCCCCGGCGAGGACGCGACGCACAATTTCCTCGTCGCTGGGGCTGAGGGGGTCGTTTTCCATATACGGACATTATTATAGCTCAAACGCGAAAGCGACTTCATATCTTTAAGTCGCAGGCGCCCTCAAAAAGGTTACAGGAAAGCGAGTGAGAAGTTGACTAATCGACGCCTTTGGCTATACTAATTGAGGGAGCGGACAAAAGCAAGGCGCATTCGATAAGGAGGAGGCATATGGAGATACAATGGTACGGACACGCGGCGTTCAGGATCTCGACGGCTCAAGGCGTTAATATTATTATCGATCCCTATGAATCAGGAGGCTTCGGCGGCATCATCCTGTACCAGCCGATCACGGACCCTGCGAATATCGTGCTCATAAGTCACGACCATGGCGATCACAATTGCACGGCCGGCATCGAGGGCGCCTACAGCGAGGTGCGCAAGGAAGGCGTCTACGACATCGGAGGCGTCCGGATAAGAGCGATATCGACCTTCCACGATGCGTCTCAAGGCAGCGAAAGAGGGCGAAACCTATTATTCGTCATCGAGGCGGACGGGTTGAGGGTCGTCCATCTCGGCGACCTCGGCCACCCGCTCGATGCGGATGTAGTCGCACAGATAGGCAAGACGGACGTGCTCATGCTTCCCGTGGGAGGGTTCTTCACCATCGATGCGGAAACGGCAACCGGGGTCATGAATGCGATCAAGCCTTCCATAGCGATCCCCATGCACTACAAAACGGAAAAGGTCGACCTGCCCATCGCCGACGTAGGCGGCTTCACGAAGGGAAAGGAGTGCGTGCGGGTAATCGACGACTACAAAATCGAGGTGTCAAGAGAAAGCCTGCCGGGAGGGCCCGAGGTCGTCCTGCTCAGGCATTCCAAGTAACATGGAGGGGAAGCTGAGGAAGCTCTTCGACGAAGCGGACATCCGGGAAGCCGTGAAAAGGATCGCCAGGGCAATCGCCAGAGATTTCGGTGAAGAGGAGATCGTCCTGGTGCCGGTCCTGAAGGGCGCCTTCATGTTCGCCTCCGACCTGGTGCGGGAGATAGGAAGTCCCGTTATCATAGATTTCGTCAGGGCCGCTTCCTACGGCGCCGCCACCGCCACATGCGGCGAGGTAAGGCTGACCAAAGACCTGGAAACGGATATAAGGGGCAAGAACGTGATCATCGTCGAGGATATCATCGATTCGGGACTGACTCTCCGCGCCCTTCGCGATATGTTCCTCGCGAGGAATCCCAAGTCCCTCAAGATCTGCGCCCTCGTCGACAAGAAGGCGCGAAGAGAGGTAGAGATCGAGGGAGACTACGTAGGCTTCACTATCGACGACGGCTTCATCGTGGGATACGGCATCGATTACGCAGAGCGATACCGGAACCTCACCGCGATTTTCGTAAAAGAAGAAGAATAAGAGGCGGCTTCCAAACCCCGCCGTCAAACGAGCTAAAGCGAGCTTGAGGGGGGCGGCTCAGGCGCCTTCATTCGGCCGTGGCTCTGCCGGTGGAGGGGGCGACGCAGCCCCGGTAATTGAAAAGGAATGCCAAGTGTTCTAAGCTATGAAGAACACGAACGGGAGGTAGCCTGGCATGGAGATAGTTCACGCATCGCAGAGCAGGTTGGAGCAGGTCGATTTTGACAATCTCGGCTTCGGCCGGATCTTCTCCGACCATATGTTTATGGCCGATTATCGGAACGGGGCCTGGCAATCTATGAGGATAACGCCTTACGGGAACATTGAGATCCCGCCCAGTCTCTGCTCTCTTCATTACGGACAGGCAATTTTCGAGGGGCTCAAGGCCTTTCGGACCCTGGACGGCAAGATCAGCCTGTTCCGCCCGGACAAATACCAGGAGCGGTTTAACCGCTCGGGCAGTAGGCTCTGCATTCCGCCCGTGAGCAGGGAACTCTTCATGGAGGCCGTCCTCGGCTTGTGCCGGATCGACAGGGAATGGACGCCGAAGAAGCGCGGCTCATCCCTCTACATACGGCCGTTTATCTTCGCCGCGGACAGTTTTCTGGGCGTTCATGCCGCTGAAGCCTATCTCTTCATGGTCATCACTTCGCCGGTAGCTGCCTATTACAAGGAAGGGCTCAACCCGGTGAAGCTCGTCACTTCCGGCGAGTACGTACGGGCCGTGAAAGGCGGCCTCGGGGAAGCCAAGACGCCCGCGAACTATGCGGCCTCGCTTCTTCCGGCCGAAAAGGCCCAGCAACAGGGGTTTACCCAGGTGCTCTGGCTGGACGCGATCGAAAAGAGGTACGTCGAGGAGGTGGGCACCATGAACATCATGTTCCTCATCGACGGGGAGCTCGTCACCCCTCCCCTGGACGGCGCCACCCTGGGCGGCATCACCCGCCTCACGGTTCTTGGAGCTGGCCGCATATTGGGGGACGCCGGTAAAGGAAAGGAGGGTCGCTATCGACGAAGTGCTCGCGAGGGCCAGGGACGGCAGCCTCCAGGAGGTTTTCGGGACAGGGACGGCGGCGGTTATTTCGCCCGTCGGCCTGATCCGTCACGGAGACGAGACGATCACCATAAACGAAGGGCGCATAGGGCCTTTCTCCCAAAAGCTTTACGACGAGATCACCGGGATACAATACGGGGAGAGACCCGACCGCTTCGGTTGGCGCTATCCGGCGGCCTAAAGGGGCGTGGGTGCCCGGCGCCCGGTAATCGTTGTCCATAAGGAGACCGAAATGGAAGACAAGGAACGGCTGAGGGTCGTGTTGAAGCATCTGATCGAGCACAACGAGGGGCACGCAGAGGATTACAGGCGATGGATAGACCTCGCCGCGAACGCGGGGATGGACAGCGTGGCCGGGCTTATCAGGGAGGCGAACGACTACGTGGAAAAGGCGAGCGGGGCTTTAAGGAAGGCCCTCGATCTGATCGGCTGAAACATTGGCGCTCTCTCATTAATCCTTTGATTATTTGGCAAAACGTAATAGAATAATACTCTCATGAATCTGAAGACCCTGGAGGAGAACTTTTCTCAATTTTTGCGCTGCCTGTCCGATGAAAAGGACGCATCGCCGCACACGTTGAGGGCATATGAGGGAGACGTAGGCGATCTCCTGCGGTTTCTGCGGGCGAACGGGTACGACGAAGTCGACCATCAGGCGATCAGGGCATATGTTGCGGAAATTTACGCGGGGCTGCGCAAATCCTCGCTTTCGAGGAAGATATCGGCGATAAGGGTCTTCTTTAAATTCCTGAAGAAAAAAGGGTACGCTCAGGAAAACCCGGCGGCCCTCATAAAGAGCCCGAAAGCCGAGAAACGCCTTCCGAAGTTCTACACGGTCGACGAAATGTTCCATTTCCTGGACACGCTGCCGGAGAAGAGCTGGACGGCGCTGCGCAACAGGGCGATATTCGAATTGATCTATTCAACCGGAATGCGGGCGCAGGAGACCCTCGACCTCGACGTCTCTCACGTCCACCTCGAGGGATTGTGGGTGCTCGTGAAGGGCAAGGGCGGCAAAGAACGGGTGCTCCCCTTTGGGGAGAAGGCCGCATCTGCCTTACAGGCATATATGGAGGCCCCGGGCCCCGGACGGCGGGCGTCCTCCGTGCAAGCCCTCTTCTTGAACGGACAGGGCGGGAGGCTCGGCTACAGGGGCCTTTTGAAGGTGATGAAGAAGCATCAATTGAGCGCGCATCTATTCAAGGACCTCGCCCTGCACGGCGTCAGGCACTCCTTTGCGACCCACATGCTGAACGGGGCGCGGACCTGCGCTCCATTCAGGAGCTGCTCGGCCACTCGAGGCTTTCCACGACGCAGAAATATACCCATATCTCCTTTGACAAGATCATGGAGATTTACGACAAGGCCCATCCGAGAAGATAAAATGAAAAGCACGACTATCCTTTGCGTGAGAGACAAAAACAGCGTCGTTTTAGCCGGGGACGGACAGGTCACCTTTCAGAACACCGTGTTGAAGCATACGGCGAAAAAGGTGCGAAAGCTCTATCAGGACAGATGCCTTGCAGGCTTTGCCGGAGCGACGGCCGATGCATTCACCCTCTTCGAGCTCTTCGAGAAGAAGCTGGAGCAATACAACGGGAATATTGCCAGGGCGTCCGTCGAGCTGGCAAAAGACTGGAGGACCGACCGCATACTGCGGCGGCTGGAGGCGCTCCTCCTGGTCGCGGACAGGGAGCACACCTTTATCCTGTCGGGAACAGGCGATGTGATAGAGCCGGACGGCGGTGTTGCAGCCATCGGCTCGGGCGGCCCGTATGCGGAAGCGGCCGCAAAGGCGCTGGTAGCGCATACCGATTTGCCCGCCATTGAGATCGCGCGGGAGGCGATGCGCATCGCCTCCGAGATATGCATCTACACGAACGACAGGATCGTCATAGAGGAGCTGTAGATGAAGACCATGATCCCCCGGGCCATTCTGGAGGAGCTGAACAGATACATCATCGGCCAGGACAAGGCAAAAAGGGCGGTGGCCATCGCGCTCCGCAACCGGTGGAGGCGGCAGATGGTCCCCGAAGCGCTTCGGGATGAGATCGCGCCGAAGAACATTATCATGATCGGCCCGACGGGCGTGGGCAAGACGGAGATCGCACGGCGCCTCGCCAAGCTGGCCAATGCGCCGTTCCTGAAGATAGAGGCGACGAAGTTCACTGAAGTGGGCTATGTTGGAAGGGACGTGGAATCGATGATCCGCGACCTCACCGAACTCTCGGTGAACATGGTGAAGAAGGAGGAACAGGAGCGGGTCGTGGAGAAAGCGCGGGAGATGGCCGAAGAGCGCGTGCTCGATCTCCTCGTCTCGCCGAGAAAGCCTCCGGCGCGGCCGGGAGAGGAGCAATCCTACGACCTTACCCGGGAAAAGATGAGAGGTTTTTTTCAGGAAGGGAAGCTTAACGAAAAGTTCGTGGAGATCGAGGTGCCCGACAGGACGCTCCCCATAATCGAGATTTTCTCGTCCCAGGGCATGGAAGAGATGGATATGCAGCTTCGCGACATGTTCGGGAACATGCTGCCCAAGAAGACGAAGAAACGGAAAGTCAGGGTAAGCGAGGCCTACGAATACCTGATCCAGGAAGAGTCGAAGAAGCTTATCGACATGGACAGGGTCACGAATGAGGCCCTAAACAGGGTGGAGCAGGCGGGGATCATATTCCTTGACGAGATCGACAAGATCGCCAGCCGCGACCAGACCCACGGCCCGGATGTCTCCAGGGAAGGGGTCCAGAGAGACATCCTCCCGATTGTCGAGGGCACGACCGTCACCAGCAAGTACGGAATGGTCAAGACAGACCATATTCTCTTCATTGCCGCCGGCGCCTTTCACATGTCCAAGCCTTCCGACCTGATACCGGAACTCCAGGGGAGGTTTCCCATCAGGGTCGAGCTCGGCCCGCTGAGAAAGGACGAGTTCGTGAGGATCCTTACCGAGCCTGAGAATGCCTTGATAAAACAATACAAGGCCCTCCTCGACACGGAGGGGATAACCCTCGAATTCGGCGACGACGGCATTTCCGAGATCGCCGATATCGCCCAACGCGTCAATGAGATGACCGAGGACATTGGCGCGAGGCGGCTCTACACGGTCATGGAGAAGCTCCTCGACGACATCTCCTTCGACGCCCCCGAGATGAAGGAGAAAAGGGTGGTGATCACGAAGGAGTACGTGCGGAAAAGACTGGAAGAATTTCTGGAGAAGGAGGACCTGAGCAGGTACATACTCTGATGGAGAAGATAGAGGTTCTACTCGAGGCGTTTCCATACATAAAGAAATTTTCAGGCTGCACCTTCGTCGTTAAGTACGGCGGAGCGGCGATGGAAGAAGAACGGCTGAAAAAAGAGTTCGCAAGGGACGTTGTGCTCCTCAAGTATGTCGGCGTCAACCCCGTCATCGTCCACGGAGGCGGTCCCCAGATAGAGAAGATGCTCGCAAGGCTGAGCATCCCCACGCATTTTGTCGACGGCTTGCGCGCGACCGATGAAGCGACCCTGGAGGTAGTCGAAATGGTGCTCTCGGGGACAATCAACAAGGCGATCGTACAGGCAATCCACAATGCAGGGGGTCAGGCCATAGGCCTGTCCGGCAAAGACGGCAGGCTCATTACGGCGGAGAAGACAAAGGGGAAGGATATCGGCTTCGTCGGCGACGTGGTCGGCGTGAATGCAAAGATTCTCAAAGATATATCCGATTCCGGCCATATTCCCGTTGTCGCGCCACTGGCCTCCGGCGCCGACGGCGCCACTTACAACGTGAACGCCGACACGGTCGCGGGCAGCATCGCAAAGGCGCTGAGGGCGGAAAAACTTGTGCTTCTGACGGATGTCCCCGGCGTCCTTGGCGCCGATTTGAAGCCCATCTCGTCAATGAACAGCCGGGACGCCAGAAAACTGGCAATGAGCGATACGGTGAGGGGGGGTATGATCCCCAAAATCACATGCTGCCTCGATGCGCTCCACGGCGGGGTGAAAAAAACACACATTATCGACGGCCGCGTTGCCCACGCGCTGCTCCTTGAGGTATTCACCGATTCGGGCATCGGTACGCAGATAGCGGGAGAATAGCATGCAGCAGGAATGGATCGACAAAGGCAACAAGTACCTGGCCAATACCTATAATCGGTTTCCCATCGGCATTGCCAGAGGGGAAGGCTGCTGGCTCTGGGACATGACCGGGAGGCGGTATCTCGACTTCCTCTCCGGCATTGCCGTCTGCAACCTGGGCCACGCCAACAGGAACGTGACCGAGGCCCTGGCCGCGCAGGCGCAAAAGCTCCTTCACATATCGAACCTCTTTTACACGGAGGCCCAGGTGAAGGCCGCCCAACTGCTCGTCGAGCATTCTTTCGGCGACAAGGTCTTTTTCTGCAACAGCGGCGCCGAGGCCAACGAAGCGGCAATCAAGCTCGCGAGACGATATTCCTGGAAGAACCACGGCGAAGGGAGAGCGGAGATCATCACCATGGAGAATTCATTCCATGGGAGGACGATGGCAACCCTTTCGGCGACGGGGCAGAAGAAATTCCAGGTCGGCTTCGAGCCTTTGCTCGACGGTTTTACCTTTGTGCCGTTCAATGACATGGCGGCGATAGAGAGGACGGCCTCCGAGAAGACCTGCGCAGTGATCCTGGAGTGCGTCCAGTCCGAGGGAGGCGTTTTTGTCGCCGAAAAAGAATACCTGAAAAAACTCAGGGAAATGACCGAGGCCCGCGACATCCTGCTGATCCTGGATGAAGTGCAGACAGGCATGGGCAGGACCGGAAAGCTCTTCTGCTACGAGCACTACGGGATAGAGCCCGACGTTATGAGCCTCGCGAAGGCTCTGGGAAGCGGCTTCCCCGTGGGCGCCATCGTCGCGAAAGACCGGGTGATGGGCGCCTTCGAGCCCGGAACGCACGCCTCGACCTTTGGCGGAAACCCACTCGCCTCGGCGGCGGCGGCGGCAACAATCAATACGATCCTCGACGAAGGCATTGTCGCGAAGTGCGAGGCCATCGGCGCCTACCTCGGCCGGGGGCTCGCGGCCTTGAAGCGAAAATTTCCCTTCATCATCGACATAAGGGGCATGGGCCTGCTCCTGGGGGTTGAATTTACGACGGACGTGGCCCCCATCGTGCGGGACTTCCTCGCGGAGGGCGTCATCCTCTCCGGGTCGAAAGGCAACGTGGTGCGCCTGCTCCCCCCTCTGATCATAGGGAAAGAGGAGGTAGATATCTTCTCGAGATCGCAAACAAGATTTTCGAGAAGCGAAACGTTCGATGAAGAGGGATTTCACCAAGGTCCTCGACGTCGCGCCGGAGGAGTGCAGCCATCTTTTGGACCGCGCCCTTTTCATGAAACGGAAGCGCCGGGCGCACGAGGCGTACAAGCCGCTTCACGACCGGACCCTGGCGATGATCTTTGAGAAGGCGTCGACGAGGACGAGGATATCGTTCGAGGTCGCCATGGAGGAGTTGGGGGGGCATGCCATGTTCCTCAGCCCCTCCGATACCCAGATGGGCAGAGGAGAACCCATCTCCGACACGGCGCGGGTGCTCTCGAGGTACGTCGACGCGTTGATGATCCGGACGTTTGCCCAGGATACGGTGGAAAGTATGGCGCGATGGGCGTCAGTCCCGGTGATCAACGGCCTTTCCGACCTTTACCATCCGTGCCAGTTGCTGGCAAATCTCTTCACCGTGAGGGAGTATAAGGGGAGGCTGCACGACCTCAAGATAGCCTGGATAGGCGATGGGAACAATATGGCCAACTCCTGGATAGAGGCGTCTCTCCTCTTCGGCTTTTCTCTCGCCGCGGCAACGCCGCCCGGGTACGCCCCCAGCGAAGCGCTCGTGAAAGAGGCGCAGAAAAAGGGCGTGCTTACCCTGACCGCCGACCCCTTCGAGGCCGCGGCCGACGCAGACGTGGTAAACACGGATGTATGGATCAGCATGGGCATGGAGGAGGAAAAAGAGGAGCGACGAAGGGCTTTCGCGTCTTTTCAGGTCGACGGGAAGCTGGTGAAGGCCGCAAGACAGGACGCGATCGTGATGCACTGCCTGCCCGCCCACAGGGGCGAGGAGATCACCGGCGAGGTCTTCGAGCAGTTCCAGGAAGTAATCTTCACACAGGCGGAAAATCGCCTGCACGCGCAGAAAGCGTTGTTAGAATGGCTGTTGTAAGACTGTCTACCCTCATTCCCTTAAGGGGGTGAGGGCCGGGGCGATTGGATGTCGGGACAATTATGAGACCTTTAGCAACGGAGGAGTTTCATGGGTAGCAGCGTCGAGAAAGTGGTGCTTGCCTATTCCGGAGGCCTTGACACCTCCATAATTGTAAAATGGCTGCGGGAGCAGTACGGGTGCGAGGTGATCGCCTATACGGCGGACGTGGGGCAGGAGGAGGAATTGGACGGTCTCGAGGCCAAGGCGATAAGGACGGGGGCCTCGAAAATATACATCGAAGACCTGAAGGAAGAATTTGCGAGGGATTTCGTCTATTTCGCCATAAAGGCAAACGCTGTCTACGAGAACTCCTACCTCCTCGGCACCTCGATAGCGCGGCCCCTCATAGCGAAGAGACAGATAGAGATCGCGGCCGCGGAAAAGGCGGATTCGGTCTGCCACGGCTCGACGGGAAAGGGAAACGACCAGGTGCGCTTCGAGCTGACCTATTATGCCCTGGCGCCCAGATCAAGGTGATCGCGCCCTGGAGAGAGTGGTCGTTTTCGTCGCGGGAAGAGCTGATCGATTACGCGAGAAAACATGACATCGACGTGCCGGTGAGCAAATCGAAGCCATACAGCATGGACAGGAACCTGATGCACGTCAGCTATGAGGGCGGAGTGCTGGAAGACCCGTGGAGCGAGCCCGACGAGTCGATGTTCAGGACGACGGTCTCGCCTGAGGCCGCCCCGGACAAGCCGCGCTACATAGAAATCGATTTCGAGAACGGGTGCCCGGCGAGGGTCGACGGCAAATCGATGAAGGCGCACGAGCTCATCGGCCTTCTCAACCGTGTCGCCGGCGCCAGCGGCATCGGCAGGGTCGACATGGTGGAGAACAGGTTCGTCGGCATGAAGTCGCGAGGGGTTTACGAAACGCCGGGATGCACTATTCTCCACGCGGCGCATCGGGCCATCGAGTCGATCGCCATGGACCGGGAGGTCATGCACCTGAGGGATAGTCTCATCCCCAGGATCTCGGAGCTGATCTACTACGGCTTCTGGTATTCCCCGGAAATGGAGGCTATCCGCGCCTTCGTCGAGCAGACGCAGGCCGGGGTGACGGGGACGGCGAGGCTGAAACTTTACAAAGGCAACGCAATCGTCGTCGGCCGGAAATCTGAGAGGTCCCTCTACAAACAGGATTTCGCGACCTTTGACAAAGACGACGTGTACAACCAGCAGGACGCGGGCGGCTTCATCAAGCTGAACGCCCTGCGGCTGCGAATCAGGGCGATGCAGCGAGGGCGCTAGGTTGGGGCTTTAAGCGGGCAATTACTGGGGTTCAGCACCCCCTCGACAGGCAAAGCCCGTCGAGCCTCCCCGCTCATAAAAAGCGCCTCCTCCCTCGCAAAAGCGACGGTGACGAAAATGGATAAGAACCAGAGCGCGGGCTATGACCCGAAAACCATAGAAGAGAAATGGCAGGAGATCTGGGAAAAGGAACGCCTGTTCAACGTCGCCGAAGAAAAAGGGCGGGAGAAGTTTTACCTCCTGGAGATGTTCCCCTACCCCTCCGGCAGGATCCATATGGGGCACGTGAGGAACTACTCCATCGGCGACGTTATCGCCCGTTACAAGAGGATGAAGGGGTTCAACGTGCTCCATCCCATGGGGTGGGACGCATTCGGCATGCCCGCCGAGAATGCGGCCATTCAGCACGGCGTTCATCCGGCTGTCTGGACCGGGGAGAACATCGCCTACATGAAGAAACAGCTGAAGCGCCTCGGGTTCGGCTATGACTGGGACAGGGAGTTCGCCACGTGCGACGTGGAGTATTACGGCTGGGAGCAATGGATCTTCCTGAAGATGTATGAAAAGGGACTCGTCTACCGGAAAAGCGCACCAGTCAATTATTGCGAACAGTGCCAGACCGTTCTCGCCAATGAGCAGGTGGAGGAAGGCAGGTGCTGGCGTTGCGGCGCCGTCGTAATCCAGAGCGAGCTGGCCCAGTGGTTTTTCGCGATCACCCGGTACGCCGACGAGCTCTATGAATATGCCTCGAAGCTGCCCGGATGGCCGGAGCGGGTGCTCAGCATGCAGAAGAACTGGATCGGCAAGAGTCACGGGGCGGAGGTCGACTTCCCCCTGGAGAACGGCAGCACGCTCAAGGTCTTCACCACGAGGCCCGACACCCTCTACGGCGTGACCTTTATGGTCCTCGCCCCCGAGCATCCCCTCGCTGCGGCCCTCTCTGTCGGGACGCCTCATGAGTTGGAGGTCGCCGCCTTTGTGGAAAAAGCGCAGACCCAGGATCGTAGTTTCAGGGCCGATCTGACGCTGAAAAAAGAGGGCGTCTTCACGGGCGCTTACGCGTTGAATCCCCTCGCGGACCGAAGAGTCCCCATATTCGTGAGCAACTTCGTCCTTGCCGAATACGGGACGGGGGCCATTATGGCCGTTCCGGCTCACGACCAGAGGGACTTCGAGTTTGCCCGGGAATTTAGCCTGCCGGTGATCGTCACGATCGCGCCCGAGGGCGCAAACCCGGACCCGGCCTCCATGGAGCGGGCCTACGAGGACGACGGGGTCCTCGTCAATTCGGGAAAATTCAACGGCATGAACAACAGGGACGCCATACCGGCCATCATCGACTACCTTGAAGAACGGGGCATCGGCCGCAGGACAATCAACTACCGCCTCAAGGATTGGGGGATTTCCCGGCAGCGCTACTGGGGCACCCCGATTCCCATGGTCCACTGCGGGGAATGCGGCGTCGTGCCCGTCCGCTACGAGGACCTGCCCGTGGTGCTTCCTCTCGACGTGCAGGTGAAGATGGTAGGGAGGTCTCCCCTTGCCGACTGCCCGGAGTTCTACGAGACAACCTGCCCGAAATGCGGGAAAAAAGCGCGCAGGGAAACCGACACCATGGACACCTTCGTCGAATCGTCCTGGTATTTCCTCAGATACGCGTGTCCCCGCTACGACAAGGCGCCCCTTGACGCCGCGGCCGTCGACTACTGGATGCCGGTGGACCAGTACATCGGCGGCGTGGAGCATGCGGTGCTCCATTTGCTCTACGCCAGGTTTTTCAACAGGGTAATAAACGAGCTCGGCTTCGTAAGGGTCCGCGAGCCCTTCGAGAACCTCCTCACCCAGGGCATGGTGATCAAGGACGGCGCAAAGATGAGCAAGTCGAAGGGAAACGTCGTCGACCCCGACTATCTCATCGAGCGTTTCGGCGCCGATACGGCCCGCCTGTTCTGCCTCTTCGCCTCCCCCCCGGAAAAAGATCTCGACTGGAGCGACAAGGGCGTGGAAGGATGCTCCCGCTTCCTTCAAAGACTCTGGCGGCTTGTCACGGAACGGGGCGCCGCGCCGAGAGCGGGATCGGGGCTAGCATCGGTCCCTCCGTTGGCAAAGCCGCGGCCGCTCGGCGGCGCCTGGCCTCCCCCTCAAACAAAAGACCTTGAAGCCGTCTCGACGGCCGCATCCCCGGATAAGGAAATCTCCCGCCTCGTCCGCACGGTCCATAAAACCATAAAGAAAGTGACGGAGGACCTGGAAAGGTTCCACCTGAACACCGCCATCGCGGCAACCATGGAGCTGACGAACGCCGTCTACAAGTTTGCCGAGTCCGGGGCCTCGGACAGGATGAGCCTCCAGGCGCTGAAAGGCGCCCTCGACCGCCTCGTTGTGCTCGTCGAGCCCCTTCTGTCCCCACATCAGCCAGGAGGTCTGGCAGGCCCTAGGCCATGAGGGTTTCCTAGTCAACCTCCGGTGGCCGACATACGAGGAGACATACGTCAAAGATGAGACGGCGACGGTTGCAATCCAGGTGAACGGCAAGCTGAGAGACACGGTCGACGTTGCGCCCGACATGGACGAGGCGGCGCTGAAAACCCTTATCCTCTCGCTTGAAAAGGTGCAGCGGCACCTTAAGGGCAGGCAGGTGAGGAAGATGATCGTGGTGCCGAACAAGCTCGTCAACATAGTCGCGTGAGGCGCGCCATGAACGGAAAGAGATTGCGTGCGGTCCTTCTTCTTTTCTGCTTCGCCCTGCTCAGCGGGTGCGGATACGAGCTCGTCCGCGACAAAGGCGTATACAACGGACAAATCATCTCTCTCAACGTTCCTGTCTTTGCGAACGAGACCTTCGAGCCCCGGGTCCCCGAGTTCTTCACCGAGGCCTTCTCTATGGAGCTTGCGGGGAGCGGACTCTTTCGGATAAACGAGGCCGGGGCAGACGCGACGCTGCAGGGGACGATCAGGAACATGACCACGGGACCAGCCGCGTTGACCGCGGCGGGCCAAACCCTGGAAAAAACCGTGGCGGTCACTATCGGCCTCACCCTCGCCAGACAGGACAAAGTGCTGAAGAGGTGGGCATTTGCCGATTCGGAGGTATACGACGCGAGCAACATCAACTCGGAGGACTTCAACAGGAGGGCGGCGCTCCAAAGGATAGCCTCCCGGATGGCGCGCAGGTTCCACTCTCAGTTGCTGGCGGTCTATTAGGGCATTGGAACGGGCGTTGCCGGCATGCGATTCAAGCTAAAAGGCGGGGAAAGAGGGGACATCCGCCGGCTGACTCGCTTTTCGCTGCCCTCAATTCGCTTGACAATCGCGGGCTAAACCCTTATATTGTTACGCTCTTAGATGGAAAACAACCAATGATTATCAAACTTTACGAGATACTGGACCGTATGTCGGTCAAGGGGGAGTTGGAGGGCGCCGCCTTCAAAAGGCCGGAGGACTCAGACATCTCCTTTTTGTCTCCAGTCGGTTACGACCTGACAATAGAAAAGGCGGGGAACGGCTTTTGGATCTATGGACCCGTGGGCGCGAGACTCTCCCTGGCTTGCGCACGCTGTCTAGAACAGTTTGCCTTCACCGTCGCTTCACGGCTGGATATAGATCTGCTGCCCAGGCGCATGACGCCTGGCGCGTCAGAAATCGAGCTGAAGACCGAGGAGATGAATATTTACTATTTCGAAGGCGAGGAAATAGACATCGATCCCTATGTCTTCGAAGAAATAGTGCTCAATATGCCTTTAAAGGCCCTATGCGCGGAATCATGCAAAGGCATGTGCCCGAGCTGCGGCAAGAACCTGAACCTCGAGGAATGCCGCTGCGAAAAGACCGGCCCGACGCATCTGGCAGAGAAATTGAATTCATTCCTGAAAGACCGGTAAGGAGAAGACCATGCCCGTGCCAAAAAGAAAAACATCGAGATCGAAGAGGGACAGGAGGAGAACGCACTATAAGCTCTCGGCGCCCACCGTCATCCTCTGCCCGAACTGCAAAGAGCCAGCCCTGCCCCACCGCGTCTGCGCAAAGTGCGGCACTTACAAGGGGAAGAAATATCTGGCGGTAGAAGAACTCTAGCGCGCATGGTGAGAATCGCAGTCGATGCTATGGGCGGGGACCACGCGCCTCTCGCGATCGTGAGGGGGGCCGAGGCCGCCAGCGCGGAGATGATCGGGGAAATGGTCCTTGTCGGCGACGAGAACGCGATCGCCCCTTTGCTCAAATCCCCATCGGGCATCGAAATCGTTCACGCGCCCACGGCTGTCGAGATGAAGGAGTCGCCGTCCGTCGCGTTGCGGAGGAGGAAGGATTCTTCGATAAACAAGGCCTTCGGCCTGCTGAAATCGGGCAGCGTCCAGGCAGTGGTCTCCGCGGGCAATTCAGGGGCCGCCATGGCCTTCGCCATCGTAACGCTGGGCCGGATCCCGGGCGTTGAAAGACCGGCCATTCTCACCATACATCCGAACGTCCTGGGCGCGAGGTCGATTCTTCTCGACGCGGGGGGCACGGTCGACTGCCGGCCGTCGCACCTTGTCCAGTTTGCGATCATGGGCAGCGTCTTCGCAAAATACGCGCTCGGCGTGGAGGCGCCAAGGGTCGGCATTTTGAGCAACGGGGAGGAAGAGACAAAAGGCAACGAGCTGACGCGGGAGACGCACGCGCTCCTGAAGGGCGCCAACCTCAACTACATGGGCTGCATAGAGGGCACGGACCTTTACAACGGCATGGCGGACGTTGTGATCGCCGACGGC
>CAVTDX010000139.1:0-6596 GCA_963733345.1 uncultured delta proteobacterium
TGAGGATCGAGTAGTTGGCGGCCAGGCGGTAGGCGTCCCTGTCGTAACTCGATGTGCCTGCCTCACTGAGGAAAGGGTTGGCGAAGTCCTTGTAGTCGACGTCGAAAGTAGACTTTTGTCGTCTGTAGCCCGCCTCCAGGGCGAGTTCGTCGAGCGGATAGACCTTCTCGTCAGCATAGCAGGCGAAGTCCGTCTTGTTGATGTCGCCCGTGTTCTGTGAGATGCCGAAATAGCTCGCCGAAGAGGTTACCGTCGTGGGGTTCCTGTCGTAATCGGCGCCGGCGACGAAGACGTTCTTCATGCCTCCGATCGGCGTAGAGACCACCACCTTCGGTGTGAATGCGTAGGTCTGGAGCTCTCTCTTCTCTTCGTAGTAGCTGCCGGCGCCGTAGTCGTAGTAATCAGCGGCGTGACGGTCCCTGTAGGAAGCCCCGAGAGAGAGGACGACGTCGTCGCGGAGTTTGATTTCAGGGACCAGGTCGAAGAAGCTGTCGTTTGTTGAGCCTGACCCCACGTCCTGGGGGATGATGGAATCCCTTGGATTTATCCCGGAGCGCAACTGGGACCAGAAAATATAGCCGGGCGTGCCGTAAGAGTCGGCGTGAGTGCCCGTGCTCAGGGTCAGCTTAAGATTGTCGTTCACGTCGAAGCTGAAATTGCCCAGCAGGTCTTTAGCGTGGAGCGCATTGTTCTGCCTGTAGCCTTCCGTGTCGAGGTCAGACGCGAAGGCCATATACGAGAACTTGTCCTGGCTGCCGGAGATCATGGCCTCGGGCTTGAAGAAGTTGTAGCTCCCGTACGTTGCGGCCACCGACGCCTTCGGCGCACCCTCGCCTGCCTTGAGAATTACGTTGACCACGCCCGCTGCCGCGTTGTCGCCGAAGAGGACGCTCGCCGGACCCCGGTATATCTCGACCCGCTCGATCGCGTCCACCGGTATCTGGGCGAGGTCGGCGCCGGACAGGTCGATGGAGTTGACGCGCCTGCCGTTGACGAGGAAGAGGACGTTTTGGGGCGCCGCCTCTCCGTAGCCCCGGATATCGATATTCGCCGTCTTCGCGTTGCCCAGGTAGTTCTGGGCAAAGACGCCGGGCTCCCGTTGAAACACATCGACAAGGGTCTGAGCGCCCATCTCTTTGATCTGTTCGGCCGTGATAACGGTTACGTTGACAGGCGCCTCCTTCAAGGGGGAGTCGGTGCGCGACGCGGTGACGACTATCTCGTCGAGAGTGAAAGGGGCGCTTTGCGGAAAAGCGGCAAGGGGGAAAAGGGGGACTGCGAAAACGGCCAGGAACAAAAATACCTTCACGGGAGACCTCCTTATGCCTCGTAAGGATAGGCCCAACGTGTTTAACCCAAGGTTTCCTGGCTTAAGGGCAGCGGCGCGCCTTCCCATCCACTCTCATGGACAGTGGCTTTGAGCGGAAGCTTGTGGGTCCGCCTTGCGCCAGCCTTTCATACCCCATCACAGTTGCGGGACAGCGGCAGGTTTTCACTGCGCTTCCCTTGAAGGTTAAACGGCAGGCTGCGCTTGTTGTTATATCATGAGGCATGAGACTAATGCAAGCGGATTTTTTACCCAATCACGCCATCGCCGAACTCTTCCATGCGCGCAAGGGCAGCTTTTAGCTTCTACCCAATTGCGCCATGAGTCGACTATTTTGCCCCGATGAAGTCCTTGCCGGCCGGCACGGCGATATACGGTGTGAAATGCGCCCGATATGTGGTATAGAATAAGGGGTCAGGCTTTTTCTTTGAGGGGGAGGCTCCGCGAGCTTTGCTCGTGGAGGGGGCGGCGGCAAGCCCCAATGATTGCGGAGGCATCCATGAAAATCAGGTTTCTCGGGGCGGCGCGGCAGGTGACAGGCTCCTGTTGCCACCTTTCGGCAAACGGCATACAATTTCTCGTCGACTGCGGCATGCAGCAGGGTGAGAATGCTGAGAACGACCATCCTTTCGCCTTTCAGCCCTCTGAAATTGCCTGCCTTTTCCTCACCCACGCCCATATCGATCATTCGGGGCTGCTGCCAAAACTGGTGAAGGACGGCTTCAGGGGGCAGATAGTTGCCACCGGCGCCACGGCGGACCTCGTGAAGATCATGCTGCGCGACTCGGCCCACATTCAGGAAAAGGAGGCCGAATGGAAGACCAAGAAGGCCCTGAGGCAGGGAAAAGACCACGCCTTCGAGCCTCTCTATACCTTAGAGGACGTGGAAGCGGCATTGCCGTTTTTTGTAGAGAAGGCGTACGGGGAGGCGGGCCGTTTCGGAAAGGGCCTCAAGTATTGCTTCGTCGACGCCGGCCATATTCTCGGGTCAAGCACGTTTGCCCTCTGGTATCAGGACAGCCCCGTGGAAAAGAAGATCGTCTTCTCCGGCGACATCGGCAACAAAGGGAACCCTATCATCGGGGACCCGCAGCTTACGACGACCGCGGACTACGTGGTAATGGAATCGACGTACGGAGACCGCTTGCATAAAGGCGCCGCGGAGAGCATCGACGAGCTGGCGGAGGCGGTAAAGGTCACGTTCAAGAGGGGGGGCAACGTGATTATGCCGGTTTTTGCCGTCGGCAGGACGCAGGACCTCCTCTACATCCTGAACGAGCTGGTGCGCGAGAAACGCCTGCCGCCCATGGATGTCTACGTCGACAGTCCCCTGGCGGAAGAGGCAACGAAGGTATATGTGAAGCGCCAGCGCTATTTCGAAAGAGAGCCGCAGAAGTTTTCCCGGGTGATCAAAGGCGATGCGATAAGGCTCCATTTCACCGAGTCAGTCGAGGAATCGCAGGCTATCAACAGGATAAAATCGGGCGTGATCGTGATGGCAGGCAGCGGCATGTGCGAAGGCGGCAGGGTGGCGCACCATCTGAAGCACAACCTCTGGAGGGCCGAGTGCAGCGTCGTTTTCACGGGGTTCCAGGCGCGAGGAACGCTCGGCAGGCGGATTGTCGACGGCGCTTCCCACGTACACGTGTTGGGCGAGGAAATCGCTGTGCGGGCAAAGGTTTATACAATCAACGGTTTTTCCGCCCACGCAGACCAGTCGGGGCTTCTCGAGTGGCTCTCCTCGTTCACCAGCACGCCGGAGGTTTTCGTGGTGCACGGCGAGGAAACCGTTGCAGTAGGCTTCGCCAAGCTGGTAGAGGAGAAGCTGGGCCTCGTCGTGCACGTTCCCTTCAAGCAGGATGAATTTATAATCTGAACAAGCGAGGACCCTATGGGAGGAAACCGATGGTTCACGGCGAATTACAGGAATTTTTCAACGCGGCGGACTACTTCATAGATAGGAACATACGACAGGGACGGGGTCACAAGGTCGCCGTCTACACGGAGCATCGAAACTACACGTACAACGATCTGCAGAAGATGGTAAACAAGACGGCGAACGGCTTTCGGGAATTGGGCGTGCGCGTCGACGACCGCATCATGATCCTGATGCTCGACGTCCCTCAGTTCTATGCAGTGTTCTATGGCTCGATCAAGATCGGCGCCGCGCCGATCCCCGTGAACACCATGCTCACCGCGGACGACTACGAGTATTACCTCAACGACAGCCGGGCGCGCGTGCTGGTGATTTCCGAACAGTTGGTCCCCGTTGTCGCCCAGATCAAGGGTGATTTGATCTATCTGCGGGACGTGATAGTCATCTCGGAGACCAAAGGCGCTCACATTCCGTTTCGCCAGATGTACCGCCACGCGCCGGATACGCTCAAGACCGCGTACACCACGAGGGACGACGTCGGTTTCTGGCTTTACAGCTCCGGCTCGACCGGCTCTCCGAAAGGGGCTATCCATTCCCAATATGACGGGGTCATTATTTCAGAAGCGTTCGGCAAGAACGTGCTGGGGCTGACAGAGGACGATATCCTCTTCTCGGCGGCGCGTCTTTTCTTCGCATACGGCATCGGCAACGCGGGCTTTTTGCCGTTCTCGGTCGGCGCCTCGGTAGTGCTCGATGCCGAGGCCCCCAAGCCGGAAAACGTGTTCCGCCGCCTGGAGCGTTTTCGCCCGAGCGTTTTCTTCGGCATACCGACGCTTTACGGGCAGATGCTCGCATATAAGGAAAAACAGGACCGTGAAACAGGCGCCAGCGCCGATCCCAACGCCCGACATGAATTGTCGTCCGTCCGCATCTGCGTCTCCGCGGGCGAGGCCCTGCCGTCCGATCTCTATTATCGGTGGAAGAAGCGGTTTGGCGTCGATATTCTGGACGGCATAGGATCCACCGAGATGCTCCATATATTCATCTCAAACCGGCCTGGAGAGGTCAGACCGGGGCAACAGGCAAGCCCGTGCCCGGTTATGAGATCAAGCTCGTGGATGACGAGGGACGGGAGGTCCCGAAAGGCGAGATAGGAACGCTTCTAGTCAAGGGGGCAAGCGCCGCGCAGCAGTACTGGCGGAAACGGGAAAAAACACGCCTGACTATGCAGGGAGAGTGGGTCAATTCCGGGGACAAATATTACGTTGATGAGGACGGCTATTACTGGTGCGCAGGCCGCGGGGACGATATGCTCAAGGTCGGGGGAATCTGGGTGTCGCCCGTGGAAGTCGAGAATTGCCTCATGGAAAACCCCGCCGTCCTTGAAGCAGCGGTGGTCGGCAAGGAAGACGACAACGGCTTGACGAAGCCAAAGGCATTCGTCGTGCTCAAGCTCGGATATGAGCCGTCGGAAAACCTGGAGCAGGAGATGAAGCAGTGGGTCCTCGACCGCATGGCGAAGTATAAATATCCCAGGTGGGTCGAGTTCGTCGCGGAGCTTCCCAAGAGCTCCACAGGCAAGATACAGAGGTTCAAGCTAAGGTTCAAATAGGCCCTTCGAGGAACCCCATGACGATAGAGATACGCTTATTTGCAGCCTTCCGTGATTTTCTCCCTCCGGAGAGCGGGACGTCCTCGTTTTCAAAAGTTTTGGAGGAAGAGACAACGGTAGGAGACATCCTGAGAGAATTAAAGCTTCCCGAGGATACCCCAAAGATCATCACGGTCAACGGCGCTCATGCGGAAACAGACCGCATGCTCCGGGACGGGGACGTGCTGAGCCTCTTTCCTCCCATCGTCGGCGGATAGTCTGCTTTCAGGCGGAAAATAAGAACAGCGGGCTCAGAAAAGCGAGCCTTAAGCCTTGGATGCCTTTTTTTCCTTCTTTGCTTCCCTTTTTTCTTTCAACGTCTTGGTCGGCTGCTTCTTGGCATCCTTTTTTGTGTCGTGACTCTTCGCCATGGTCCCGCTCCTTTTCACAGCATTGACACATATTACCACAAACGCCTTTTCTTAGAAAAGCCGAATTCATCGTTCTTCCGGAGGCTTGATCGGTCTTGTCTGCCGGCGTGATAAATGCAATACTATTGCGAATGACTATGGCAAAAAAGGAGACGGCATGAGCGGGGTCTTTGGATTTGCGGGCAAAGGAAATGCATTCGTCGAAGTGAGGACGGGTCTGGAACACCTTTCTCACAGGGGGCAGGAGAGTTGGGGTATCGTCACGGGACTGAAAGACGGCTCTTTCTCTGAGGTGAGGAAGCTCGGGTCCATCTTTCAACGCGACCCTTCCAGCCGCCTGCACTACGGCTCGATTGCCGTGGGCCATGTCCGTTATCCCACCGCCGGAGAGGCAAGCGAACGAAATTCGCAGCCCATAGTCGGCAGCTCCAGGAAAGAGAAGATCGCCGTGGTCCACAACGGCCATGTCCCAAGGTACAGGCAACTAATGGAGAGAATCGACGGTCTTTTTCAAACGGAGACCGACACGGAGGTGATCCTGCAAATGATCGCCCGGGCGGAAGGCGCGCGACCTTCTGCAGAAGGCGAAGAAGGCCTTGACGTCTCCTCGGCCGGGAGGCGGCCTTCAGCCTGATAATTCTCCATAAGGGAAGACTCATTGCTGCCCGGGACCCGTTCGGGTTTCGCCCCCTGTCGCTCGGACGGAGGGGCGAGGAGGGAGACTACGAGTGGGCTGTTGCCTCCGAGACCTGCGCCTTCCGGGACCGGTTCGAATGGATAGCCGATGTTGAGCCGGGCCAGATGGTGGCCATCGAGGGGGAGGAGGCAAAGACCATCTCTTTTGCCGAGCCTCACCCGAGGCCCTGCATCCTGGAGTGCCTCGATTTCGCTTCGCCGGCAAGCCATGTTTTTTCACGGAACGTTTATGAATTTCGGGAGGAAATCGGGGCCGTGCTGGCGAAAGGCGAAACCCAGAAGGCCGACATGATCGTCCCCATTCCGAGGGCAGCCGTTCCCGGTGCCTTAGGCTTCCACGCCGTTGCCGGAATCCCATACAAAGAGGCGTTGACCGCGATAGGCGAAATCGGGAGGATTTTCATCATCTCAAAGGAAAAGGACAGGCTCGAAAAGGCCGAAATGAGATTCCAGATCAACCGCGAGATGGTGAAAGGAAAAGAGATCATCCTGATCGACACGCTCCTGGTCAGGGGATCGACGACCCTCGTCCTTGATCCCCAAGTTGCGGGAGGCGGGCGCAAAAATATTTCACCTGCGTCTCACTGCGCCGCCCCCCCGTTTTCCCTGTTTCATGGGGATGGCCATGGCAAAGCCGGGTGGAGTTACTGGCGGCGAACCGGACCGACGAGGACC
>CAVTDX010000140.1:0-4102 GCA_963733345.1 uncultured delta proteobacterium
CGGCGACAGGCTCAAAGAGGAGAAGGAGCGGGGCATCACTATCGAGCTTGGGTTCGCCTTTTACCGCTTCGGAGAGGATATTCTTGTCGGGATCGTCGACGTCCCCGGACACGAGCGGTTCGTCAGGCACATGGTGGCCGGCGCCTGGGGCATCGACATGGTGCTCTTTGTCGTCGCCGGCGATGAATCGGTCATGCCCCAGACCAGGGAGCACCTGGACATCTGCGAGCTTCTCGGCGTCAAGAGGGGGATTATCGCGATCACCAAAAAGGACCTCGTCGACGACGACATGGTCGAGCTGGTGACCGAAGAGGTCAGGGAGCTGGCAAAGGGGAGGTTCCTCGAAGGCGCCCCCATCATCCCCGTCTCCGCCGCTACGGGCGAGAACATCGATCTCTTGAGAGAGCAGATAAGGCGGAGCGCGACGGACATCGCCGAAAGGTCGAACGAAGGCATTTTCAGGCTTCCCGTCGACCGCGTCTTTAGCATAAAAGGCTTCGGGACCATCGTGACCGGCACCTGCATTTCCGGCAATGTGCGGGCAGGGGAAGAGGCGGAAGTATACCCGGCCGGGAAAAGGGCCCGGATCAGGAGTGTCCAGGCGTACCACGAAGACGTCAAGGAGGCCGGGGCAGGCCAGAGGGTCGCCCTCAACCTGCAGGGCATCGAGAAACAGGAGATAGAAAGAGGAGCGATCATAGGACGGCCCGAGACGCTGCTGCTCGCCGGCCGCATCGACGCCTCCCTCCTCTATCTGAAGCTCCCCTTCAAGCCCATCAAGAACAACAGCATACTTCGCTTCCACATCGCGACCGAGCAGGTCGAAGCGCGCCTTATCCTCCTCGACCGGGACGAGCTCGAACCGGGGGACGAGGCTTTCGTGCAGTTCGTCTTCTTCGAGCCGATCGTCGTGCTTCCCGGCGACCGCTACATTCTGAGAGGGTCTTACGCGATACAGACCCTTGGGGGCGGCACGGTCCTCGATATCGCCCCCGGCAGGCGCAAAAGGCTGTCCGGTGGCCTGGACGGGGTATACGACCTGCTCAGGAACGGGTCGCTCAGACAAAGAGCCGAGTACCACATCGGGAAGGGCGGCTACAAGGGAGTGAGCAGGGATCGCCTGGCTATGCTCCTCGGCGTAGGGCGGGACGTCGTGGACGGGATCGCGACGGACCCGGCGAGCAGCCGGTGGGTGAAGACCGTGGGAAAATCACTCGTAAGCGTCGAGCGGTTTCTTGCCTACAAAAAGCTCCTCACTGCGCTGCTCGATGACTTCCACGCGAAAAATCCGCTCAAGATTGGCATTTCCAGGGAAGAGTTGAGGACAAGGCTGCCAGAGACGGAGCCCCACGTCTTTCAGGCGGCCCTTGAAGGCCTAGTGGGAGAAGGCGTCGCGGAGATTGAGAAGGACAGGGTCAAACGCAGGAGCGCCGGGCAAAAACCCGACCAGTCGAGATTGGAGGGGCAGATCCTTGGCATACTCGACAAGAGCGGGCTAACGCCGCCCGCCGCCTCCGAGATCGCAGAGGAGCTGCGGGTAAAGGAAGAACACGTGCGGGATTTGTTCGGGAAGCTCGTCTACGAAGGGAAGGTCGTCAAGGTTAAGGGCGGCGATATGCATTTCAGCAGAATATCCATCGAGGAGCTGAAAAAAACCGTAAGGGAGCACCTCAGTCTGAAGAAGGAGATGTCTCCGACCGACCTCAAAGCCGTTCTCGGCTTGTCCAGAAAATATATGATCCCCCTCCTCGAATACCTCGATGAGATAAAGCTCACTATCAGGGTGGGAGACAAGAGGGTATTGAGGGCCGGGTCATAAAAAGGCCGCTGCGGCCCGCCTAAGGCGGCGTCACGGCCTGCATTGCTTGCACGGAACATACCCTATCCGGATGGCGTCGGTCCGGCTTCTGAAGATGATCCTGTTCTTTTCGTGTATCTTGTTAGCCAGAGGACAGGAAGGCTTGTGAAAGACGTAAGTTCGTTTGCTTCCGAGGTAGTAAGGCTCGGTCTCGCCCTTTGTCTCCTGCCACAGCCCGGCATAGCGTTCCTCCGCCTCTTTCTGCGAGCGCAGCAAAAGGTCCCTGTTTTTGACGTTGGGCTGGCGGACGTCGGCACGGGCATAGCCGAGGCGTACAAGCTCCCCGTTGACGAACAGGCTCTTGACGTACACATAGGCGAGGAGCCTGCCTTGCTCGTCTTTTTTATCCACATCGAGGTCGAGACGCACCTTTTTCAACAGTACCAGGCTCTTGTTAAACTTTGCCGCCTCCCGCGAGAAGAACTGCGGCCCTCCTTCGTTCTTCTTCAGGTGAGGCGCCTCGATGCCGAGGTAGTGGACTACCTCGCCGTTCTCGAGCACGATGGTGTCGCCGTCGATTACCTTCGTGACGATATATTCTTTTTCCTTCGCCTGACCAGGGTTAGGACAAAGGGCAAGAAAAACGAGCGCTATTGCCAAAAGCCTGTGCATGCCCGGCACAATTTTACACCATTTCTCCCGCTCAATAAACAATTTCCGGAAGCGACAACGGAGAACAAAAGGATGCGCGCCTCCTCGATCAACGGCCTAAATGCCTTAAAGCTCGAAGGCAGCGGCCGTTTTCACCCCTCCACTTTCATAACCATGGATCCGGTAACGCCCGTGCCCCCGCAGAGGGTTGCCAGGCCCAGTTCGCCGTTCGTCGATCTGAGCGCATGATACAGAGTTATGAGGAGTCTCGATCCGGTGCTGCCCGTGGGATGCCCAAGCGCTATTGCGCCGCCGTGAATGTTCACTTTCGCCGGATCGTACCGGAGTTCCTTCATGGCAGCGAGGACGACGGACGCAAAGGCTTCGTTGTGCTCGATCAAATCAATGTCGGCCGACTTCAGGCCGGCCTTCTCCAATGCCCTGGGAACCGACACGATTGGTCCTATGCCCATGTATGCCGGATCAACTGCGCCCACGTGGTAGGAAAGAAACGAAGATAGAGGTTTGAGTCCAAGCTCCTTGGCTCTTTTTCTTGATGCCAGCACTATGGCGCTGGCGCCGTCGGACAAGGGACATGAGTTCCCCGCCGTCACCGTTCCGCCTTCCCTAAAGATTGCAGGCAGAACGGCAAGTTTTTCCGGGCTGCTATCTCTTTTTATACATTCGTCCTTAGAGAAGATAACCGGGACCCCTTTGGTTGAGCAACTCTTGTAGGTACAATTTCCGCGTCAAACAGGCCGTTGTCCTGAGCCTTTATGGCTTTTTGCTGGCTTTCATAGGAGAAATCATCCTGTCTTTCCCTTGATATGGCATATCTCTCGGCGACGTTCTCTGCGGTTCCTCCCATACCGTCCTTACATATCCGGGGAGGCACGTAGAGTTCGTCAATCAAGGTCTTTGCTCCGCTTTTAAATCCCCATCTGGCGCCCTTCAGGGAATAGCTGCCCGCGCTCATGCTTTCCATGCCCCCGGCAAGCACGATTTCAGCTTCGCCGCACCTTATCGCTTCTATCCCGGATATTACCGCCCTCATCGCCGAAATACAGGCCATGTTTATAGTGAACGCGGGGACATCCCACTGGAATGCCCGCCACGACGGCAACGAGTCGCCCCGTGTCGCCTTCGTATCCGCTTGTTCTGTTATGTCCCCATATGACCAGGTCGATTTGCTCGCTATTCACACCCGCTCTTTTCAGCACTTCGGGGATCACAGAAGCGCCCAGCTCGATTACTTCCATATCTCTTAAGGTCCCGCCGAATCTGCCCATAGGCGTTCTACCCATGCCGACGACGACTACATCGTTAAGATCGACCACTCTAACCTCCTAGATTTTAGTGAATGTTATATTTTATCCTGCATGCGCCGCAGCGACGTTTTAGCTTACCTTCCTTTGAAGCTTGGGCTGCGTTTTTCCAAAAAAGCCTTGACTCCTTCATTCTTATCTTCAGTTGCGAACAAATCGGCCCAGAGCTTATTTTCCAGATTCAAGCCGTCCTGCAAAGATAGAGCCTGACTTGCATTAACGGCCTGTTTTGCGGCTCTTATGGCCAAAGGCGCCTTTCTCGCGATCCTTTCAGCCATTTTTTGAGCTTCTTCAGCAATACGATGAATGAAGCAAAAAAAAAAAAAAA
>CAVTDX010000141.1:0-23504 GCA_963733345.1 uncultured delta proteobacterium
GATGTATTGCTCGAGACACTCCTTGAGGCTATCCCTGTCCTGGAAGCCGCGCTCCCTTTTCCATTCGCCGAGCTCGCTCATGGGGCGGCCGTCAATCCCGTCATGCATGAGAGCGAGCTTGACAGGGTCCATCCCGAGGGCCTCGGCCACGTGGTTCATGACGGCCGAGAAACAATAAGCGTTCATCATCTGCTCGCACCGTATGGCCAAGGCCGGGAAGGTATTGCAGATTGCTCCGTTCGACTCCTGAATGATGTTTATGATCTTGCTGTTCTCCACAAAATGAGCGATATGGCCGAACCCTTGCTTGAGGAACCAGGAAACGGCGTGCAGGGCGGTGATCTCCCCCGTGTCCTTGAAGCCCACCTGCACCTTGAATCTCGAGTAATCCATGCCGCAGCCGCAGAAATCCTCTCTCCTGCTGAACTGCCACTTGACCGGCCTGCCCGTTCTTTTGGAGAAGATGCCCGCGATGACGGTGGGCTGCAGCTGCAGGGCCACCTGGCTCCATCCCCCGAAGCATGCCCCCTGGTAGAGGCAGTGCAGGGTCACCCGGCTCAAGGGGACGTTGAAGTACTCGGCAATCTGCCGCTTGGATAGGTAGGGGCGCTGGTGCTTCAGCCATACCTCCGGATATTCCCCGTTCCATCTGAAGACGCCGCAGGGGCGCTCCGGCCCCACCCAGGTGTTCTGTTCCTGCCGCATGGCGAACCGAATGGTCCGGTCCGCTTCCCTGAAGCCCTTCTCCGCATCGCCGTGGGTCACTTTCGCCGCTTCGCCGAAGAAGGGGAGACAGAAGTTGCCCTCGGGGTAGCTATCCGGGTTGGTGAGAGGGGCGCCCGGCCTGAGGGCCTCCAATATTTCGAGGTTGAAGGGCCGTTCCTCCCACTCTATCTCTACGAGCTTCAATGCCTCGTCCGCCATGTCGTCCGTATCCGCGCAAACGGCTACGCCCAGGGGCATGCCCTGCCAGTAGCCTACCCTGTCGAGCACCGGCTCGTGAGCTTCCCCGGCCCTGCCCATATGGCCGGTCAGATCCGCCTTCTCGGGAAGCTCGGGGTCGTCAAACCTGAGCACGGCCCTCACGCCTGGCAATGCTTCCGCTTTCTTTGTATCCATGGTTTTGATGCGGGCATGGGGGTAGGGGCAGGCGAGGATCTTCGAAAAGAGCATGCCGGGAATCTGGACGTCGGCGGTGTAGATCGCATAGCCGCTTGCCTTTTCGTAGCCGTCCTTCCTTCTTACGCGTTTCCCGATGGCTGCGTACTCAGAGAGGGGATACGAATCCGCCCTCACAGGTTGCTCGGGAGCGATGATTTTTTCTCTGTCCTTCTTATTCAATATTTCACGATCCCGACCAGAAACTGGATCCAATTCGTTCTCCTTCACGTGTATCCGCGCCAGTTGCAGAAATCTTCCTACATTATAAATACGCTCTTGCCCGTGTTCCCCGTATCGAACCGCTTGTATGCCTCGGCGGCTTCATCCAGACGGTAACGGTCCGTAAACACCCGCTCGGCCGCGATGCGCCGGTCGGCGATGAAACGCGCGCATTCAGCCTGACCTATTGCGCTAAAAGTCCAAGAGCCTATCAGCGTCAGCTGACGGCGCAGCAAATCGAGACTCACGTTCAGGGTCAGTTCGTTGCCTTCGCCCACCATGCAGGCCGTTCCCCAGACGCGAGTGGCGCGCACGGCCGCCAATCGCGCATCCGGATTGCCGCTGCAGTCCATCGTCAACTCTGCGAACTCGCCGCGGGTTAGTTCCTTAATGGCCGCCACCGGATCATCCTTCCGGTTGTTGATCGTCACGTCGGCGCCCAGATCCTTGGCTAAAACAAGGCGAGCGTCGTTTACATCAAGCGCGATCACCCGGGCGCCCATCGCCTTCGCGAGCTGAGTGGCGCTCAACCCTACCGGCCCTTGTCCAAAAATCGCAATCGTATCGCGGCCCGAGACCCCCATACGACGAAGTGCGGCAAAGGCTGTACCCGTTCCGCAGGAGATCGCCGCGCCGACTTCGAACGAGAGTTCATCCGGGAGCGGCACCAGCGTGCTCGCCGGCACCTTCAGGTATTCCGCATGACCGCCGTGCGCGCTGCCCCCGTAAACGACAAAGCCGGTCTGTTTATTCGCGCAGAGTTGGGACCATCCTTCACGACAATAGTTGCACACCCCGCAGCCCTTATAGTGATGCACCATCACACGCATGCCGGGGAAGGCCTGCGCTTCGGGCACACACGGCCCTACCGCAGCCACTACGCCGCACGGCTCATGTCCTGCAATCACCGGCTCGCCCACAGGCCCGCCGGGCATGCCGGCCACCCCTTGATTGCGGGGTGCACGATAAAAATGAAGATCGCTGCCGCACATGCCGGAAGCTTTCATCTTTAGTACAACCTCGCCCACGCCTGGCGTTGGGTCCGGAAATTCCCGCAACTCTATCTTGCGCTCGCCAAGAAACACCGCTCCTTTCACGCCGTCCTCCTTGTTTCACCGAACAACGCCACGCCCTGTGTGCGGGGTAGTTCACTCGCAATTGCGTGGTCGAAAATCGAGCACATCGATCCGGTCGTTATGGGAGCCCCACTGAACTCTTGTCTTAGATCAAAATGGCCTCGTGGTTGCCCGAATAATTGCTGTCCCTCAATCGCCATCGCTGCTATGGGAAAGTTGCAGTCATGCCCCGATTGCAGCCATCCAAACCGAGATGCCTCCAGTTGGGCGCCCTAATAGGTCCCAAACCAAGTCATATGACATCATATGAGACCATATCGTGAAACATTAGATGAGAACGCTTTCGTTGTCAAGTAAAAAGCTGCCGGATGTCGCTCAATCCTGCACGGGATACTCCGGATCGATGCGCCATGGGCGCGTGAAGGAGCGGATTCGCCTTTCTCTTTGAGTCGTTTGCCATGAATGATTCGAACCCCATTTCGAAGTCCATTTCTCCTACTCCTTATCGAGTATCCTTGTAGGGGCAAACAGGGTGCATTACGTCAACCAGGTCTATTCCAGCTCCAGCAAACTCTTCACGTAGTTTATGCACTGCTTCACGTCATATTCCCGTGAAATGGAAAGGCGCTGAGCCTGAAGAGACCCCTCGCCATGAAGAGTTCCGACCCACCATTCTCCGGCCCCATCGGTGCCGCCCATATCGCGGATAAGCTTCATGACCTTGATTCTGCTTATCGCATCCACGCCCTTGCGTCCCCCAAGGTACCGCTCGATCAATTCCTTTGTGGCGGGATTCTTGCAGTCGGCCTCGGTGGGAGCCGTGGCAGGCAGCCCGCCGGCTATCTCCTGGACCGCCTTCAGTGCGGCATGATAACCCGAGGCAAACACATACTTACCGATATTGCAAATAAGGGGATTAGGATAGGCAATGCCATTTTCCGTGATGGTGCATTGATGCGCAGCAGCCTGGCCGAAGGTCTTGATGCTTTGTGCGTAGATCACCAAATCGGTGATCTTGTCCTGGATGTGGGAAGCATTGGGAACGCCGTTGTAGTCGGCGACCAGAGCGGAGACCCCGATCAGCATCTGCGCAAAGGGATACTTGTAGGAGATGCCGGTAAATCGATGCCACGTGGCGAAACAGTTGGCCAGGGCGCCGGCAAACTCCCATTCACCATCCATGAATATCCTTTCCTCGGGCACAAAGACGTCTTCAAAGATCGTCATGGCCTCAAGCGTCGTGTGACGGGAGGACAATGGATAATCGAAGGGGTTTAGATCGGCCCTCTCCGGTCGCGATATGATCTTCACGCCCGGTGTATTCACCGGTATTCCAAAGGCTATGGAGTAGTCTTTGTCGCTCGCCGCCATTGCCCTCGTTGGGAGAACGAGGAGCTCGTTCGTGATCGGGGATGATGTTGTGTGGAGCTTGCATCCCCGCACCACGACCCCTCCGGGCCTGCGCTCCTTTACCTTCAGATAGTAGTACGGCATCTCCTGCTCGGAGGGTCTTAGCTTCCGGTCTCCCTTTGCGTCAGTCACTGCGCCTGCCATACTGAGATCGTCCTCCTCCAGGCGCCGGCGGTACGTGGCGACCCGTGATGAGTAAGGCGTTCCGTATTTTTTGTCGATTTGATAGCAGATCATGTTCAGCGCGTTGAGTGCATCGGTCCCGATTTCCTTCATGAAGACGACCCAAGACGCGTCCATCCTGGTGGTTGTACCGATTAGTTCCTGCCTTCTCAAGAGATCCTCCGCCGAACGGGGGATCTCGAAATAGCGCCTGATCTCATTGCCCGTCTCCGGCGATTTCGTCACGAGGAGATCCCGCAACTCCGGCCGCTTATCCAGCTCGTAATCGAGGGCCCCATGATCGATGGCCTTGCGTAAGGAAGGATGCATCGTAATATCGTCGACCCGCTCGCCGTGTATGTATACTTCCCGCCCGTCCCGAAGACTTTCTATATACTGCTGTGCGTTTCTCATTGTTTTATCCTCTCGTCTCACATCGCGAGGCCGGCATCAACTCTGACGATAGTCCCCGGGCAAGGTCTTTGCCCCCTCGAATCTCGTATCGAACGGGCGCAATGAGCGCACCCGCGCCAGCACTCCCTCTCATGTCCTTTCCACGATCAGCGCGAACCCTTGACCGCCGCCTGCGCAGAGCGTGGCGAGGCCCCGCCGCAAATCCCTCTTCGCCATCTCGTAAAGGAGGCTTACTACAAGCCGCGCGCCCGTGCAACCGACCGGGTGGCCGAGGGATATGCCGCTGCCGTTTACGTTGACGATGTCGCGGTTCCAGCCCATTTCGCGCTCGCACGCGAGATATTGCGCCGCGAAGGCCTCGTTGATCTCGATAAGCTCGATGTCGGTCAGTTCCAGTCCAGCCCTTTTGAGCGCTTTCTTCGTTGCAGGAACCGGACCGATGCCCATGTAGGCCGGATCGACCCCAACAACCGCATAGCTCAGGATGCGCGCCAAAGGCTTCAAGCCGAGTTCTTTGGCCTTGTCTGCCGTCATGAGGATCACCGCGGCGGCCGCATCGTTAATGCCGCAGGAATTGCCGGCAGTAACCGTCCCGCCCTTCTTGAATGCAGGGGGAGCTCCGCCAGTTTTTCCAGGGTCACATCGGGCTTCGGATGCTCGTCCGTGTCGAACACCTTGGGCTCGCCTTTGCGTTGCGGTATCGGCACGGGCGAAATCTCGTCTCTGAAACGGCCCTCCCTGATTGCTTTGCCGGCGCATTGCTGGCTGCGCAGGGCGAAGAGATCCTGCTCTTCCCTGGGGATGCTATACCGTTCGGCGAGGTTCTCCGCGGTCAGTCCCATGCCGCCGCCGATAGGGTGTTCCTGCATCGACTTCCAGATCATGTCGACCGCCATGTGGTGCTGCAGCCTGAAGCCCCATCTTGCGTCCGGCAGGAGATACGGCGCGGTGCTCATGCTCTCCACGCCGCCTGCCAGCACGACATCTGCGTTGTCGTCATGGATGCTTTGAACGCCGCAGATTATGGCCTGCATACCAGAGCCGCATGTTGCGACGATATGAAATGCGCTGGTCTCAACGGGAAGTCCCGCATTGACCAAGCCGATTCGCGCGATATTGTGGTCGATTGGCTCGAAGCAATTGCCCATAATCACCTGGTCTGCCACGTTCTTTTCCAGTCCTGTGCGCTTTATGACCGACTCGATGATGAACCGGCTGAGCTCGATCGCCTTGATGTCCCTCAATGATCCGCCGAATGTCCCTATTGGCGTGCGTACGGCGCCGACAATGACTACATCCTTCATAATCCTCTCCTCAGTTAATGGACTATACTTTCCTGACCTGCCCGGTATTTTCTGCCGCAGGACCCTGTTTTCCTAAAGCTGCGCCGTCATCTCATCGAATCCTCTTTGGAATGCTTCCATATTCAACGCGAGCTTCTGTTTTTGGAAATTGAGTCGAAGCCGTTCTTCAAACATCTGTTTCCGCAGAGGCAGAAGGCCTGTGGCGATGAGCGCTCCTGTCGCGACGATGTTCGTGAGCAGCGGCGCCCCCAACTCAATCGCGATGTCCGACGCCCGGATAAACCACGCCCTTTTTGAAATTCGGCCGAAGCTTTGTTTGATGTCTTCCAGCGTCGGATACTCGGCCTCCCCAACTGCGGCAGACACCGGATAAATCGGGCGCGTATTGCTGACGACGACCGTATCGCGATTGGCGAAGCGTGTTGCAATCCTCAATGATTCTAAGGGTTCCAAACCCAATATTATGTCGGCTGCGCCGACAGGGGTGAGAGGACTGTACATTTCGTCCTTGGCAATCCGCACATGGCTCGCAACCGATCCGCCCCTTTGCGATAAGCCGTAAACCTCTCCGATCGTCACGAAGAAGCCGTCGCCGACCAGCGTCTCGCCGATTAATCGCGATATCAGTATGTTGCCCTGTCCCCCCACGCCCGTGATGATCAGGTTCACCGGGTCTTTATCTTCCGGACTCATTGGTGCGCCTCCCTGTCGATCGCCGATTGAGGGCAAACACAGGCGCATACGCCGCATCCGCTGCAAAGCGCCTGATCGATGGCCGCCTTTTTGGCGTCCCGGTCCCACATCAACCCGGGGCACTTGAAAACCCTTGTACAGTAGCGATTGCAACCACACTCGTCGCCCAGACACTTTTCCGGATTTACCCGGACTTTGAACAGGGGCCCTTCTTGCTTGCCCTGATCAGCGCGCATTCTCTCCTGCAAATCACCATGCGGGGCCCTGCGCCTTTTTTCAAAACATCAAGAATTGCCGCCCTGGCGCCCTCCACGTCGTAAGGATCGATGATCGTCACGGGTATGTTGAATGCGTTGCAGACGCTTTCAATGCTCACCTCGGCCGCAGGCTTGCCCATGGCGTCCCTCCCCATCCCCGGATGGGGTTGAAAGCCGGTCATTGCCGTGCCGGCGTTGTCGAGCAGTAAAACGACGTAGTCCGAGCCGTTATGCACGCTGTTGAGAAGCGCGGGGACGGCGGCATGGAAAAATGTTGAATCTCCGCAAACCGACAACACCGGCTGCGTGAAGCCGAATTGCTTAAGCTTCCCTAAGCCGGACGCAACGCCGACCCCGGAGCCCATTCCATGGGAGGTCTTCATTTGCGTAAAACCGGTCGGCATCTGGCCCATGCTGTAACATCCGATATCCCCGGTCACCACGCCGTCCCGACCATCTAAAAGCAAGGCCTGCTTGATGGCCCAATAGGTTGCGCGATGGGGGCAGCCCGCACAGAACTGCAGCTCCCTCGGCAGCACGAACCTGCTTGCGATTTCATTGCACGCACGCTCGAACTCAGGCTCTCGCGCCGCCCGGTTGAGGCCGAGAATGCTCGCGATCGCGTTGAGGGCTATGTCGACATTGTTTTCGCCGCAAGGGCTTATATGCCCGGTCTCTTTGCCGAAGAACGTCCACGTCCGTCCGGGCGCCAGGGTCGCGGCAAGCTCCTTTAAGTTCCCTTCGAGGAACGCATCGACTTCCTCGATCACCAGCACCTTTTCAGCCTGCAGCAGATGCTTGCTTACGAGTTTCGCGGGCAGCGGCCAGGTGGCGCCGAGCTTGAGTATTCCTACGGCTTTCTCGGCAGAGAGGAGCTTCACCGCCTCCTTAGAATAGACCCAGCCTGTGCCGCAGGCAACGATCAGCAACCGGGGGTTCTCCGGACCGACGTACCAGTTGAAGGGGGACGTCTCGTACAGATTCTCTCAGCTTCTTTAAATTCTCATGGAGGAGGGCGTGGCTCTTCGCCGCTGCGCCGGGGGGCGGGGCGTATATTTTTGACGTGTCGTACTTTGCCTTCGGATGGAGGTCCGGCAATTCACCCAGCGTCACATTGCCCCGGGCGTGCATTATCCGCGTGACGCCGCGAACGATGCACACATTGGAGATCGTCTCTGAAAGCTCAAAAGCCCACTTTGTCATGTCCTTGGCTTCCTGGAACGTGGCGGGCTCAAGGAGGGGAAGGTCCAATATCTTTGCGACCTGCCTTGAATCCTGCTCATTGGAACTCGAGAGGGCTCCAGGATCATCGCCCACTACCAGGACCAAACCGGCGTTGACTCCCGTGTAGGCCGCATTCGACAAAAAGTCCAGGACGACGTTCACGCCGTTCTGCTTCATCGCCGCGACGGCCCTTACCCCGGCGAACGACGCAGCGCCCGCAATTTCCATGGCCACCTTTTCATTGACGGACCACTCAACATACATGTTGAACTCGTCGGCCACCTTAGCCAGCCTGTCAATAATCTCCGAGGACGGGGTGCCGGGATATGCGCACGCCACCTTCGCGCCGGCCTCCAAAACCCCTCGGGCAATGGCTTCGTTTCCCATGAGCAAAGTTGTAAAACCAGGTTCGTCCCGTGAGATTGCATTCATAGCCGCCACCTTAGTCCGTTCAAATGGATTCACCTTTCGTTTGTCCGTTCATAGCTGTTGCTCGCAGGAAACGCTGTTCCGGCAACGCAGAAGTCCTTGACGGCGCCCACATCCGGGGTTAGGTCCGCTTCAGCAAATAAAAGCCTTTGCAGTCATATGACATCATACGACGCCGTACTGTGAAACATTAGATGAGAACGTTCTGGTTGTCAACAAAAAAATGGGCGACTATTCCACCCGCCGAAAGAGCAGTTTATGATGGGATGCATACCGGTGCAGAGCTTCAGATTAGGTTGGATGCGGCGGCCTGATTACGCTATAATCTCTGGAGAGCCAGGTGCGTAACGAAAGGCGCATGCTTGGCAACGATCCTTGTCCGGGCTTAATGGAGCGCCCGGGCAATGGGAGGGGCCTGTCGGATGAATATTTAAGGAGGGGGTCTTTTTATGTCTGAAAAAATTGAGGACGCCGCACTGGTGAGTATCAAGGGCAAGAAAATCGCGCAGGTGGGGATTGTAGCTGAAGATGCGGCGAGAATAGCTGTTGAGATGACGAGACTTCTCGGCATAGGTCCGTGGACGTTTGTACACGTGATTCCGACAGATTTGACGTTCCACGACAAGTTCTTAGGCTCGGTTCCGTATGTGCAGGCGCTCGCCTGGGCGAGTTTTGGAGACCTCCAAATCGAGCTGGTCGAGCCGCTCTATGGCGAAGGCCCCCACAATGAGTATCTTCGCAACCACGGGCGCTCAGTGCAGCACATAAGCTTCGGAGAGGTGGACGACTATGACGAGATGCTCGCCAGCCTGAGGGCGGCGGGGTTCTCTATCGAGTTTCAGGGACGTCTTGCGGGGGCGGCAGAGGCGACCTATCTCGACATGGTGGAAGACATCGGGACCGTACTGGAGTTCACGAAACCGCTGCCTCCCGCTCCGCCGGGAACCCAGAGAGGCAGAGTCCTCCTCGGAACCTACGCGCCCCTCTCCCCGGCCGTCATCGCTGCGAAGGGTAAGAAGATTGCGAAGATCGGCATTGTCGTGGGGGACGCGGAGAGGGTTGCGAAACGCTACATGGAAATTTTTGGCGTCGGGCCGTGGAGCTTCACCGACATAACGGCGAGGGACGTCGTCCTTCGCGGCAGGTCCCTCGGGAAGACTTCCTTTTCCCTGAGGAGCGGGGTTGCGCGACTCGGGAACCTTGAGATCGAGTTGCTCCAGCCTCTGTCGGGACCGTGCATGCATGTGGAGTTTCTCGGGATCCACGGAAACGGCATTCACCACCTGAGCTTTGGCTGTGTTGAGGATGCCGATGAAATGGCGGCCGCCATGCAGAAGGAAGGGTATGACGTAGAGATGCGGGCCGTGATAGGGAGCGCAACGGAGTCTTTCTATCTCTCGACCCAGAAGAGGCTCGGAGTGGTCTTTCAGTTCGACAAAAAGATAGGTTGAAAACGTCCGTCCCGGTAGCGGCGTGCGGGCCATCCGTCGCATGCGCCCATGGACTCGGTTACAAAGGGAAGAGCCTTCGCGGCAGCCTTTTCATGACCCGTCCTCGCCGATCCTGAGAAGCCGGGGACGCCGATTCACAAGGGGGAAAGAAGTGTCGTGATCGGCCTCACCCTACAGGCGCCGGAACGGCAACCGTATTTTTTGGGTTAAAACATTCCATTCCGGTTCAACGAAGTTTCCGGAAATTCCTCGACTACGTCCCAGTGCTCATCGATCTTGCCGTTTTCCAGCCTGAATATTTCGATGATAGCCCTCTGCCGTTCCGGTGTGGGTCGTGAATGTACGTGAAGCACGACATAATCTCCTTCCGCGATAATCTTTTTAATTACGCTTTGCGCATTGGGAAAATTCTTTTTCTTGTTTTCGATATGGGCCCTGAGACCCTCCACGCCGTCCGCCACGTTGGGATTGTGCTGTTTGTAGCGATTCCCCATATATTTTCTGGCAGATTCAAAATCTTGCTTGTTAACGATGAGATCATAAAACGCCGCGACGTTTTTTTTATTGGTTTCGAGATCCGACATCATGTCGATTTCTCCTCAGCGTATTGATTTTCGCGCGCATGAGCGCATTATCCTCTAATTTTAATTGCTTTTCAAGCCGAATCTCGTAGGACGGATTCCCGGTTGCAGCATCCACCTATTTAATGCCTATTCCGGAGGGTCGGCTCACCTGGATTGCTCCGCACAGATGATCTTCAGCGAAGAGGATCTCTCTTCTCGGTTTAATGCCATGAACAATTTTGTTGACTCTATGCGGGGCGGTGGTAGACTCAATTTGTCCTGAGCCGCACTTCGATGAAAGGGAACGTTTAGCGATAGCGAGGTGCAGGGGCGGCTTTGGTAGTCTTAGGGAGGGAGTAAACAGTTTTCATAATTATTTTAAAAGGATGGCAATTTGTATGAAAGAAAAGAAAGGGGAAAGAGGGCGATTTACGGGAAGAAGAGTTATTCGGGCCTCATCGATTGTCCTTGCGGGAATTATCATGGCTGCTGGCGTTCTCGCGGGTCCTTTTCGGGCGCCATCTCTGGCTGCCGAGACCCAAAAGGCTCAAAAACCGATCAAGTGGGGACTCTTCGGCGCCACGAGCGGGGGAGGCGGCATGTCGGGTGAAGCTTGCCGCCGTGCAGTGGAGATGTGGGTGGACGATGTTAACGGAAGGGGAGGACTCCTCGGGAGAAAGGTCGAATTCATTCAACGCGACACGGGCGGCAAACCCGAAGAAGCTGTGCGCTGGGCCAGGGAATTTGCAAGCGCTGGAGACATCGATTTTCTTTATGCCCACGGTTCGAGCGCAGAGGGCTTTGCCGTTGCCTCGGTTTCGAAGGAGCTAAAGAAAGTCATTTTTGCGAATAACAATTCCACGGACTTTACGGCGGATCCAAAAGCCAGGAGTCCTTATTGCTTCAGAGGCGCCACCAATAACTTGCTCGACAATATCGTGTCGGCCCAGTTTGCCGCGAAAAAATCAAGAGAACTCGGTCTTAAACGGTGGTTCACGATAGCCGGGGACTATACGTACGGCAGGGACGCGGTGGGCGTGTTCGTTGACTTTCTGAAAAAGCTCGACCCCGATGTGCAGATTGCGGGACAGGCCTGGCCCAAGCTCGGTGAGCCCGATTACACGCCGAACATCAACGCAATCGCGGCGGCGAAACCGGATGCCGTAATCAATTGGTTTTGGGGAGCGGATATAACCACCTTCCTGAAACAGGCATCGATGTATGGGCTTTTGGACAAGGGCAAGTGGTTTAGCGTGGGCATGAGCGAAGATGAGGTCGTGACTTCTGTAAAAAGCAGCATGGGCAAGTTTCCGGCCGGAATATATTCGCAAACGAAGGGGGATATAAGAACATTCCCCGACACGAAGGCCAATCACGACTTTCATGACGCGCATGTAAAGCGTTATGGTTCCCCTCCGCTTCTCTGGACTTGGGAAACCTACACTTCCTGCCTGCTGCTTGAAGAGGCGGTGAAGAAGGCAAAAACCACGGAGACCGAGGCCGTCACCCGCGCCTTGAAAGACCTGACAGTCAAATCTCCCTTAGGAGTGGGTCCGAATGGAACGGTCACGATGCGAGGCAGGGATAGTCAGTTGATCAATTATGCGACGGGATGGGGGATTACCATCTCGCAAGACCCCTATTTGAAGGACATAGTCCCCGGATCGTGGGACGAGATCCTTAAGGAAGAAACGGCGTGGCTGAAAAACAAAGGGTGGCTGCAATAAGGAAGCGGCCCTAAGAATGCCTCGACTAGCGTGGAGCGAGCCGTGAAACCTTGCTCCGGGCCTGCGAAAGGGCAATTGAATTTTTCATATTTACTTCATAGCGTGACGAGACAAACCGACGAAAAACAAGAGCCGACGCGGGGATTTGAACCCCGGACCTAGTGATTACGAATCTAACCCCGAGGGGGTACGGTGATACTACGCTGATCGACGATAGGCAAGAATTTCAGCCAAAATGGGGACCAGGGGGCCGCAAGGCCCCCCCTTAATATCCTCTTGTTCGACGATTCTATTTTACAGTGCACTTGACATTATGGAGATAGAAGGTCCCTGCGATGGTCATCGGCAGAGAAATAAACGGATTCCTCAAAGAAATAGAAGGCTTGCGCAAAAATGGAATGAGGACAAACCTTATCCGCAGCGTGTCCGATCTGAAAGAAATGATCCGATTGTCGCTGTGGATCGATCTTCGGGACCACTATTTTCTCGACTTGTCGCAACGTCCGTTGGAAAATACATAAGATGCTGTGACGGGAGGCTAAAACGATGACGATAAAAATCCCCGGAATGCACGAAGGAGGCATTACGCATGAACATTAAACCCGGCGTCCAGATCAAGATCACGCGAAAGCCCGACAGCACGCTTGAACCGATCGAAAGGTAACTTGACATAACGCCAGACGACAAACAATAGGAGGCGACAGCAACGCGCGCGCACATCGCGCCGATAGTCTGACACGCCCCGCGCTCGAAAACTCGATCATAGGGGACTGTAGGGGCAGCGTAGGCGATGGATTCCTTTATTTTCTTGCTTGTTGTCTTTCACAGTCGAAATGAGACGAAAGACCACGGAGAGGCTGAGAAATTGGGGGGCGGAAGCCGAGCGCCTTCCACCTACTTATCGAGTATAAGAGGGATACGACCGCCAGTGAAGATTACCGAAACAAAGGTTTGCGATCAGGGTGCAAGTGTATGTTATTTTCACACTGTTGTTTCAATAGAACAAACCTGTCCTCGGCGATGTCTAAGGTAAAGGCACTTTAAAGGCAGGCATGAGAACCGAGATAGACACCATCCCGGTTCTCATGCCGTACAAACGGTGCAATTGCAAAGACGAGAAATGTCTTGCCCAGCGTCTACCGTTTTTGGTAGCATGAAGGCACGAAGCACCAGACGAAACTACAGGGGGACATATATGAGAAAGACGGGTCTTGCGGTGTTCTTATCATCAATGGATAGTATGAAACGAACAGTGCTCACCCTGGCAGCTCTTTTTTGTCTTCTCATCGTCAGTTGTCCTTTTTCCGGATACGCCGCAGGACCGGACGGTTTTGCCAATCTCCCCTGGGGAGCGACGAGGTCGCAGGTCGATCAGGCGATGGCGCAACAGGGATTCAGGTTCAAGCTACAAAAAAATAACAACGATGGAAGCATCGCAATCATCTACCAGGGTGCTTTGGCCGGGACGGCCGGCGATCTGGAGTTTTTGTTTCTCAACGGAACCTTCTACTCCGGCGTTTTTCATTTTTATTATGAAGACGGCGGCAGTGCGGAGAGAAATGCATATATGCAATTTTTATCCATCATTCAGTCCAAATATGGGTCGCCGACGAATTCGGGGAATGCGAGCCCCTCAAGGCTTATATAGCGAGTGGGACGGACTGCATGTCCAGGGTTCCTCTGATACAGTCCTAATATTCCTGATGTATAGCCCGTCAAACGAACGGTGCGGCGGAAGTCTGTGCAGCAGCATTTTCACTGTCTCTTACACCAATCAAAGTCTCCAGCAGCGTCTCGCCGGCCAGACCAGGAACGGGCTGTGATGCTATTAAGAGACTTTAAAGTAGAGATGTGATGCCATGAAAAAGACACGTTTGCTATTAGCTGCAGCGTTAGGGATGTTAACGTTGCTCACGATTACCGTGAAGATCGCTTCAGCCGATTGCACATTAGGAGTAAAGGATTGCAGACCATCCAGCCCAGGAAGCACAACGTGTTGCTGGTGGGAGTGTGAACAAACCGGATCAGAGACGACATGGATATTTAAAGGAACACCATGCACGTGTCCAAGTAAGAAGTCTTCATTGGAGCTTCCCACCGTTGCTACTGAGGGTAAATGTGAAGACCAGATTGGGAAATTGGCGATGACAGAGAAGCAGCAGCCGAAATGACAGGAGGGGCAGACCATGAAAAAGATCAGGTTTTTGATAGTCCTTGCCAGAGCCTTTCTGCCTCTTTGTTTGAAGGCGCAATCCCCGCAGAGCGCCGAAGACCTGGCAAAAGATCAAAGTCCGGGGGTCACTTATCGGCACCTCTGGTTATGACTGTCGATAGCCGCCTGGACCGCAGCCCGGCATTTAGCATCCGATCCGCACTGGTTGAGTTGTTGCTGCAGCGCCTGTCGCTCGGCTTCGCACTGTTTTGCCTGTTCCTGCGTCAACGCGACCACTAAGCCGTCGTTCGTCGATACGACTTGGGTCTGCGTCAGCAACATCGCTGGAGCGGTCGGCACAAATGCCAAACCCATTGTACTCATCAAAATAACCAGGCAAAAAATTGATGTTTGAGCATTCTTGATTTGCTTCCCCATATTGCCTCCCATCTTAATCGTCGATAGTACTGGTCTGGAATCGTTTGACTGCTAACCTGAATTGAAAGCAGTATGGTGTCGAGGTGAGCCATGGAGCAATACTACCAAAGGCATTCGGCTGTTGTCAATGAGAACAGAGGGGAGGAGGTCCACGGAATCTCGTTGAAGACAGACAGTAACCGCCTTTTTCTGCGCCTTCGGGTTGTGCTACAATGGCGTCAGGGGGTAACCCATGGATTACTACATGGCCGATACGCCGGGAAGACTCAGGATCGAGAGTCCCGCCCTGAAAGGCGATCCGTCGAAGGGGAAGCAGTTTCACGACCTCGTCATGGCCGTCCCGGGCGTTCAATCGGTCGATCTGAGACCGGAAATAGGCAGCGCCACCGTTCACTACGACCCGCACGTCATTGACCATAAAGCGCTGATAGGAGAGCTCGACAGGAGCGGCTGCTTCGACCACCTGAAGGCGAAAACGCCCGATGAACGCCTGGAAGAAGGGCTGGAGAAAGCGGGTGAAGTCGTGGCGGGCGCGCTGGAGGACGGGTTCCTCTAGTCTGGTTCGCCTGCCGGTCATTGCATAATGTACATCGGCTTCCGATGTAGGCTCGCTGTCTCACCATATATCCTGTGGTGTCCCGACCCACCGGCGGATGTGGGAGGATGAACTTAGATGTCTGTCATGGGTGAATAGACCTTATGCCAAACCTTACGCTGCATGAGTGGACACGGGACTTTCGGACCGCAGCGCGAGCTGACCGCTACGACATCTTCCGTGACCATATGCGATTCTTGGGACTTCCGGGGAAGCCGTCCTCGATGATGAAGGCTACCATCCTTATGGTGCAGGCCTCTGCGGCATACTACAAGATTGACGGACGATCATGCGATGGCTTCTTCGCAATGCAGAAGTACAACCCCGCGAAATCGCCTGGCCGCCATGCGTTCACCTTCGATCTCCATGGAAAGGCCTATGCCCGTCTGCTCGTCGACCCTGAAACGCACACAATAGACCTGGCCGACCTCTATGGTCATCCCTGGGAACCCTACAGGACAGTTGGGTATTCCAGGATATGGATATCCCATACCGATTGGACTGATATCGCCAAGGAGGAAATGGAGATTCTGGAGGAGCAGGCGACTGACGATCTACGGTTCGACTATACGGAAGATGAACTTGACTTCTGGTTTGACGACTCCAACGCCAAGTATCTCTATGTACATGTGCAAGACCACGACGAGCCGGATGATGAAAATGAGGAGTGACGACCATGACGAACGTGCCAAGCCCTGAAGGACGCGCATGAAGAAAACAGATTTTTACTCGATGAGAATAGCGCCATAGGCGTTTCGTCTGTATAGTTCATGTGCAGCGACCCTTCCGTTGGCGGCTTACAATGAAAAGGCGGACAAGCGCACGCGGGAGGCGATGAAGTCTTTCTTTAAAGAGATATTCTGATAAAATAGGGCCATGTACCGGCGGCCTCAATAGAATGAGCACCCCATGAACACTCGATGTCCCGACAAGAACGGGGCAAAGGAGCCAACATGAAGAGATTGCTGCTCTTAATGGCAATGATCGTTCTCATACCGGCCTGCACCCACTACTACTACAAGCCGGGTCAAACCAGCGCAAGCTTCAATAGGGACAAGCGGGAGTGCCAGAGAATCGCAGAAAAGGAGGCAGCCCGCAAAGGCACGAGGATTTGCGACGAGTGCGAGAAATGCCTGCTCGCCAAAGGGTGGCAAAGGGACTAAGCGAAAGGAGACCCTTCAAACATTGCTTTATTCTGAGAAACGCTATAGAGGTAAAAAAAGGGGTAGGCGGATAGCCTACCCCCTCTATGTAAACGGACAGCGGCGCCGGTCTCTCAGGGATACCAGCATCGCGCCCCGTCAGTTTTGGCGGTTTTGCACAGCAATTAGTACATCAGATTTGCAGGATGCCATAATTTGATAGAGGGGTACCCGGTTAGCTCCTTCTCGTTCTGCATTCAATTGCAATCCCCAGCCATTGCCATCAATTACATCGGCGCCGGTAACTATCTGCCCTTAAGAAAGGGTGTCCGGGCGCCGATATGGTGTCTCATCAGGCGTCTCCTTGATGATGCCGAGGGCGACGTACCTCGGCCGAATAGAGGATCGAAGCGACGGTATTTTTCGGACAAAGAATAAGGAGCCGACCACACAGCAGCCGGCGCTGATAAGGACCGCGTGAGGCGCGCCGAGATGGGCGGCCATGGTCCCCGCGATGAGGCTGCCAAAAGGCATGGCGCCGACTGACGCCATCGCGTGAAAGCTCATTACCCTTCCCCGTTTGTCCTCCTCGACCACGGTTTGTATGATTGTGTTGCATGTGAGGAGGACCGTCATCATGCCGGCGCCCGAGGCGACCATCGTGAAAAGCGAGAGTGTCGCGCTCCGAGAAAAGGAGAAAACCATATTCGCGCAGCCGAAAAGACCGAGGGCGAGGGAAGCGAACCTCTCCAGGCCCATCACGCTTTTGCGGGACGCGAAATAAAGGGCGCTGAGGAAAGCGCCGACGCCCGAGGCGCTCACAAGAAACCCCAACGTGTGAGCCCCGCCGTGGAGAACGTCCTTCGCAAAAACAGGCATCAGCGTCGAATGCTGCATACCGATGAGGCTCATCAGGGCGAGAAGCATGATGCAGTAACGGATGGGCAGGAAACCGAAGGCATAGCGGCACCCCTCCTTAAACCCTTCAAAGGGCCGCCTTGCAGCGGCTTTCTTCGCTCTCGGTTTGATCTTCATGGCGAGCAAAGCCAGGATGATCGCAAGAAAGCTCAAGCTGTTGATGAGAAAGCAAATGCCTTCGCCAAATACAGCCACCGTCAGTCCGGCAAGAGCTGGACCGATGAGGCGCGCGCCGTTGAACATAGCGGAGTTGAGGGCAATGGCGTTGTTCAGATCCTCCTTCCGCTCGACCATGTCGACCAGGAAAGCCTGTCGGGTGGGCATGTCAAAGGCGTTGACGAAGCCGAGACAGAATCCAAGGACAAAGATATGCCACACGGCTATGTGGCCTGTGAGGGTAAGCACGCCCAGGACGGCTGCCTGGATCATGGCGAGCAGATTCGTCAGGAAGAGCAGACGGCGGCGGTTCCACCGGTCGACAAAAACCCCGGCAATCGAGGTGACGAAGAACATCGGGGCCATGGCGATAAAGCCGATAAGACCGAGGAGAGCCGGCGAGCCTGTGAGCCTGTAAACGAGCCAGCTCATGGCGATCTGCTGCATCCAGGTGCCGATGACAGAAGTGCCCTGGCCGGCGAAGAACAGTCGGTAGTTTCGATGACCGAAAGCCCTCCCTGCGAACAGAAGGGCGCCTTGCTTGTATGATCTGTCTGGTGGGTTTGTCATATATGCCTTAGGGGGCTCCTTCTCATTCTGTCTTCAATTGCAATCCCCAGACGCCAAACAGGCTGCGCATGCAGCGTCATCAGGAAGCATTTCCACAACTTCTCGATACGTATTTGGGAGGTCGTCACGTCGCGCTGCCAGCGTTGATTCCATTGTTTCCACGACATTTACCGTTGCATCATAACACAGGAGGAACTAACCGGGTATCCAAAATTTGATATTGGGCCATTTCATATAGAAATTACCTATAATGATAAATGGGTCAACTCTACAACGCGCTAGCGAGGCAGGGTCTGTAACCGGCAAGAGCCACAATCGATCCTGCGGCCTGTTCGGACGATAGCATGAAGATGCGTTGGAAGAGTGCAGCCAGAATCTTAATGGAGACGGCCTGAGCAATCAGGTCGTTGAAATGATGACGACGGTGGCATGGGCTGCGGGAGCGGTTGCGACTGAGCCAGCGGCAGTTCTTCTGGCGGAATTCGGCCAGAAGGGCCTCTTTGTTTATTTTTTATTAGGTTTATCAGGTTCTGGTGTACTTTTTATTATGCCTAAGGGATGAGTCTCGTGTTCACCTGCAAAGTGAGTGTCCAAACCGTTCCGCGGAAGGTGAACATTACCCCGCAAAAGCATGTACTACAGTTTTTCAATTCCCTCAATGCAGCAGAAGTCGTCATGAACAAAGGCGACGCTATATCTCGCTCTTGTTATGCCTACATAAAGAAGCGCCTTTGTTTTGTCTTTGAGTTGTTCCGTGTTCTTCGTTCTCAAGAATTCTTTGATCGGCCCATTCGGGAAAATCAGAACTCTATCAAAGGACTGTCCTTTTGAGACACCGAAATTAAGCCCTCGTAATCCTTCGGTCTCAGTAGTTTTACTGTATCTTAATATCATTGGATCATGCATCCTAACATATTCCTTCACGTCAGCTAGGCAAATAGTGTAGACACCATCATGGCCGGTGTCGAGATGGTTCATCGATTTCGTTTTCGGCATGTCTGGATAAATCCCATCCGCGATATCGCAAATATTCTGGTTGCACCTGTAGCATTCATTTCTCTCTTGAATGTCGCACATTCCCCTTTTCTGCCATTCTTTAAATAACGCGATAATATTCTGCCCTTTGAACTTCTTGTTTTTTGGCGAGCAATTCGTAAAATACGTGCCTTGCCGGCTGTCGCCCACCACAATAATCTCGATTTTAGATTTGAACAACAGTTCGAGAAAGTCAAAATCATAACCGGCTAAATCCTGAATCTCGTCTATGAAGATGCAGTCGTAGATATCTTCCAGCCTTTTGATGACTGACCCGCCGGACCTAGCGTTACAGCTACAAGCAAAGTCGCTTATCTTGTCCGTATAGATTCGCTCGCCATCGGCAAAATAGTACTTGTCTGTGTTGTTCCTTGGAATATATGGGCAGGACTTGCCCTCTACGAAAAAGATGGTTTCAATGCGTTTCTTATCATAAACGGTGTTTTGATATGGTCTGGAGCAATCCTGTAGCAAAAAGTGGTACCAGCTCTGAGCAGTGACGTTGGGCGGAATTAAGCCCGCGTGACCTATGAAGTAGCGCGTAATTTGATTTAAATTATAGATCGTGTAAGTGAGGACGAGGACCTTTTGCTCTGTTTTTTGTAGAGCCTGTTCAACGAGATACGTCGTTTTTCTCGATCCGGCAGCAGCTATGACGACGGTATTATTAGATTGCTCGTTCGACATAGGGTGGGATAGTTATTGTCTCGCCAGTCTCAAAGAGCTTTAGGGCACACTCTGTCTTGTTATCCAGCATGTAGTCAACGAGATCCTCCTTGGTCGTGTAGGCTACGCCGAAAATGGCATTGAGGAGAGGCAGAGCATTGTATTTCGCTATCTGAGGCTCAAGCGTTTTGCAAGAGTCATCGCTATCATAGCAAATCCTTATATCCGCGTCCTCCAGATATTCCTTATATCTCTCCTTGAGCCTTCCGCAATTGCCGTCATTGTCTATAACCACTGCCACTGTCTTCTTGAGCTTCCTTGCGATTTCGAGAAACCGTCTGAAAGATACGCCTCTTACCGATATTACATCGACCCCGCCCTCGATTGGAAGCTTGCCGTATTTCTGGAGATAGGCTTTCTGGACGAACAGTTCATCCGAGGGTCCTTCGACCAGGATGGAACTCTTAGCCAAGACCAGCCTCAGGGTGTCGTATCCCGGCAGTTTTTTGAAATACTTTTGGGTATCCTCGGACAGGTCCTTTAACGACATGGTGTTCGGCCCGTCGCTCAGCAGGATCATTTTCTCGATTCCGAGCTTGTTCAGCACGAAGGCGCTATGAGTTGTCACCATCAACTGCTTGCCTAGGCATTTTTCGCCCACCATATTGATCAGTTTGGTCATGTTAGAGAATGAGAGATGGTTCTCCGGCTCCTCTATCAGTATCACATGCGATTCCTTGGCCTTTTTTCTTTCAAGGGCGAACAGCATTTTTAAGATGTTTTGATCGCCCTTCCCGATATACTGATAGGGAATGTCGTCGAGACACGAAGTTAGGTTCGCTTCCCAGTTGGTTCTTTGAGAGATATCGATGCTGACCGTAAGGTCTTTTTCGGAGATTATGTCTCTACTTTCCTTAAGCCTCTCGTTGATATTCTTTATTGAATCCTCTTTAGCGAAAGTTTCCCTCAGCTTTCGGTAAGTCAGCGATAGGCCCGCTCTTTCTTTCTTTTCGAGTATGTCCTCGATAGTCTTCTGGATATAGTAGTCCGTCCCATTTTGCAGCCTTACGGCCGTGGCATCCACAAGGGTCGTCTTGATTGGAAGACTCACCTGTTTGACTCCGTTGTAGTCGAACGAGTACCACTTGGCTTCGTAATACTCGGCCGGAACAGTTCTTATATCATCCGGTTTTTCGATGTAGCTTTTATATTCCTCGGCGTACTCGTCATTGAACTGAATGAGAATCATCAGTCCGGGGACGTTCTCTCGCAGAGAATTGTTTGTGCCCTTAAGCTTTGCGAGGTCGGGAGAATCCTCCAGATATAACTCGACGAGAATTCTCGGCGGTGCGGGATTCGTCCCTTTCTTTATTTCTTCGATATATTGCTTCACGACCGCTTGGTTAAACAAATAAGGCGAGATTTCGTAAGATATGCTTCTACCATTCAATTGTCCGGTCAGCGCCAAATTGACCGCCTCAAGGAGAGTCGATTTTCCGGTTTCGTTGTCGCCGACTATGATGTTTAGATCATTGTTAAGGCCGAGTTCAAATTTTTCAAGACACTTATAATTTTCGATCACAATTTTGTTGACGACCATATGTTAAGTCCTTAAGCGGTACCCTTTTCTGCCATTATACTGGACGGCAAGAACACCTCAAAACCTAGTCGATTCTTCATAGGTACCTAACCGGCGGCCCATCTTTCGGGGTAAAGCTCACGCTCTTCATAATACCCATCCCGCCCATCCTCAGCAACGCTCAGCCTCCCCGCCAGAAAAAGCCGCATCGTCCTAATAAGGGAATAGAGGGTCGAGGGGTACTGCCGCCAACTGGTCTCCCAGTCTCACATCAACACCCACCAGATACCCCGCCATGTCTTGAATATCCTCAGAAGGGCCGCTGCGAAAAGGCAGAGCAACCCCATCCACGCGAGAAGCAAACCATTCTTTCGTGACATTTTGTGGGGGTCGGCGGGGTCGTTCTTTCATGCTGTGCGTTCTCCTTCACCGGACTAGTCTGTCGGCTTTTCCGATGCCGCCTTCCTGCCTTCCATTATCAGAGAAGCGCCGCAAAATTACAACAACTATTTCGCGCTTTCCGTTAAAAAGACGGTATCGACCCACACCCGATGAGAAACGTTCTTTCAGGAAAGAAGGCGATGCATCATCCGGTACCCTTGGACAAGCAACGGATGATCGTTGTTCGGGCGGCGATTACGTCAGCCTATGTTGTTTGCAGCCAGTCGAGCAGCGCGTCCGTGACCGCCTGCGGTTCTTCGAGGGGAGTGAAATGGCCCGCCCCTTCAATTACTCGAAGCCTGGCCCCGGGTATTTGTCCTGCCAGTTCCTCGTGGATGGTCACCGGGGTGCGCCGGTCTTCGCGCGCAGATGACAGCCGTTGGGCAGGCTATCCTGCCGAGGTCGCCGCTAAATCCATGGTACCCGAGGAGGCTGCGCATTTGTCGGACTGCGACGGCGGCGCCCAGGCTCTTGGCCATATCTGCGAAGATGTTCCAGAGCGCCCCGTCGTGAATTCGTTCCGGCGCAACGTAGAGGGGAAATGCATCCGCCAGATAGGCGTCGAGGCCCAAGGCCTCGATGGAGGCGATCGAGCCCAGGTAGTGTTTCCGGACTGCCGGCAGGATGCCCTTGGGACTCGTGCTCAAGAGTGCGAGCCGGCGCACCCGTTCGGGCGCCCTCGCGACGATCTCCAGCGCGACGCACCCGCCCATCGAGAACCCCGCCAGGCAGAAATCCTCCGGAGCCTGATCCAGCACCGCGTCAGCCATCGACTCGCTGGACTCATACGCGGTGAGATCGGGACTCAGGATGCGCGCCGAGCCTGCCAGCCCCTTCCTCTGTGAGGCCCATAGGCGCTCGTCGCAGAGGAGGCCGGACAAGAGAATCAGGTCGTAAAGCCTTTCGCTCATTTGTCTGCCAAATGCCAGAAAGCGCACGCGGCAAAAACCGCTCGATCAGGTTTCTCGGCAAGCGCGCATGCCCGGCACCCTACGATCCGAACCGACGAACCGCCCGCTCACGGGCTTTGGCTGTCTCTGCCTCGCGATCCTTGGGAGAGGCCCGAGTCACGAGAGAGCCGAGCAGCGCGGAGGAGGCTTTGCCACCTCGTCGACCGCCCCGTCGAACGCCTCTTGATTTGCACCCGACGGCGCGGAGAATCCACTGATTTTTCTGACGAATTGCAAAGCGGCCGCCCGGATACTCGTCCTGGCTCGCGGGAGGCTCGAAGTTATAAAGTCTCCTGATGTTCCTGCACATGACGGGTGCCTCGCCTTAAGGCCTTCTTCGCGCCGACGACGCCGAAAGCAAGGATCACTTTCCGACATGGACGATCCCCACCTTGTTGACCCCGCTGCAGGCGATGTAGAGTATTCCCTTAGGGCCGGCGACCATGTTACGCACTACCCCTCCGCCGGACGGTATGGGCCAGCGGGCAAAAGCGGCCGTTTTGGGGTCGAACCTGACGATCGTGTTCGGAGAAACTCCCGACTCGCTGTACCAGATCACTCCGTCCTGTGTTGCCGCGATGCCGTAGGGCTTCGAGCCGGGACCGCCTGGGGAGGCCCACTCTTCCTCCGTGCCCGTTGCCTGAGAGAACCGGCCGAGGTATCCCCTGGCATAGTCGCTGTAATAGATGATGTCGCCGGGGGCGACGGTCAGGCGCCGGGGCCGGACTCCGTCGGGAAGCACGTGTTCGGCGATGGTCATGGTCTCGGGGTT
>CAVTDX010000142.1:0-15949 GCA_963733345.1 uncultured delta proteobacterium
AATATAAGGGACGGAAATATATCGATGTGAGGGTTTATTTCGAGAATAACGAGGGGGAGTGGAAACCGACCAAAAAGGGCGTCACGATCCAGCCGGAGCGGCTCGACGCCTTCGTGGAGCTGATCAAGAAGGCCGGGGAGGCATTGTAGACGATCCTTGGGAAGGCGAGCGCTAATGACCGACGAGTGCCTTTTTTGCCGGATAATCGGGAAAAAGAGAGACGCCGACATCGTCTACGAGAACGAGACCCTCGTGGCCTTTAAGGACCGCCATCCTCACGCTCCCGTCCATCTGCTCATCGTGCCCAGGAAACACATCAGGAGCGTCAACGACCTCGCGCCGGAAGACAAGGGCATCGTGGGCGAGATGGTTATGAAGGCCCCTGAAATAGCGAAGCTCATGTCGGTCGACCGCTCGGGCTATAAGCTGCAAATCAACGTGGAGCGCGGGGCGGGACAGGTTGTGTTTCATCTGCATATGCATCTGACGGCCGGCTGGCAGTAGGGCAGGGGGGCGCTTGGGATCGCTTCCGCCGGCGCGCCTGCCCTCCAAAACCGGTCCGGATGTTGAGTTGCGCCCCGGGCGGAATTCGACTAAAAAGGGGGCAGGCGCGCCTGGTTTAGCGCATTACAGCCATCCCTTCTTCTTGAGCCATTCTGTCTCTTGTGAAAACACATCTTCCCAGTTACAGGGAACGACGTCTTTCAGGTAAGGCTCCTGGGAAATGGTGACGCCCCAGCCCATGGCGTAGTATATCAACTGGTTGTCCCGCCCGCGCATGGTGACCGTGCCGTTCTTGCCCATGCCTGTCGGGGCCTTCACGGATAGATCTTTCAGGGCGTTAAGGACAGCCTCGGTATCTGTAGTCTTCGCTTTCTTCACTGCCCCTTCGAGCAATAGACAAGAGGCGTAGTTCTCCCACGACCAGTTGAGGGGACGGCTGCCGCCATAGGCCCTGATATAGGCGTCGGAGAAATCGTGATTCTCCTTCGTGTCCGGGAACGTTCTCAGATACCTGTTGCCTGCATACATGCCCGCCGGCATTTTTCCGAGGGCCTTGATGATAGAGTCCAAAACCATGTAATCCACCAGGCCCTTGTGAAAAAACTTTGTCTGATCAAAGATCCCGTACATCGAACCCTGTTTTAAGAAAGTCACCCCGTCTCCGGCGTATAGATCGTCATAGACCGCATGAGGCTTTGCATTCGTAAGGGCCGTTATGTGGGCAGTGAAGTCCGCCTCGCCGAGTTTCGGCCAGCCCTGACCGATTATTTCCACCTTCGGGTTATATTTCCTTAAAAACTCCACGAAGGTATTGACAGAGTCCCTGCCGAAGACATAGTCGTTAGCCAGCGTATACCATCTGGTAAGGCCGAGTTCTTCCGATTTCTGCGCGGCGTACCTGGCTGACGCAATGCCGTCGATCAGAGTGTTGCGTGCGCCCCTGAAACAGTAAGGGTGCCTGACCTTCGGGTCCGCCGTAAACTCTGTGGCTTCAAGGGCGGCGAAGATCGGCTTTTTGATGTCCCTCGAGATTGCGGCAACCGCAAAGGCTTCTGCGCTGGAACCGTAAGCAAAAATAAAATCGAATCCGTCCGCCGCATAATTTCTTGCAAACCGAGCGCCTTCTTCAGGCTTGCCCTGGGTGTCGCGGGTGACCGACTCGACTTTCCTTCCGAGCAGACCGCCCCTCTTGTTGACCTCGTCGGTCCAGAGCGTTATCGCCCTGAAGGAAGCCTCGCCCGACATGCCGATAGGCCCGCTGTTAACGCCGAAGCAGCCTATCCTTATCGGCTTCTGCTGGGCCCTCAAGATGGTCGGCCCGAGGGACGCGCCGGCCGCGACGCCTGCGGCCCCGATCAACGAAGTCTTGATGAAGTCTCTTCGCGTAACGCCTTCCGCTGCTCTCTTCTTACTCATGGATACCCCTCCTTTGGAAAGATGGTTTATGGATCGTTAGTCAGCTAATCCTCCCTGCCTCCTTACACCATATCAAACAGAAAGGCCGTCGCGGCCGCATCAGGCGGAAGCGCGCAAAATATCCATGGCTTCGCTGAAAATATCCGTGTCGGTAAGGCCGTGGCAGGCCATGAGGTCCTCGGTTGGGCCGATGCCGCAGAATTTGTCCTTTATGCCTACCATTCGCACATGCGTCGGATGCTCTCTCGCCAGCAGCTCCGCCACCGCTCCCCCCAATCCTCCAACAATGGAGTGCTCTTCCGCCACTACGATCCCCTTCGTCTCCCGGGCCGCCTTCAGAATAGCCTCTTCATCCAACGGCTTGATGGTATGGACATTGAGCACCCTTGCAGAAACCTTCTCCGTAGCCAGTTTTTCCGCCGCCCTCAGCGCCGGGGCGAGCCATATAGCCGCACGCCGCAATGGTGATGTCGTTACCCTCCCTGAGTTGCATGGCCTTTCCAATCCGGAAGTCGCCCTTCTGCGGTCACTTCCTCCATGTCATGCACGCCCCAACCGGATGTACACGGGTCCATTATACTCGATAGATGCCATAATAGCCCGATATACCTCCTGACAGTCCCCGGAACGATGAGTGCAAAGTTGGCAATGGATCGGATGATCGCCATATCCTCCGTCGCATGGTGCGTTGTCCCGCCTGTGCCGATGGCAAGGCCTGCATTGCAGGAGACCACCTTTACGTTGAGTCGGGGATAGGCGATATCGGACGAAGCATCTCAAGCGCCCTCATGCTGGCAAAGCAGGAAAACGTATTGATGAAGGGCATCTTCCCGCAGGTGGCCATTCCGGCCGCTATACCCGCCATGTTCTGCTCGGCCACCCCCACGTTGAAGAAACGGTCCGGGAAGGTTTCGGCGAACTTGCCAGTCTGAAACGAGCCCATCATGTCGGCGCTGAGGACAACGATATTTTTATTCCGCTCTCCCGCCTCAAGCATCGTCTGTCCATAACAAAGTCGGGGATTTTTCGTTGAAATTATCATTCTTTCTCCTTGTATCCGCCTATCTTGCCGTCGGCTTCCAGTTCCGTTTAAGGCTTTCTGAAACTGCTCGTCGTTGACCGACCCGCTATGCCACGTATGGGTCCGCTCCATGAAGGAAACCCCTTTCCCCTTCACCGTGTCGGCAATGATGGCCGAAGGTTTGCCGGGTTCGATAGGCAACCCTTTGAGGGTTTCCAGGAGCTGCCCGAAATCATGTCCGTCGATCGTCTTGACGGCCCATTTCAGGCTCTTCAGTTTATCCGCCACCGGTTCGATACTCATCAAGTCCTCGGTGTATCCGTCCATGGTAATCCAGTTTCGGTCCAGGATCATCGCCAGGGAATCCAGCCTGAAATTGCCGGCCGCCATGGCGGCCTCATAGGTCATGCCCGACTGCATCTCTGCGTCCCCCAGCACCGCGAACGTCCTGTAAGAGCGGTGGTCCAATCTCCCGGCCAGGGCCATGCCCACCGCGACGGATAGCCCGTGACCCAGGGAGCCGGAGCTCATGTCGACCCCGGGAATCTTGTTCATGTCGGGATGCATGCCAAAGGGGCTGTTCAACTGGTTGTAAGTGCTGAGCAGATCTCTTGAAAAAAAACCCTTCCCGGCGAGGATCACGCAGAGTGCGGCGCTGGCGTGCCCCTTGCTCAACACTAATCTGTCGCGGTCCTCCCAGCGGGGACGGGTCGGATCCACATTCAAGATCCCGCCGAAGTAGAGGGCGGTCAGGATGTCCATTACGGAGTATGAGCCTCCAAAATGGCCCGACCCGGCATTCTTGAACAGGCGAAGGACCTGTATGCGAAATTCTTTGGAAAGTGCTTTGAGCCCGGAAATCTCCATGAAATCCTCCTGCACGCAATAGCGTTAAATAGTATGCATCAAATCCCCTCCTTACCCTCGCCCCCCGTAAATTCAGGAAAGGGAACCGGGGATGTCGTTCTTCTTCTCGTGCGTTACGAAATCTTCCCTTCCGGAGACCTTTCGATCAGCTCGACCATGATTTCCGGCGTGTCGAGGTAGACGAATTTGAGTCCTCCTCGCTCGGCGCCCATGGCCAGGCGCTCGCCGCTCATGGCCGCCTTCACGCCTATCTTCTCATACGCCTTGAGCCACCGCCCAAGGTCCGAGATCTCATAACCCAGATGATGGATGCCCTCGCCGTGCTCTTTGAGGAACTCCTCATAGACGGTCCTTCCATGCAACACCTGAATCAACTCGTAAACCATGTTTCCCACCTTGCAAACCGCCAACTGCGTTTTAAAATCCGCCGGCTCGCCACGATACATCTTGTTGAAATAATCGGGCGACCTCATCGTAAACGACTCCAGCCCCAACATTTTTTGCAGGTTCCTCTTCGTTCTCTCGATATCGCGCGTTATGTAGCCAATGTGCAAGGGTTCCGGGAGAATCAGCCTATCAGGGTCTTCGTTTCCTGCCATCGTTATCCTCCTCGATTCAACGCTATCTCCTGCCCGGCGGAAATAGCCGTATCGGCAAACGGATGAGTTTCTTACCCGCCTAAGACGCCGGCGGCGCTAAAAATCGGCGCCGTCGGTCCTTCGAGCAGGAGCGTTCGGCGCTGTCCTAAGGGATATCTTACCCCAACGGACATGTTATTGCAAAAAAAATCTCGGCCTGCTCACTGACTTTTCACAAATAGACTTGCGTGGTCTTGAGGTCGTTATGTCTCAGGATGACCCTGGGTGCAATTTCCAACGATACTCCGTTGCGGCTCGCGTAGGTCGCCATAACGGGAGATATCGTCAATGGTTTTGAGCCTCTGCAAAATTCTGTTTCATACGGGAGACGCCGGAGCGACCCTTATGCTCGCGTTTTCAACACATCTTTCAGGATAACCTCGGGATGGTGGTATCTTTCGTAGCGGGGCGTCTTTTTGCCGTACTGTATCGCCTCCTTGGGGCACCACTGAATACACGCCAAACACTGCTCGCATTGGTGATTCCACGAGGGTTTTCCCCCCGAAATAGTGATATTTCCGGCAGGACATACTCTGGCGCACACGCCGCACTCGTTGCATTTCTCATCGACCCAAAAGTTCCGGTCCATTCTCGGCACTTTGTTGAAGCTCACCTTGTGAATAAGGGTGAAAACCACTCTTTGCCAGAGCGGTCCTTTTTCTATGGGACCTATGCGGCGGTCTCTCACGTGAGCGGCTATCCGCGCCGTCTTCGCTTTCGCCTCCTCAAATTGCCTATTCTGCTTCTCGGCAGGCCCCGGGCCGCCCCACGGTATATAGTTGGAAGGCATGGTGATTTCAAATCCGGAATTGAGAGCGACGCCGCGCTTCTTCAGAATGCCCCTCAGCTCGATGAGAGTGTTGGCTACTTGACCCCCATGAACCGCAATCGCGAAAAGGTAGCCTGGTCGGAGGCGTTTCAGTCCTCCCGCGAATCGGACGATGGGGGCAGGGGCTCTCAGATATGCACAGGAAAGACTATGCCGATTGTGTCCGAATTCCCTATCGGTTCATCGTCTCTACGGTCCGGGATCGAAACGAGGTTTGTCTCGCCCAACCCCTCCGCAACCGCCCGCGCCACCCACAGCGAATTGCCCGTGCCCGTATAATGGTAGATCGTCGTTTTCACTCTTTCGCCTCCCTTGAGTTTGACTAATCCGAAGCAACCGCCTCAATTCCTTCTTAAACCTTTGCGATTGTAACATGTGCAACCGGCTCGTGCGAGGAAAACCTATCGGCCTCTTGTTTTTCTCCTTTTTTGCTTGACAGGGCGGTCCCGGTTTTTTAAGCTGTATGGTTATCATACGGCAATGCCTTTATGCATCCATCAGGGAGGCAAGGTTATGAGATCCGAAAACAGGTTTATCCTTCGGTTTCTGCTTACGATCCTTGTGCTTGCGCCTATTATTCTGATCGGTCCGGCAATATGCCGGTCAGAACCGCCGATTAAGATCGGCCTCATTGATTCCTACAGCGGAGGGGCTGCGTACACCACCAAACTGGCGCTCTATGGATGGCAGATGGTCGTGGACGAGTTCAATGCCAAGGGAGGACTGAAGGGGCGTAAGGTCGAGCTCATCGTCCTGGACGACAAGTTTAGGGCGGATGAGGCATTAGCCCACGCACGGGAGCTGGTCCTGAAGGAAAATGTAGACTTCCTCGGCGGTGTTTTTAACAGCGGCGCAGCCCTCGCGGTGTCCGAGTTCGCAAAAAACAAGAAAAAGCTCTTCATGGCTGTGTGCTGGGGTCCCAGGGTTACCGGTGAAATGGGGCACCGCTATGTATTCCGGGCCTGTTCGCACTCAGGTCTCCAGGGAACGGCCCAGGGGTTCTACGCTGCGACCAAGCCCTTTAAGAAGTGGTACATCATTGGAGACGATTATGAGATGGGGCATACCACAGCGGACAGCTTTCTGAAAGGGCTAAAAGAGAAAAGCCCAACGCGGTGATCGTGGGAGAGGCGTGGCCCAAGGTGGGGGAAACGGATTACACCCCTTATCTCAGCGCCGTGATGGCGCAGAAGCCGGATGCCGTGTATGGGGCCTGGGGCGGGTCATCGATCCTGTCTTTCACGAAGCAGGCAAAAATGTTCGGCCTCTTCGACAAAATACCATACCTTGCCGGTTTTCTCGGCGATCCCACTTTCGCGATGGTCTTGAAAGAGAGCTATCCCATAGGCGCTTTCACGGGCAACAGCTACCTTTGGTATTATCCTGCCACGCCGGCTAATAAGGAATTCGTTCAAAAGTACATGGATTATGCAGCCAAAAAGGGGGATGCCGATGCGTACCCGCCTGAGGCGGCCTTCGCCGGATACATGTCGGCGAGGTTCCTTACGGAAGCCATGCTGAAGGCAAAGAGCGCCAAAACGGAGGATGTGATCAATGCCCTTGAAGGGCTCGCCTTGGAGACGCCAGTCGGTCCTTTGACGATGAGGGCCTGCGACCATCAGACCATGTACCCTTCTTTCATGGGAGAGATCGCTCGTGTACCTGGATATCCCTTTCCCGTAATGAAGGATATTACGACAGTTCCCGCGAATGAGGTGGCCCCTTCCTGTGAGGAGATCGCTGCACTGAGAAAGGCGCGTAAGTAATTTGGTTCGTCCAGAGCTATTAGGGATCCCTGATTATTTCTCGGGGACCTGGTCCAACGTTTTTGGCTGTGCAAGGGGTTTTGCGACATGACGTTTAACGACTCGATTATTTTTGCGCAATTCGTGAGCGGCCTCAGTCGCGCCATGATCCTCTTTATCATGGCCTCGGGACTAACCCTCGTTTTCGGCGTCATGCGCGTTATTAATTTTGCCCATGGTTCATTCTACATGGTAGGAGCGTACCTCGCCTATACCGTTACTCAAACGCTGGCGGGTCCCATCGGTTTTTGGGCGGCCTTTATCATTGTCCCTATCCTGGTATGCATCCTGGGGGGAGTGGTAGAGGTAGTTTTGCTTCGTCGCATCTACGAAAAGGAGCACCTCCTGCAGATGCTCCTTACCTTTGGCCTGGTCTTCGTATTTAGCGACGCGGTGAGGATGATCTGGGGAGTCGAGTTGAGGATGGTCAGTCTCCCATTATATATGTCGGGCAGCGTCAACCTTCTCGGCCATCAACTCCCCGCTTATCATCTTTTCATTCTCAGTCTTGGCGTCGCAATGGCCCTTGCTATGTGGCTCATGCTAAACAAGACAAAATTTGGGAAACTCCTGCGCGGCGCCGCAGAACATCGGGAGATGGTAGGGCTTCTAGGTTACCCGGCGAACCGTCTCTTTACCATTGTTTTCATGATGGCTACCTTCCTGGTGGGCCTGGCAGGGGCGGCAATAGCGCCTGCAGTACGGATTTCCCTGGGGATGGACACAGAGATCATCGCCGAATGTTTCACAATCGCCATCATCGGCGGGCTGGGAAATGTCTGGGGGGCCCTCTTGGGGGCCTTGATTGCAGGCATGCTCTACTCCTTTGGAATTCTCGTCTTGCCTAAGTATGCTATGGCGTTCATTTTCATATTGGGAGGGATCGTCATAGTGCTTAGGCCAAACGGGCTCTTAGGCAAGACGTCTCAGGTCAAAGTCTAGATCGAGCATACCGAACATGGGCGCGGCGTACTGAAAACAATGGACTCATCGAGACAGGAAGGAGCGTATCCAAAAAGAAAAGGGATGCAATGGCTTGGATGGGTCATCGTGGGCATTGCGTTGCTGATCATTCCATTTATTCTGGAGAAAGGGTTTTCCCCTTACTATCTTTTTCTGGCGACAAAGGTGCTGATCTGTGCCCTTTTTGCGGCCAGCTTCAATCTCGTGCTGGGGTACGGAGGCATGATGTCTTTGGGCCATGCTGCGTTTTTCGGAATCGGCGCCTATACGTGCAGTCTTCTTTTGATAAAGACTTCCTGTCCTGTATTTTTGGCGGTGCTTGCCGGCCCTCTTGCCGCCGCTCTTGCAGGGATGGTGGCGGCCTTTTTCAGCGTGCGGGTCCAAGGGGCTTTCTATTTTGCAACGATTACGATTGCTTTCTCCCAGCTTGCTTACACGGTGGCCTTTAAATGGCGCAGCCTTACCTTCGGAGACGACGGGATCCAGGGCATCCCGGTTCCCGCATTTATTTCTACGGAGGCGAGCTACATCAATATGTACTTCTTTGTTTTGGTCGTCACGGCGGCCTCCATGTACATAGTCTGGAGGATAGTGAAATCGCCGTATGGCCTATTGTTAAGGGCATTGAAAGAGGATTCCGTGAGAGCTGCGTTCATAGGAATGAAGGGAGACCGATATCGGTTCATCGCCTTCACGATCTCCGCCCTTTTCGCAGGCGTAGCGGGAGTGCTGTATGCTTTTTTAGAGACCTCCGTTGCGCCGGACGTTCTGTCATGGACGTCTTCAGGAGAAGTTGTCCTTATGGCCGTGCTGGGCGGGATGACCCTTTTTCTCGGGCCCGCTGTAGGGGCGGCGATCATGATTCTCCTCAGCTCTTTGGTTACCTCTTACACGAGGTACTGGCTATTCACCGTGGGGACTACCCTGATCCTCATCGTCCTCTTCTGCCCGAAAGGCGTTGGAGGATTCATGTTCGATAAGTATAAAAGCTGGGCAAACAGGGCATAAAAGACAATGGCTATATTGGAAGTCAAAGGATTAACAAAACGGTTCGGCGGCGTCCGGGCGGTAGCCGGGGTTGATCTGGAGGTCTCCGACGGCCAGATTCATTGCATTATCGGGCCGAACGGGGCCGGGAAATCAACCTTCTTTAACCTGATCTGCGGATACTATCGCTGCGACGAAGGCTCGGTTGTCTTTAAAGGCGAGGAAATCACCGGGCATCGCCCCGAGAGTATCATCAAGATGGGCATGGGGAGATCTTTTCAGGTAACAAAAATTTTTCCAAGGCTGACGGTGTTTGAAAATATCCAGGCTGCCGTCCTCTTTTCAGCAGGGTATGGACTAAACTTTTTTTCCGATTCGAAAAAACTCGTCTCGGGCAGGACAGAAGAAGTCCTTTCCATGGTCGGGCTCGGCGATCGGTCCGGCGAGATTTCCGGGGTGCTTTCCGCAGGAGACAGGAAGAGGCTCGAATTAGGGATTACCCTGGCATCGAATCCGGAACTGTTGCTACTGGATGAGCCGACCTGCGGGATGTCTCCGGCGGAAACAAATGAGACCATCGAACTCATCCAAAGGATCTCGGCCGAAAAGTCCCTCGCCGTTTTATTTACGGAGCATAAGATGGATATGGTCTTCAGCGTGGCTTCGTACATTACGGTGATGAATTTCGGCGCCGTTATCGCCGCAGGGAACCCGGCGGACGTCCGCACCAACGTGAGGGTTCAAGAGTGCTATTTCGGGAGAGAGAACGATGCTTCTCAGCGTTAGGGAGATCGATGCCTATTACGATATCTTTCAGGCCACATTCAAGGTCTCTCTGAATGTTCAGGAGAAGGAAGTGGTGTGCCTCCTGGGCCGGAACGGGGCGGGCAAGACGACAACGCTGTCAAGCATCATCGGACTCAACCGGCCGCGATCAGGAAGCGTACTGTTTAAAGGAAGGGAGATCGTAGGGCTCAAGTCCTACCAGATCGTACAGTCGGGGATCGGTTTTGTGCCGGAGCATCGCTGGATCTTTTCCGATCTCACGGTAAAAGAAAACCTGGAGTTGGGCTGGAGGGAGAGAAAGCGCAAGGACATGTTCGAAGAAATATATCAGCTTTTCCCGCAACTGAAGGACCTGCAAAGCCACAAGGGAGGAAATCTCAGCGGCGGAGAACAGCAGATGCTCACAATCGCGAGAACCCTTATGGGGAAACCCACACTACTTTTGCTCGATGAACCCACAGCCGGCCTCGCACCGGTCGTCGTTCAAGCCCTGGCGAATAAAATCAGGCAGCTTAGAGAAAAGGGACTGACAATTCTCCTTGCGGAGCAGAACGCCGCCTTCGCCTTGACTATCAGCGACAGGGCATACGCCATCGATAAAGGATCGGTTGTGCATGAGGGCACCGCGGACCATTGGATAAAAAATGAAGATCTCATGCAACGGCATCTGGGGGTCTGTTAGGGGCAATGAATCATAAGAACATCGGATCGCGTGATGCTTGCATGCATGCGCGATATTCAGGCCGTCGACCTACATCGCCAACCCGCCGTCGACCCTGAGGACGGTTCCGGTAATATATGCGCCTTTGAACACGAGAAAATTGACCATGTCCGCAATTTCTTCCAGTTTCCCCGGACGGCGCATAGGTATATTCTGCATTTCCCGCTCAAGCTTTTCCGGTGTATCGAAAAGCCCGCTCGTCATATCGGTCGGAAAGAACCCGGGTATGACGGCATTTACGGTGATCCCCTTGGTCGCCACCTCTTTTGCCAATGACATGGTCAGGCCGAGGAGCCGGACTTGGCCGCGCCGTAGGCCGTGTCTCCCGCGTAACCGTGCAGGGCGACATAAGAGGCGATATTGATGATCCTGCCCCAGTTTTTTTCGATCATTATCGGCACAACGTGTCTGCAGCAGTGAAAGGCGCCCGACAAGGCCGAATTAATGACGAGGTTCCAATCTTCGAGCTTCAGTTTCTGGATCCTTCCGCCCCTGTGGGTGGCGGCGTTGTTGACGAGGATATCGACGGACCCCCATTTTTCCATCGTCCGGTCCACCATCGATTTGACGTCCCCATCGTTTCCCGCGTCCGCTCTTACGACAAGGGCTTCGCCGCCGGCCTCCGTGATCTCGCGGGCGACCGCTTCCGCCGCATCCTGCCGTGATCGGTAGTTGACGACGATCCTTACGCCTTCCTTCGCGAGCCCGATAGCAATTGCCCTGCCGATGCCGCGCGCCGACCCCGTGATCAAGGCTACCTTACCAGTCATAGACATGCTCCTTATTTGACTCTTCGATAACATATTTTTTGTTTTGATCTTGCGGCGCTGCGAAACCCTTTGTGAAGGATGAGGGTTGCGCTCCCGTTTACAATTGTTTCCTTCATGGACCGCCAATTGTTCCTCAGGCTTCCTCCCGATCTGAGACGCAAGGATTATAAATGAGACGTTCAATGCAGCGTTGATTAAACATTTAACCAATCTGAACGTCCGCGTCAAGAAAAAAATGGCGGCCAACGCAATTCACCGGTTACGGTTATGGAGACTGTTCTGACTGGGCCTGGATTTGAGATGCACGGCCTGGACAAGTTGGGGGATCAGCGCTCCCGTACACCGCAGGGTTGCGGGCGATGAGATCGCGGGTATTGATCGAGAGATGGAAAATGAGCTACAATACGGTCAGGCCGCGGAAGCGCTCCGGGGCATAAACCGCCGGCGCCCGAGACGGTCATGCCGCACAACGGGTATTTGATAGCGGGACTGACTCTAGAAGCGGTACAATGAGTCGGGCAGGGCAGCCGTTAGACAGCCAAAAGCAGTTTCTAAAAACGGAGTCCTTGCGATCCACTACGAAAGCATGAGCGTGCAACGACCGGATCGTTGCGCTCGATCGTTGCGACAGAACGAAAGAGAGGATGCTTCGATGCGTTTCCTGCGAGCAACAGCTATGAACGGACAAACGAAAGGTGAATCCATTTGAACGGACTAAGGTGGCGGCTATGAATGCAATCTCACGGGACGAACCTGGTTTTACAACTTTGCTCATGGGAAACGAAGCCATTGCCCGAGGGGTTTTGGAGGCCGGCGCGAAGGTGGCGTGCGCATATCCCGGCACCCCGTCCTCGGAGATTATTGACAGGCTGGCTAAGGTGGCCGACGAGTTCAACATGTATGTTGAGTGGTCCGTCAATGAAAAGGTGGCCATGGAAATTGCGGGCGCTGCGTCGTTCGCCGGGGTAAGGGCCGTCGCGGCGATGAAGCAGAACGGCGTGAACGTCGTCCTGGACTTTTTGTCGAATGCGGCCTACACGGGAGTCAACGCCGGTTTGGTCCTGGTAGTGGGCGATGATCCTGGAGCCCTCTCGAGTTCCAATGAGCAGGATTCAAGGCAGGTCGCAAAGATATTGGACCTTCCCCTCCTTGAGCCCGCCACGTTCCAGGAAGCCAAGGACATGACAAAGTGGGCTTTTGAGCTTTCAGAGACGATCTCCAATGTGTGCATCGTTCGCGGCGTCACGCGGATAATGCACGCCCGGGGCGATGTGACGCTGGGTGAATTGCCGGACCTCCATCCGAAGGCAAAGTACGACACGTCAAAAATATACGCCCCGCCCCCCGGCGCAGCGGCGAAGAGCCACGCCCTCCTCCATGAGAATTTAAAGAAGCTGAGAGATCTGTACGAGACGTCCCCCTTCAACTGGTACGTCGGTCCGGAGAACCCCCGGTTGCTGATCGTTGCCTGCGGCACAGGCTGGGTCTATTCTAAGGAGGCGGTGAAGCTCCTCTCTGCCGAGAAAGCCGTAGGAATACTCAAGCTCGGCGCCACCTGGCCGCTGCCCGCGAAACTCGTAAGCAAGCATCTGCTGCAGGCTGAAAAGGTGCTGGTGATCGAGGAAGTCGATGCGTTCCTCGAAGGGAACTTAAAGGAGCTTGCCGCGACCCTGGCGCCCGGACGGACGTGGACGTTCTTCGGCAAAGAGACCGGGCATATAAGCCCTTGCGGCGAAAACAATGTCGACATAGCCCTCAACGCGATCGCGAGCATTCTCGGCCTCAACCGGGCGGCGCGAGAGCCTGAGTTCGAGCGTGCGTGCAATGAAATCGCAAGCAGGTTCGTGCTGCCGAGGGAGCTGCAGTTCTGTGCGGGCTGCCCCCATCGCGCAACCTATTGGGCCATCAAGCAGGCCTTGCTTTTAGATGGTCGGGACGGCGTGGTGACCGGGGATATCGGATGTTACAGCATGGGCCAGATGCCGACCGGTTTTACGCAAATGAAGACCTCCCATGGAATGGGCTCCGGGGTCGGCGTTGCGTCCGGCTTAGGGAAGCTTAAGCAATTCGGCTTCACGCAGCCGGTGTTGTCGGTTTGCGGAGATTCAACATTTTTCCATGCCGCCGTCCCCGCGCTTCTCAACAGCGTGCATAACGGCTCGGACTACGTCGTTTTACTGCTCGACAACGCCGGCACGGCAATGACCGGCTTTCAACCCCATCCGGGGATGGGGAGGGACGCCATGGGCAAGCCTGCGGCCGAGGTGAGCATTGAAAGCGTCTGCAACGCATTCAACATACCCGTGACGATCATCGATCCTTACGACGTGGAGGGCGCCAGGGCGGCAATTCTTGATGTTTTGAAAAAAGGCGCAGGGCCCCGCATGGTGATTTGCAGGAGAGAATGCGCGCTGATCAGGGCAAGCAAGAAGGGCCCCCTGTTCAAAGTCCGGGTAAATCCGGAAAAGTGTCTGGGCGACGAGTGTGGTTGCAATCGCTACTGTACAAGGGTTTTCAAGTGCCCCGGGTTGATGTGGGACCGGGACGCCAAAAAGGCGGCCATCGATCAGGCGCTTTGCAGCGGATGCGGCGTATGCGCCTGTGTTTGCCCTCAATCGGCGATCGACAGGGAGGCGCACCAATGAGTCCGGAAGATAAAGACCCGGTGAACCTGATCATCACGGGCGTGGGGGGACAGGGCAACATACTGATATCGCGATTAATCGGCGAGACGCTGGTCGGCGACGGCTTCTTCGTGACGATCGGAGAGGTTTACGGCTTATCGCAAAGGGGCGGATCGGTTGCGAGCCATGTGCGGATTGCCAAGGACGAAATGTACAGTCCTCTCACCCCTGTCGGCGCAGCCGACATAATATTGGGTTTGGAACCCTTAGAATCATTGAGGATTGCAACACGCTTCGCCAATCGCGATACGGTCGTCGTCAGCAATACGCGCCCGATTTATCCGGTGTCTGCCGCAGTTGGGGAGGCCGAGTATCCGACGCTGGAAGACATCAAACAAAGCTTCGGCCGAATTTCAAAAAGGGCGTGGTTTATCCGGGCGTCGGACATCGCGATTGAGTTGGGGGCGCCGCTGCTCACGAACATCGTCGCGACAGGAGCGCTCATCGCCACAGGCCTTCTGCCTCTGCGGAAACAGATGTTTGAAGAACGGCTTCGACTCAATTTCCAAAAACAGAAGCTCGCGTTGAATATGGAAGCATTCCAAAGAGGATTCGATGAGATGACGGCGCAGCTTTAGGAAAGAAAAGGGGTGACGCGAGTTCACTCAAAAAAGCGAGGAGGAAAACCAGATGAGTAAACGGATCGTCGCATTGGGCGGTGACGGCGTAGGGCCCGAAGTTACCGAATCTGCCGTCGGCATCTTGGCGGCTATGAACCTTGGATTTGAGATATTGACGCCTCCTTGCGGCAAGTCTGCAAAGGACAAATACGGGACCGCCCTTCCTGATGAGACGAAGAAGCTCTGTCTCGACGCGGACGCGGTCCTTTTCGGGGCGGCCGACATCGTGAGTGAGCCAATCCTCGTTTTTCTTCGATGGGAAATGGACAATTATGTGAATATCAGGCCGGTTAAATACTATCCGGGGGCCGCAACCCCCTTGAAAGATGCGGAGGGCATCGATTTCGTGATAGTCAGGGAAAACAGCGAAGGTCTCTACCCATGGGGCCGGGAGGGAGATATATCGCAGCTCGCGGAAAGGTGGCCCGATTGGAGAGACAAAGTTCTGGGGAAATCTTTTCGGGATTTCGGCGAGGGTAAGTTCACCATCAGGATCATCACGGAGAAGGGCGTGAGCCGCATAACCAAATTCGCCTGCCAATATACGCGGAAAAGAAAGGAAGCCGGATACCCCGGCAAATTAACGTGTGCGACAAAATCTAATGTCCTGAGGGAATCGTGCGGTTTGTTTCAGCGCTTGACGGAGATGGAGATGAAGAACTATCCGGACTTGACCTATGAACACTTTTATATCGATGACATGACAAGAAGAGTATTAAGATACCCCAAGGATATGGACGTGGTGTTGACGTCAAATATGTTCGGGGATATATTGTCGGATGAATCCTCTGAACTTGTGGGCGGCCTCGGAATAGCCGCCAGCGCGGCCATCGGCGGAAAGACACCCTATTTTGAACCAGTCCACGGCTCTGCACCAAAGTATACAAACCAGCATGTGATAAATCCGACGGCGATGATTCTGTCGGCGAAGATGATGCTGGAATACTTTGGCATGGAGGACGAGGCAAAGGCCCTGGAGAAGGCCGTGGCCGATGTCTACAAGGAAGGAATGCACGTTACCAGGGATCAGGGAGGAGAGGCGACGACAACGGATTTCACGCGCGCCGTACTGAAGAAATTGGGATGATCGGGGTCGTTATGCTGCCAAATCTCTTGAGAACAGGCTCGAATCCTATGCCCTTCATCTCAATGTCGTCCAGAAAGATTTTCCCGGTGCGGCCTGACGGGCCGAGACTGGACAGAAGCTGACTTTTCTCCCATGGCAGGCCCGTTGGTTGACCGATTAATACATCCTGTTCCTCAGACATGACCTCGTTGCCCCGCAGACATCTCATATGGCGCGGCTCGGGCGGACAACGGTTGCGATCGTCGAAATCG
>CAVTDX010000143.1:0-5038 GCA_963733345.1 uncultured delta proteobacterium
CTTGCTCCCTCTGGCTGATCCGGGTGCCCGCCGCATGGCTTCTGAGCCGCACCAGCCTGGGAATAAATGGCATCTGGGCCGCCATAGTGCTCAGCTCCGTGATATCGACGGCGGCCAGTCTCACTTACTATTTTTCGGGAAGGTGGAAGCGCTCAACCATCATCGAGAGACCGGCGCCGGTCTACTTTGCGGAGTGAGGGTCCCGCCTTTCTATCCCCTCGCGTATCTCACGCCTGTCCATATGCCGATGCAGGCGAAGATAAGCTTCAAAGAGAAATCCGGAAGCAAGTTCGCGACAGTTCCGCCCAGGAAGCCTCCCACAACGGCGCCGGCGGCAAGGCCGAGAACCAGATAAGTATGGATGTTCCCAAGCCTGTAATGGGTAAGAGCGCCGGTTATTCCAACGGGGACCATGGCGAGGAGGGAGGTCCCTTGTGCGAGATGCTGGGGCATGCCTGCAAGGATCACCATGGCAGGTATCATCACCGAGCCGCCTCCGACGCCCATCATTCCCGAGACAAAACCTGTGGCTGCGCCGGTAAGAAACAGCACAAGAACTTGCAGCCAGAAAGCGGGGTTTCCCCTCATTCCGGGCAGCCATCCTTTTGCGACCATGAGAACGGAAACAAAGATCATGAAGATGCCGAAGGCCTTTTTCAGGTGTTTTTCCTGAAGAGAGTGGGCGTAGACAGCTCCCATGCGCGCGAAAAGCATTGCAGATGCGGCAAGAATCACGGCGGCCTTCCAATCGACGACGCCGTGGGAGAAGTAGGTCAGCGCCCCGACGGCGCCGGTGAAAACGACGGCTACCAGACTCGTTCCATGAGCCTCCCGCTGGGCAAGACCCGCGAAGGCGGTCATCATGGGGACCATGACAATGCCGCCCCCCACGCCGACCACTCCCCCCAAAAAGCCGCCCGACAAACCAATAATCAATCCTAACGGGTTCAATGGCCGGTCCTTTTCCTTCCTGACTTCCGTCCGTCCCGCTATTGCCGCTAAAACTTTCGATATATTGCCGTCGCCGATGGCCTATTGCAAGGAATATCTTGGGCGGCGCGGGGATCCTGCTTAAGAACCGGCTTTAGCGGGACAGGTCCTCAGGACTGCCGGCGCAGCCTTTGGCGAAATGGGCCGTCTCTTTCAGGAGAGCGTCGATCAGCGTCTCCTCGGAGAGGGTTTCCTCCGCGCTCCCCTCTATTTCCTTGCCGTTTACCGTGATCGTTCCGGAAAGTCCCCTTTCATCGGCTGCCAGTCTTGTCTCTTTGAAATCGATCTGCGTCTGCATGGTCCTCAGGAAAGGGCGCACGGTCTCGATGGCGTGCGAGATTATCCGCAGGACCTCTGCCGAAGAGGGACATGCGTGTTTTTCCCCGTCATAGCGGCGCCATTCGATGAGTATCCTCTTCACGGCGTTCCCTGGGTTGCACTATTAAGCGCGTGAATCAAACGCCCCCTTCCCAATCGCTGCCTACGTTCCCGCTCATTTCATGAACCCGGCCGCAGGATCAAAACATATACCGCCGCATGTTGATATTCAGCAGCAGTCCCACGCCTATAAGCGTCGATATCAGGGAAGAGCCTCCATAGCTGATGAAGGGCAGCGGGATGCCGACGACGGGGGCGAGGTTGATGGCCATAAGGATGTTGATCGTAAACTGGATGAAAATAATCGACGCGATGCCAAAAGAGATGGCGGCCCCAAGGGGCTCGGAGGTGCTTCTGGATATCTTCAGGCACCGGTAAATAAAGGAGATGAAGAGCAGAAAGAGGATGATCGAGCCGATAAACCCCCATTCTTCACCGAAAACCGTGAATATGAAGTCGGTGTGGCTTTCGGGAATGAAATGGAGCGTGTGCTGGGTGCCGCTCAGATAGCCCTTGCCGAAGAGTCCCCCGAGCCGACGGCGATTTTTGCCTGTATCGAATGATAGCCGTATCCGGAAGGGTCGGCCTCAGGGTTAAAGAGGCTCAAGATGCGCATTTTCTGGTAAGGCTTCATCACGAACGACCAAAGTGCGGGGGCGGCGGCGCACGTGACGACTCCGAGGAAAACGTAGGTCGGCCTGGTTAGGCCCACAAACCAGAAAATGGTGAAGCAGGAGAGGAGAAGGACGACCGCTGTCCCTAGGTCGGGCTGCTTCAGGATGAGGACCACCGGGACGAAGACGTAGAGCAGGGGCACAAGAATGTCTTTCATGTTCAGCGGCTCGTTTTCTTTTTTCCTTTGGTGGAGCATATTTGCCAGCATGAGCGCCATGACGGGCTTCATCAGCTCGGAGGGCTGGAAAGCAATTCCCGCAATGGTGAGCCACCTCTTCGCGCCGCCTGCTATGGCGCCGAAGATCAGGACGAAGACGACGAAGAAGAGGGTGGCCGCGTAAAAGTGGCGGGCGTAACTGGCGATCAGGCGATAGTCGTAAGAGATGATGAGAACGAGGAGCGCGATCCCAAGGCATAGAGCCGCCATCTGTTTCACGAGGAGGCTGTAAGGGCCGCTCTCTATCGATCTTGCGGCGCTTACCAGGTTCATCAGCCCGATGGCCAGGAGGATCGTTCCGTTGAGGATCAGGAACCAGTCCAGGTGATAGAGCCGTCTCTTGTCAATGTGCATCGAGGGCCGCCGATTTTATTTCTTTGGGTTCCTTGAAGACGGTTTGAGCTACCGCCTTGGCGATAGGGGACGCGGCCGAAGCCCCATGGAGCCCGTGCTCCACGAGTATGCCCATCGCAACGGACGGCTCGTCGCTGGGCGCAAAAGCTATAAACCATGCATGGTCCGCCCCTCCCGTGCCCGATTGCGCGGACCCGGTCTTTCCGCTGATGCTCACGCTATCGAGGCGGGCATTGCTGTAGGCGGTGCCCCCGGGCTCATTCACGACGCCCTTCATCGCTTCTTTGACTAAAGTGATGTTCTCCTTCTTCAGCTTCACATTTGCGCTCATCACCGGATCGAACTTCTTCACCACTTTCCCCTTCGGGGAGACTATTCTGTTCACTATCTGAGGCTTGAACGCGACGCCCTCGTTGCCCATGAAAGAAGCTATCTGCATGAGCCCGATGGGGGTGAGCCAGACGGCGCCCTGGCCGATCGCGACAGAGACCGTCTCGCCCTCATACCATTTCTGGCCGTATGTCCGCTTCTTCCACGCGGTCGAGGGAACGAGGCCGCTCTTCTCGCCTGGCAGATCGATGCCGGTCGGCTTGGTGATGCCGATGAGCTCGGCCATCTCATGGATACTATCCACCCCGACCCGCAAGCCCACGTTATAGAAAAAGACGTCGCACGACTGGACGATGCCCTTGTGGATGGCGACCGCGCCGTGCCCCCTTTTCTGCCAGCACTTGAACACGTGTCCGCCGAAGGCGAAGTGTCCCGGGCAGCCGAAGGTCGTATGCTCGTTAATGACGCCCTTCTCCAGCGCCGCGAGCGCGACGAGAGGCTTGAAGGTCGATCCGGGCGGGAACCGCCCCTGGGTCACCCTGTTCTGGAGCGGGTGGGACTCGTCCGTGGCGATGGTTTGCCAGTACTCTCTTGACCCCGAGGTGAGCTGGTTCGGGTCGAAGGCGGGGTGGCTGACGAGGGCGAGGACGCCGCCAGTGCGCGGGTCGGCGACGACGGCGCCCCCTTCTTTCCTTCCAACGCGCTCTCGACGGTGGTCTGCACGTCCATATCGATGTTGAGATAGAGACTGTTCCCCGACACCGGCTCTTTCCTGTCGAGGACCCCCACCTCCCTGCCGGACGCGTCCACCTCTACTCTTTCTTCTCCGTCGACGCCCCTGAGGTATTTCTCATACATCCTTTCCAGACCGAATTTGCCTATGGCGTCGCCTACGGCATAATTCTCGTATTCGGGCGACTTCAACTCGTCGGGGCTGATCTCGGAGACGTAGCCGAGCACGTGGGAAAGCATCGTGTTGTATGGGTAGTTGCGCTTTGGCTCTATCTGTATGACGACCGCGGGCAGATAAAACTTGTTGGATTCCACCTTGGCGACCTCGTCCATAGACATGTCCGACTCTATCTTCACGGGGAAGGACGAGGGGAAGTCTCTAGCGTCTTTGAGCTTTTCGATTATCTCGTCCCGGTTGATGTTGAGGAGCCGCGAAATGCCGTCGACGGTCTGGCTGAAGTCCCTGATGTCTTCCGGGATAAGGTAGAGGTTGAAGGAGGGGCGGGTGTTCGCAAGCAGCTTTCCCGTCCTGTCGAAGATGGCGCCCCGGGGCGCGAGGATTTTCTTGATGCGCACCCGGTTTTGCTCGGAGAGTCTTCTCATCTCTTCGCCCCTCAGGATCTGAAGGTCGAAGAGGCGCATAAAGAGGACGATCATGGTGAGCACAAGGACCCATTCGCACCATTTGTACTTTTTCTCGCGCCCTATGGATTCCGGCTGATGCGCCATCGCTATATCCTGCTCGTGTAGCGGATTTTGAGGCCCTCGAAAAAGCGGAATAAGAACAGCGAGACAAAAGCCGTGATGATCGCGTCAGGGAGAGAAAAGAGCGCCACATTGTGAACATTCTTCGTCTCTCCCTTGGAGAGGAGGGAAAGGGCCAGAAAGATGAAGGACTCGGCGAGGACCGAAGCCCCGCAGACAAGGGAAAAAGTGTACCTCGATTCGACGAACAACCTGTTCTTCAGGAAGATGCAGGCGAGAAGGAGGACGACATTGGTAAAGAGAATGGCGCCGGGCGGGCTGTTGGACAGGGTCTCCGCGGTGAAGCCGAAGAGGACGGCCGCGAGGAGGCCCTCCGAAGGTGAAAGGAAAAACGTGCCGTAAATGATGAAAGGAACGCCCAGGGCAGGCTTTGTGATCTCCAGGGGCAGGAAGGACGAGAAGGAGGACTCGAAGATCATCAGGAAGACGCCGAAGGCGAGACATGCAGCTTTTCTCATCATTTTTTGACGACCAGGACTTCATCGAGCTTCTTGAAGTTGTTGAAAGGCATCACGTCGATGTCCGAGAAGAGTCCGGGTTTGTTCTTGTCGACGCTGATGACGATGCCTACGGCGAGGCCTTTTGGGAATATGGCGT
>CAVTDX010000144.1:0-9863 GCA_963733345.1 uncultured delta proteobacterium
GCGCACACGGCGCACAATCGCTCAGATTTTCTCACTGGGGGAAGCTGATTAAGGGCTGCTTTCCAGAAGCCGCTCAGTGCCCCAAAGCTCTCGGAGCACTTCTGACCCTTGTAGATTCCAGGGTGCAGCGGTTCCCTTACACCGCAGAGAGTACACTTGTGGCTCGGCTCAGTCTGTTGCTGAAAATCCCTCAAAGATTTTCTGGCGCCCAAGGCCTTCTCTACTAAACGGTACATCTGCCCGTAGACCGTTCCGATATTGGGGGCAAAACCATGTTCCTCGTATTGCCGCAAAAGTGCTTCAAATTCCCAATCATCCCCCAATCCCATAGCCTTGCGGTACCTATCAAGAAACCGGGAATAGTCGCCGGCCTTTGCATATGCCCAGTAGATTTCAATAACGTCTGCGGTCTGTCTGGTCCATATTCCGTCCCAGCTTTCCGGTGTAATATCGAGTTTGCTTTCAAGGTAGGTTTTAACAGTGGCGGCGATATCGCCAAATGCCTCTTTTACAGCCGCTTTCGCTGCTTCAGCGAGGCGACCGGCCTGGTCTTCAGGAAGGATAGCAAGAAACCGGTTGGGGAAAGATGGAGATGAAAGACTCTCCGGACCCGGTTTACTAACTGAAAGTCCCTTCCTGATAAGCCATAAATCAACAAACGGCTGCCCGAACAGATCTGGAAAGATAACGCTGTCCGGACCAAATTCATCTACTACTACCTCGATCGCTTTCCAGGAGAGATAGGCAAGAAGGTAACTCCCTGCCCAGAGGTCCTGAGTTTTTCGGGCTGTTGCAATGAAGTCCTGAACAGGGCCGATGGTAAAGAGCAGGAAGGCCGGTTTCGGCAAGGCCCCCGCTATGGCCGATGTGACCCGCCGGTGCTCCCATATGGCATGGTCCGGAATCCTCGTATCTGCAGGAAGCAGCTCCCACAGTTGCCCCAGCCTTGCTTCGTCCTTTTTATCGGCCGCAAGAAGGTCAAGCATCTCGCGCCATAGACTCAAATAGGTCCTCTCTATATTGGATGGGTACCTCTTAACTATTTCACGCACACACCTATCGACCGTAGCTGCAACGTGCTCTATATCAATCTGTGCGAGATTGCCCAGGTCAAACCCTTTCCCGGAAAGGGGATGAATTACGAAAGGATTGCGGCAGAAGTCGGCCACAAAGTGCTCGCCTTTTGGAAAGTTGATGCGATCCGCCGCAGAGGCAATGTGGTCCGCCTGACGCACTTCGTCCGGTACGGTAGCCTTCTCGATAAGTTCGCCAATAATAGCTTTCGCCCGGTTTTCGTGACCAATTTTACCGAGAATAATGGGCTTTTCAGGCGGGTCGTGGAGCAATGCCTGTATCTTCTTTACCAGCAGTTTGTCATCCATCCTATGCCCCCTGACCTTAGATAATTTGCTCCATTTTACTCGCAAGAATGGCGTTAAATTCCGTGCATACTTCGCGGAACATCCTGTTATGCTTAGAATGGTCGATTGGTCTTTGATTTCTATCCACTTCCAACTCTGCCGCGTATTGGGATGGCAAGAAAAGAATATATGACCGATACCCATTACCTGCTTTGGCAACTTTAATGAAGTATGGCTTAGCATGTCTATCAAGGATTGACGTAAATGTTTCCTTTGGCGGATCGAGTGGTGCGCCGACATATTGCCGTTTCTCGAATTGATGACGATGCTCTAGCCTACCCCGAGCATGTCGATAGATTTTACCTACCTCGCTCAGCGCCTCCAGCGGAGTGTCGAAAAACGCCCGATCTTCGAAAAGCATAGTTCCTTGGCAGAAAGAAGAATAGGGTGCATTTCCGGCTTGGGTGATTAGGCAACCAAGGTTATCGTTGCTGTATGAGTGGTCGACGGAGAAGATCTCCTTTACAGGGCCAAAGACGTCATCGCGATTCCTGATATGAAAGGAACCGAACCCATTCCTACTCCTCGACCCCATCCCTCCAAACAGCGAGAAGGTATACAGCGCCTTCAGCACCTCGTTTTTATAAATTGGCTTCATGAAAGTAAGCATTATGTCAAAACAAGATTTGATCGGAAAATAATCCCTATTGAGAACGTCGCCTTTCTTTGGAATCCAGTCATGAGTTCCATAAGCTAGGTAGACGAGAACGTTTGTTTTATATGTTTTGCCTTCGACCTGGACCAGGTAACTTGCTGCTTGCGGGAATGGCTCCCTGCATGGTTTTGCTTCGGTCTCAGGGATTACTCGTATGGAAAAGCTGCTGCTGCCACTCTCGCTGTCTCCCCCACTCCCGAATATTGCAGCTTCTCGCCGACGGAGTGCGTCAATATCACTTTCAGCCTGAAGTGCACGCCACCAGTATCGTAATAGGCCCTTAATGCTCGCCGCTCTCAGCTCTGCTTTGGTCTGGTCGGCACCGGACAGGAACATAGGCGTAATGATTTCAACCTTGACGCGTATTTGCTCAAGCATCCAGTCCCCCCTTAGATAACCAATCGCGATCTGCAATGCTTTATTTTGTTCAAATCCCGCCGAACCCTCCCACAAAAGGGAGGAACCTTATCCTCGCCCTCAGGGTAATTCACTCCACCCTCATCTTCCCCTTCTCCGCCCTTAAGCCGTACCGGGTGTCGCCGTATTGCCTGACCGAGGTGATGGCGTAGTACGGTACTAGCGTGGCGTCAAGCCCCGATTCGCCTATGGCCCTGTTGAGCTTGCTCCGGTTCATCGTCACCGCCTTTACGCCGTCGCTTCCTTTCCAGTGCTCCAGAAGCTCGGAGGCTTTGCCCGGACTGCTGCCGTAGACTGCGGCATAGTTGTCCGCCATCAGCGCAAGCGCCGGCGGGCTCACCATCTGTTTGGGCGTCTGAAAACAATCCGTGCAATCGGCGCAATAGGACCGGTCCGGCCATTTGCAGAAAACGAGCTTCTGACGGACGAAGGCCGTGTAGAGCATTATTTGGACGGGAACGAGGTCCATGACGCGGCTGCCTATCCTTATGGTGCGCTCGCGGAGGCTTACCGTGAGCTCCGGCTGCACGGTCGCCGTATCGATTTCCGATTGCCCCTCCGCGACAAGCTCTTCAAAACCTTTGCCCCGCAAATCGAGCTTCGCCCTCAGTCTGATAAACGGAAGCTCGGCGAGGATGATCTCCGCATCATTCGTGTTGAGCCGCTTCACCGAACCATCGGGCGTCTTCCATTCTATGACTTTATTCTTCCTCGGCTTATAGAAGAATTCAGGTCGCGACTCGAATTCGGGCGTCACCAGCACGTGGTAGAGTTTGTCCCATGGTCTCCCGAAGAGTTGAAGGGCGGCGCCGAGATAGAAAGACATGGTTTTCCGGCCGCCTGCGAGACAGCAATGAAGCCGGTTTAACGGATCTTCTGCCAAACTCCTGATGAGGGAAGCTATCGCGTCTCCTGTATGCCTGTTGTCTTGTTCGCTCCTGATGTCGTCAATCTCTTTGCCGCAATCGTCCCTGATGAGTACGAACGACGAATCTGTCAGTTCTACGGGACGGAGGCCATATTCCTGAAACAGATCTCTTATTAAGCCGTCTTTCAAGAGGCCGTCTGCGATTTTCTTTCTTCCATGAGAAGTGGTGACGACGTAAACCCCGTCCGGTTGTACCGGTGGGTCTTCTTGAGAGAGGGCACAGATCGTTTCCGTGATGATCTGGGGGGTGGAACCAATCACGAAGACGAGGATTTCCTTGAACGTCCTGTTTGACATAAACATATTCTATTAGAAAGGCTTTTTATTGGCAACAAAAGAAACATTGCTGAAATGTTTTCCATCCCCTCCTTCCATCTTTGTCGCATGAGAAAGAAAAAGGGGACAGGCTGCTTTTTTGTCGCCTTGTCCATGGAGACATGCGGCATGAATATTCAAGAAAAGCGACTATTGACAATGAATTAAAACAGGTTTACTTTCTTACTATACGACAGGAGGCGCCGACAATGACAGTAACCATATCAGCCAAGGGCCAGGTAGCCCTGCCAAAAGGGATACGAACTAAACTGCGTATCAAGGCCGGCGATCAGTTCAGGGTAGATGTGTCCGGGACAAACATCGTGCTCACGCCGGTTGTCACAGTGCCAAAAGAACAGGCGTGGTTTTGGACGGATGAAATTCAGGCCAAGGTGCGGGCAAGCGAAGAAGATCGTAAAAAGGGCAACTACAAGGAGTATAAGGAGGTAGACCAACTGCTGGGAGACCTGAAAGAATGAGCGAAAGCGTCATCGAGGTCACGGCAAAGTTCTTTGCATACTACGATGAGCTGCCAAAAGAAATAAAGAAAAAATTCAAGAAGCAATTGGGCTACCTGATCCATAACCCGAAACATCAGTCCTTGCGGATACACCAAATCGAGGGGCTCGGAATACTGGGAGTTTTACGTCGATAGGGGCTATCGGTGTGTTTTCAAACGGCAAGGCAATAGATACGAGCTTCATTTTGTCGGGACCCACGACCTTATAGACAATTTTTGAAGACCGGCTCAGGGCGCCGGGTACTCGTCGAGAGGGCCTAGCTCCTGACTCGCGACTCGTCGCTCGGGACTCCTGACTCCTGACGCCTGACTCCTGCCCGACGACTGCCGTCAGGTGCTTCCTCATTTTTTCGACCTTCTCCCTTCTTTTATTCCGTACGCAATAAAGATAGATCCCGTCCACGGCATTACGCCTGCGGCTGACGGTTTGCAGTCGTCCTTTCGTAGGACTCAACCTCCAGGTTCTCATTAACCTTCACCTTGTAGACGTTGCGGTGCCTTACCCGCGTCGGCAGTCCTATAGACTTAATGGAGGAGCTTTCTTCGTATACCTCCACCTCTTCCTCCCAGCCTTCGGGCGTTTTCGTGATCTTTACCACCTTCGCGTTCTCGGCCGGGAGGATGCACTGAAGGAACCCCTTCGCCGCCTGCGCCACCTGTGCAATATTTGCCATACGCCGCCTCCTCTGCGATCTTTTTACTCATCTCTCCTCAACTTCTTCGTAGATTGCATGCAACAGCAATTGCAATTCCATAAGCCGTTCCCTTATGGACCCCTCGTTGAACATCTGTTCCTGAACCACATCGTTCAGCTTTTTGAGGGAAGCGGTAAAACCCAACCTTTTTCGCAGGCCGACAAGTCGTCCGGTTCGTTCGGATTCCCTTGAGAAAGCGACTGGTTTTGGCGGCTTTTCTTTTGTCTTCTACCTTATCAATATAGATTCGGCTGCATCAATGTCAAGAACATCGTGCTTATATTAGCACAGCTACGGTCATGTTTTTAGACATCTGTGCCCAACGGGGGCCATGCGTCTTTTCTTCCGACATGCATGGCGCAAAGACGACAAATTGGCACATCGCTTTTCGGAAGAGACGACGATCGGCTATTCGAAGCGAAAGAGGAGCGGCCGTTATGAGGGACGCCAAAGAAGTCGGGCGGCGCCCGTCGCCCTTTCTATTTTTTTGTCTTTGACGCCGCGACTATCCTTCTGCGCACCTTTCTCCACGAACCGGCGGTAAGGAAGCTCTCCTCGATGTTCTCAACCATGCGCACGAATTTCTTCATGGGCGCCGCAAAGGTCGCCGCGTCTGCCGGCACGCAGGGCCGCGCCGACACGTCGAGCATCCCGATGACCCCTCGCGGCCTTTCCGCGTCCTTTTCAAGATAGGGATATTGGACGATGGTCGAACAACCCGCGCCGAAAGGCGAGAAGACCGCGTCATTCCCCGGCTCGTCAAAAGCGGCCAGAGTGAAAAGGCCGGAGAGGACGTCGGGCGCAGCGAAAAAGATGACTGCGTCGGGAAAGTCAGATTCCGTGAGTCTGTCCCACCGCTTGAAGACGATGAAAGCGCCGGGGGCCTTAAAGACAGGCATTCTTTTTATCATCTCTCTCACCAGCTCGGGCGATTTTTTATATTTCTCGCCCTCCAGTTTGCCCGGTATGCCGTAAGACAGAAAATATTCGAAGTCAGGCATCAGTTCGGTTGCAAAACCGAGATACCTCCTGCCCCCCGCGCAGCCGACGACCTCCGCATTGAGGGCGACATCCTTCCCCCGCCGCGCTTTTGCCAAATCCCCTATCAGGCACCGGTGGTCCTTCGCGGGCTTCGGCATCTCTGAGCCAGGGGGCGCTTCGTCCGCATAATAAAACGAGATGGGCAAACCGCTTCCATCAAAGTACTTTTTCCAAAGGCGCTCAAACTTCTCCTTGATCCCCATGTCCATGGCGCACGCCTCCTTTCGGCTGATCTACTCCTATAATAACAGACCAGAATGGCCCTTGCAATCTCGTCCGGCCTCTTCAGTCAGCGCGCTCGCTTCGCGGAAGAGAGAGATCACATGACGCGCCTTTAAGGCGTGAGATCGGCTTTGGCCGATCGTCCTACCGCAGCTCGCGAATCTCGCTTACAGGCACGCACAACCTGAGGGCCGCGACAATCGTTTCCTTCTGCTCCGGAAGGAAGCGAACGCAGACCCCGCAGTCGGCGCTGATGCTCTTCGGCACAGGGATGATCTTATAGGGTATGCGCGCTTCCCGGAGTATCTTCTCAGCCTTCATGACAAAGCTCACCGAGTCGAAGAGGGCCACCAGGTATTTCTGGTCCTCTCTCACGGCCTCACGGTCCTTCCGGCCGTCGACAACGCGCCCGCAATCTCGTACATGTTCGATACGGTCCCCGCGCGCAGCTTGCCGGCAAGCTCAAAGAAATTGACGCATGTCCCGCATACGAGGATCTTCACGCCCTTCTCTTCGAGGGCCTTCAGGTCGTCCGCCGCGCCTGACTCGGCTGCCGCAAGCTTTACCCCGGCGTTGTAGAGGATCATCATGTCGGGCAGGCGCTCCAGGTCCAGAGCGGTGTGGATGAAGGCTTTCATGAGAAGGGCCCCAGCTCGTCGCTCCCCTGCCCCATGACGCTCGATGCGATCACGAATATGGTGGGTCCGGCCGAAGCCCGGGGGACATCCTCCGCCGGAAGCGGTTGGGGGGACACTCCTCTCGCCTTTTGTCTTTCGGAGGGGTGTCCCCCCTCCAGGTTTACCGGTGGAGCGGCCGCGCCGCGGCCTTTCCTCAGCTCGATGCGAAATACGCCGCCAGGCTCTTCGGCGACGTCGGTTGCGCAGCCTGAGACCGAAGCGAGGCGCTTCACGTTCTCGAGAGCGGTTGAGTTGTCCACGAGGACCGTCACCTCGTCGTGCTCATCCAGCGCTTTCTTCGTGCGAATGACCGGCTCGGGGCAAGCCAGCCCTTTTGCGTCCACCACTTCAGACATCATTGTTCTCCTTTTCTATCGGCAATGCCTTTCTTTGAGGGGGTGGCGCCCTTGTGAGCGGGTAGGCCCGGCGCCCTCAAGCGGCCGTGCCTTTGCCCGTCGACGGGGCGCTGAGCCCCAGGAGCGCTTTTGTGAGGGGGGAGGCTCCGGCAGCTTTGCTGCCGGAGGGGGCGCTCTAGACCCCGGTAATAGCCGCCAGGGCCTCGAGACCGAGCCTGACGTCCTCTTCCGTGTTGGAGTAGCCGAAGCTGAACCTCACCGTCCCCACGGGGAAGGTCCCCACGGTGCGATGGGCCGCAGGCGCGCAGTGGGAGCCCCGGACGGCAGAGCACGCCCGACTGCTCATCGAGCTCAAAGGCGACCTTTGACGGGCTTGCCTCCCGGATATTGAAGGAAACGACCGCGGTGCGGCGCCCTGCGTCCCGAAGTCCGTAAAGGAGCATTCCGGGTATGTCCGCAGCCCCTTCGAGGAACAGGGCCGTCAGGGCGGCTTCTTTCCGGCGTATGCGCTCCACCCCTGAATCGAGGACAAACCTCATGCCCGCTGCAAGCCCCGCGAGTCCTATGGCGTTGGGCGTCCCCGACTCAAACCTGTCTGGAAGAAAATCGGGCTGCTCTTCAAATTCAGAGACGCTCCCCGTACCACCCCGCATGAGGGGCAGTACGCGCTGATCCAGCCCTTTCCGGATATAGAACCCCCCCGTGCCCTGGGGGCCTAGGAGGGATTTGTGGCCCGTGAAGCAGAGGATATCGATGCCCGTCCGCTCCACGTCGAGGGGGATGCTGCCCGCCGTCTGGGAGGCGTCCACGATGAAGACGATCCCCCGTTCCCGGGCCATCCTTGCGAGGGCTTCCACGGGAAGCAAGGTTCCCGTGACATTCGAGGCGTGCGTGACAACGATGGCCGAGGTGTTGCTCTTCACGGCGGCCATCGCATCGGCAGGGTCAAGCTCCCCGGCCGGTGAGCAAGGCGCGATCGACACCTCCACCCCCTGCCGCTCGAGGAAGCGCAGGGGTCTCATGACCGAGTTGTGCTCCATGGCGGAAGCAACAACGTGGTCGCCCGATTTCAGCAATCCGAGGAGTACGCAATTGATCGCCTCGGTCGCGTTCTTTGTAAATATAATAGAAAGAGGGTCGGAGGCGCCGAGGACCTTTGCCGCCAACTCCCTCGCGTCGTATACGACCCGCGCCGCCTCGATCGAGAGACTGTGGCCGGAGCGGCCGGGGTTCGCGCCGACGGAGTCGTTGAAGCGCGCCATCGCTTCCATCATGGCGGGCGGCTTCGGCCATGAAGTCGCGGCGTGGTCGAAATAGACGGGCCTCATTCTCTGCTCATTTCCGAAAGCGCACATGTGTCCTTCTACGCTCTTCCTCTCAGGGCCGAAACCTTGTCCCGGGTCCGTCCCATGCCTGCGTTTGCGGTATGAAGGGCGGCGCCGAAGGCCCCGACGAGCTGGGGGTCGGCCGGCACAAAGACGGGTGCGCCAAACTCCCGGCCGATGAGCTCGCGCATGCACCCGTTCAGGGCCACGCCTCCCGCGAAAAAGACTTCCTGAGGCGGCGAAACCCGCATGAGGAGCGCGACGGACCGGCTTGCGACCGCTTTGTGAATGCCGAGCGCCACTTCATGGCGCGGCGCGCCCCTGGCGGTTAGGGAGATAACCTCCGACTCCGCGAAAACGGTGCACATGTTGTTGATCTTTTCCACCCTTCCGGCCGACAGCGCGGAGGCCGAGAACTCATCCAGAGTGTAGCCGAGGGCGGCCGCCATCACTTCGAGAAAGCGGCCTGTCCCCGCGGCGCACTTGTCGTTCATCTCGAATTTGTGCAGCTCGCCGGTCTCGGTGAGGGAAATAGCCTTCGTGTCCTGGCCTCCGATGTCGAGGACCACCCTGCAACGGGGCAGGATGGCCCGCGCCCCAAGGGCGAAGGCCTTTGATCTCGCTGATGGCGGGGCATCCGAGGAAATCTTTGACGAGATGGCGGCCGTAGCCTGTCGCCGTAATTCCGTCATATTCGACCCCGTCGACGAGGCCCCGGGCCGTTTCAAAGGGGTCGTGCAGGGTAAGGGCCTTGCGGCTCAAAGCAAGCTCGCCGCCGTCGATGACGGCGAGCTTGACCGTGCGCGACCCTATATCGATGCCCGCTGCTCTCACCTCGCCTCTATCCTCTCCCGGAACGCCTCGACGCGCGTTTTGATCTGTCCCGCATCCTCCTGGCTGTAATCCGTCTCGAGACGCAGCACCGGGATGCCCGACCTCTCCAGGTCTGCTTCGACAGGACCGCTCTCGACTGTGTAGGGACTGCAGAACTGGAGGCTGTAGTGGATGACGCCCCGGGCGTGGTACTTTTTGTACATTTCCTTCACGTGGTCGAGTCGCGAGGGGTTCGGGGTAAAGACCGCACAGTCAATCTTGAAGTACCGGTCGGTGATCGCCTCCAAAAGCTCCTCGACCGCGTCGCCCTTAATCTCGGTGAGCCACTGAGTGCCTCTCTCGCCCACGCAGGATTCCTCTCCCACGATCACGGCGCCGCTCGTCTCGACGATCATGGGAACTTTCCAGTTAGGCACGGCCATGGGACATCCCGACATGAGCACGCGCGTCGTCTTTT
>CAVTDX010000145.1:0-4925 GCA_963733345.1 uncultured delta proteobacterium
CGCAGGAAAAACGACCGGGGGGTTCCACTTGGAGAGAACAGTTTCATAAACAATTGCCGAGGGGGGGCGCTATGAGCAAGGAAAAAAAGAAACGGGCGGAAGGGTTCACGAGGAGGGACTTCATGAAGACTTCGCTGATCGGGGCTGCCGGCCTTGCGGCGGGCGGGTCTCTCGGGCCGACGATCCTGCGGGCCCAGACGAAACCGATCAAGATAGGCTGTTTCGGCGTCAACAGCGGGCCTATCGGCATGTCAGGGGAGGCCTGCTTCCGGGGGATACAACTCTGGACCGACGAGGTGAACAAGAGGGGCGGGATACTCGGCCGGAAGGTTGAATCGGTCACCAGGGACACCGGCGGCAAGCCTGAGGAAGGGGCCCGTTATGCAAGGGATTATGCGGCGAACGGATACGATTTCATCTTTGCCTACGGCTCCAGCGCGGAAGCCTTTGCAGTGAACGCAATCTCCAAAGACATCAAGAAACCGGTCTTCAGCGCCCTTGAAACAACAGAGTTCACCGCGGACCCGAAGGTGAGGAGCCCTTACTGCTTCAGGGCGGCCCGCAACTGCGTGCTCGATAATATCGTCTCGGCCAGGTACGCCGCGCAAAAAGCGACGGAGATGGGCCTGACCAGGTGGTATACGATCGCCGAGGATTACGCCTACGGCAGGGATTCCGTCGGCACATTCCTGGAGTTCTTCAAGAAATATTATCCGAAGGCGGAGATAATAGGCCAGGCGTGGCCGAAGCTTGGAGAGCCGGACTTCACTCCCCACATCACGGCCCTTTCCAATGCGAAGCCTCAAGCCGCCTTTGTCGTGCTCTTCGCCGGAGACGGAGTGGGGTTCGCAAGGCAGGGCTCTATGTACGGCATCTTTGACCAGGCAAAGTTCTTCATGAAAGATATGTCTGATTACATGGTCATAGAGCCTATCGTCAAAGCCTTGGGGAAGGTCCCCGAGGGGATATACGCCGGCACGAGGTACCTGAGATCGTTCCCCGATACAAAGGAGAACCACGACTTCTGCGACGCGTACGAGAAGACCTACGGCGGCGCCCGTCCCCTCAACTGGTCGTGGGAGAACTATGCGGCCTGCTTGCTGCTGGAGCAGGCGGTGAAAAAGGCAAAGACGACGGACGCCGAGGCGGTCGTCAAAGCCCTGGAGGATCTGAGCGTCAAAGCCCCCACGGGCGTGGGCAAGAACGGCACGGTCACCATGCGCGGCCGCGACCACCAGTTGATCTATTACGCCATGGGCTGGGGAAAAACCGTCTCTCAGGATCCGTACCTGCAAGACGTCGTTGCGGGCAACTGGAACGACATGCTCGTAGAAGAGACGGAATGGCTGAAAAAGAAGGGATGGCTGTAGGAAAAATGCTGCAAAGACGGCGATCCTGCGTAGAGAGCAGGATCGCCGTCGAAGCGAGAGGCACGCAATGAATATTAATGGTCTGTTGGACTGCTTCGGGAGTTCGAGCTGCGTCATAACGCAATCGGCAAGCGCCGTCGTCATCGCCATGATACTTTTTCTGGTCGCTTCGGGGCTCTCTTTGATCTTCGGCGTCCTGGGGATAAGCAATTTCGCCCACGGCTCCTTCTACATGCTCGGGGCCTACATCACCTATACGGTAATGACGAGGCTTGGCGGTCATTACTGGCTCGCCCTCATGCTCGCCCCTTTGGGCGTGGGATTTCTGGGGCTTGTAGTGGAGCGGTTTCTCATAAGGAGGATCTACGCCTCTCCCCATATCTACCAGTTTCTTCTGACCTTCGGCCTCCTCCTCGTCCTCGACGACGGCACGAGGTTCATCTGGGGATTCGACTACAAGTCCGTCCAGATGGCGAAGATCTTCCAGCGTCCCCCCCTCTTCTTTTTAGGAAGCGCCATTCCGGCCTACTACGGGTTCATCATCGCCATGGGCGCCTTCGTTTTCCTTCTGCTCTGGTTCGTATTGTCTAAGACCAAGTTCGGCAAGCTCGTCAGCGCATCCGCCTCCGATGCCAACATGGTGGAATGCTTAGGCATCGACGTGCGCTCCGTCTACACCTTAGTCTTTGCCTTAGGCGGCGTGCTGGCCGGCCTCGGGGGATTCCTTGCCGGACCCATGAGATCGGCTACGCCGGGCATGGGCTTCTCCATTATCATAGAGTCCTTCATCGTCATGGTCATAGGCGGGGTGGGAAGCATAGGCGGCGTTCTGACGGCCGCCTTCATGGTGGGGGTCATGCGGTCCTTCGGGATACTGGGCTTTCCCGACTTCGAGCTGTTCTTCATCTTTTTTCTCGTGATCGTGGTCCTCATAATCCGGCCGTGGGGACTGTTCGGACAGCCGTTGGAGTAAGGGAGGCCCTATGAAGCGGATCGGTTCCTACTGGCTGTGGATTGTCGCCGTCTGTTTTCTCGTGCTCTTTCCCCTCTGTTTCCACTCCCTCTTCTACATCAACAACATGATAGACATCCTGATCGGCGCCCTCTTCGGGGTGAGCCTCAACCTGCTCATAGGCTACACGGGGCTCCTCTCGCTCGGACAGAACGCCTTCTTCGGCCTGGGGTCCTATGCTATGGGGGTCCTCCTGCGCCAGACTTCCCTAGGCATCCCCCTGACCCTGTTGAGCCTCATGTTCCTGGGCGCCGTCTACGCCGTCTTCATGGGGTACTTCTGCACGAAGCTGACGAAGTTCTACTTCGCCTTCCTCACGCTGGCCTTCAGCCAGATCATCTACATCATCATCATTAAATGGACGAGCCTCACGGGCGGGCAGCAGGGCCTCATAGGGGGGATCCCCGTGCCTCTCATCCATCTTCTCCCGGGGTTGTCCGTCGACATCGGTCCCCGCCTCCACTTCTACTATTTTACCGTCGTTTTAGTCGTCGGCTCTTTCATACTCTGCAAGGCCGTAGTCAACTCCCCCTTCGGCTGGGTGCTCAGGAGCATCCGCGAGAATGCGACGAGGGCGCAGTTCGTGGGGGTCAACATCAGGAGATACCAGATAGGCGTATTCGTCATCTCGGGCATATTCACGGCCGTGGCCGGAGGGCTCACCGCCCTCAACATCAGCGGCGCCTATCCCGACCATGCGGAATGGATAAAGGGCGCCGATCCGATCTTCATGATCCTCATAGGGGGCATGAAGAACTTCTTCGGACCCGTCGTGGGGGCGGGAGTGATGGTCTTTTTGAACACCTTCCTCACCTCTCACACGAGGTACGCCTCCTTCTTCCTTGGCGCCGTCATGATCTTCATCGTCAGCTCCGCCCGCATGGGACTTCTCGACTATCTCATCTACCAGACGGGCGCCTTCAAATGGGCGTCGGTTAAGATCAGAAGCATGATGCGCGGCAGGGCAAAGAAGGCGGTACGAGGTTGGAAAGTAGCTTAGCGGACGTTGCAGCGCTAACATAAAGGAGGCAGGATGGAGCGGGCAAAAGGAGAGTTGATCTTATGACCGGCAATGCGGCTGAAACACCCCGTCCAAAAGGTACAATCCTGGAGACGAGGAACCTGAGCAGGTACTTCGGACAGATGGCGGCCCTTTCCAATATAAGCCTGTCCATAAGGGAAAAGGAGATAACGTCCCTCATCGGGCCAAACGGCGCGGGGAAGACCACCTTCTACAACGTCATAACCGGAAGGTTCCCGCCCTCGTCCGGGCAAGATCCTCTTCAAGGACAAAGACATCACCGGTCTTGCTCCGCACCAGATAGTGAAGCGCGGCGTGGGCAGGTCCTTCCAGATCACGAGCATATTCAGCGGACTGACCGTGCTGGAGAACGTGAGGGCTGCGGTGATAGCCCGCTCGTCCGCCAGGATGAACCTCTTCACCCCCGTGGAGTCCTCCCGCTCCCTCTACGAGCAGTCGATGCGCTACCTCGAGCTTATCGGTCTCGCGGACAAGAAGGACGACGTCTGCTCCATCCTTTCCCACGGCGACATGAGGGTCGTGGAGATAGGGATCACGCTCGCGACCGAGCCGGACCTCATCCTTCTGGACGAGCCACCCAGGGGATGACGCCGGAAGAGACGAAGAGGATGGTCAATCTCATAAGGGACCTCTCCAACCGGACCGAAACGACCTTTTTCATCATCGAGCACGACATGAACGTAGTCTTCTCCATCTCCGACAGGATCGTCGTGCTCTATTACGGCTCGATTCTGGCCGACGGCGCGCCTGACAATCCGATCGAACCGCAAGGTAAAAGAAGCCTATCTGGGAGGATTGACAGATGCTGACGGTTGACGATATCCACACATTCTACGGCGTCAGCCATATTCTTCAGGGAGTCTCCCTGGAGATACGGGAAGGAGAGAACGTTTGTCTCATAGGCCGCAACGGGGCGGGCAAATCGACCACTCTCAAGAGCATTATCGGCCTTACTCCGCCTAAATCCGGAAGCATCATGTTCAGGGGAGAAGAGCTGCGCGGGTCGCGTCCCCACGTGATCGCGAAGAAGGGGATAGGATATGTGCCCGAGAGACAGAAGGATCTTCCCCAACATCACCGTGAGGGACAACCTGGAGTTAGCGCGCAAAGGCAAAAATCACGGCGGATGGACCATCGAGAGGGTCTACGAAGCCTTCCCGATCCTGAAAGGGCTGGAGAACCGCAAAGGGATGAAGTTGAGCGGAGGGGAGCAGCAGATGCTGACCATCGCAAGGACCCTCATGGGCAATCCCGAGCTGCTCCTTCTCGACGAAATCTCGGAGGGCCTCGCGCCCATAATCGTCGAAGCCTGATGAAGCTCATCCTCAGATTGAAGAAGGAGATAACGATCTTCCTGGTCGAGCAGAACGCAGTCTTCGCTTTCTCCGTGGCCGACAGGGGCTACGTCATCGATCAGCAGGGCAAGATCAACTATCAGGGCACGATCGAAGAGCTGAAGCACAACCAGGAGGTCAAGGACAGATACCTTTCCGTATAGCGA
>CAVTDX010000146.1:0-45209 GCA_963733345.1 uncultured delta proteobacterium
ATTCCTGAGAAGCAACTCGCAAAATATTACTGGATTTGCCAGATAACTATTGTATTTAATTGCATACAATGGTAGAATTACTTCATGTATAAGAAAACATCTCCCCAACAAAAGCTGTTCGGCATTGACACTCAGTTGTCTCCCTCATTGCGCAGTCGGCTTGAGTCTTCATGGGCTCGCCTGTTTAGATTCGAAGTTCTTCCAATCCTGCTGAAGAACGAGGATCAATATGCTTTGCTCTACGGCAAAACAGGGCGGCCTAATTTCAGCGTTGCGCGCCTTTTGGGTTTGTGTCTATTGCAAGAGTTGAACAACTTAAGCGATCAACAGGCCCTTGATGAATTCAGCTTTGACGTTCGATGGCGCTACGCATTGGACGTCGGCGAGGAAGAGGATTATTTATCCCGCCGCTCTTTTGTTGAGTTTCGAAGGCGGCTGGCCGCCAAAGACCCTGAAATGAAGCTGGTTCGCAATGTCTTCGACAATATCAGAGATTCAGCTCTAAACAAACTTGGCCTGTCGTCCGCCAATCAGCGCCTTGATTCCACGCATGTCGTCTCAAATATACGCGTACGCGGCAGATTGGTCCTGTTCTCGAACACCCTTGATCTGTTTCTCAAGAGTCTGGAGGAGGAGCAATTTTCGAGGGTTCCCAAGGCAATTCAGGAATGGCATGCAAGCGAACCAGAGGGCTGGTTCGGACTGGGTCCGGTTGAACAAAAGGCCAAACTGCAAGAACTGGCTCAATATCTCTACGAGCTTATTGTTGTCTTTGAGAAAGACTTAGCAAGCAGCGAGCCCTATCAATTGCTTAACCGCCTTTTCTCGGAGCAATGCGAATTCGCAAACGACGACTCCTCCGATGAACAATCATCCAAGGTGCGGGTTAAAAAGAAAAGCGAAGGCGCCGCCCTTCAATCCCCTTACGACCCGGATGCCTCCTGCGGACACAAAGGACCGGGGTACAGCCTTCATATCGCCGAGACGTGCAACAACTCCGGCAAGACCGAGATCATCACCGACTATGAAGTGCACGGGGCAGCCCGGTCCGACATCGGCAAAGCTCTTCCGGTCGTCGAACGTCTGGATACCGCCGGACGTAAGCCTGAGACGCTCTTTGCCGACGGCGGATACCCTTCCGTTCCTTCGGCGCCGAAGGTTATAGAACAAGGCGTCGAATTCATTACGCCCGTCAACCGTAGTCGGTTATCTGACGATGTTGCGGGCAGAGACCTTTTCCAATTCGACTCGAAGGGTCTTGCGACTAAGTGTCCTATGGGCCATGCTCCGATAGACCATCGCATCCTGAGCGGCAACAACAGCACCCGCCGTTCTCGCCATGCGATCTTCGACGGAGAGCTCTGTCGCTCATGCACGATGCTGGATCAATGCCCGGTGCGAGCTCCCAACCATCGCAATAAAGGCTGCCAGGCGCGAGAGACAGTCGGGGACTTTCGTCTGGAGATCACTCCCGAGCTTCGCCTGCGGGATCAGATGTATTCCCTCCAGCAAACAACTGAATGGAAGGACCGGTATAAGATTCGTGCAGGAATAGAGGCGACGAACTCCGAATTGAAGCGATCTCATGGAATCGGCAAGCTTCGCGTGCGTCGGTTGGCAAAAGTATGCTTTGCCGTAGCATGCAAGCTGACAGCCTGCAACGTAAAGAGATGGGCCAAGGCCTATCGGGCCTTAAGAAGGCTGTTGCACGGCTTTATGTCGTCTATTTGCGTCCGTCTGAGGCTCCCCGGCGCTATTAATGCCTCGTTTTTTGCGAGAAACGAAGTGCTGTCTCTGTACATGTTCTTAGAGGTTTGATAGTTTTAGAAAAGGGGATTGCTTCTCAGGAATCCGTTGGTCAACTACGTCCCCGACCCCCCTTTGTTACGTCCCCGACCCCCCTTTGTGCTCAACCCCCTCGTGGAAAGCCGTACGACAAGGCCCGTTTCCACAGGTACTCTACTAAATCCCCGTGAAGAGTCAACAAACCTTTAAGGCGCAAATATTAACGATGTCGAGAACCTCAAGATTACGAACGCTAATTGAGCCACATAACTTGCGAGCGCCCTTTACTGTCCGTACGCAGTCTGGTACAATGTTTTCCATGAAGAGAGTGAAAAGCGCCAAGTCGAAACCGGCTGGGAGCGTGGCCACGACCGCACGCACTGCTGAAGACGGCGATCTTGCTAAGCGTAATTATACCGAGAAGGGCTTCCTTCAAAGCGAAGAAAGGTTCAGGCTGCTTTTTGAGAAATCGTCGGATCCCATACTGCTTCTGGATGGGGATGTCTTTGTAGACTGTAATGAAGCTGCTTTAAAGTGCATGCACTGTTGCAACAGAGATCAGTTAATCGGGCTGCGACCGTGGGATATGTCCCCGGACCGGCAGCCTGACGGGCGCCTCTCGTCACGTAAGGGGGCCGAAATAATAAGACAGACCCTCAAGAAAGGGACCAATCGCTTCGAATGGCTGCACCGTGCCTCTGATGGCGAGGAACTTTGGATGGACGTCTCCCTCACCGTCATACCCATAAACAAAAGACAGGTCATGTACACGATGTGGAGGGATATAACGGAGCGGAAGAGGGCGGAAGAGGCGCTTTCCATCAGCCGGATCAAGCTGTCGGAGGCAATGGACCTTGCCCGCATTGTTTACTGGGAGGCTGATCTTAAAACCGGGGAGTTCATTTTCAACGACCCCTTCTACGCCTTTTGCGGCACCACGGCCGAGCGGGAAGGCGGCTACCGGATGTCGAGGGAGGAGTACGCCAAAAGGTTCGTGCATCCGGACGATATGCCGCTCTTTGAGCGGGCGAGGGAAAAACGCGCGGCAAGCAGGGGTCCCAAATTCGAGAACGAAATGGAGCACCGCATCGTTCGCAGGGACGGAGAGGTGCGCCATGTCCTGGCGCGCATACACGTCGAGAGGGATGCCACGGGCCGCATCAGCAGGTACTACGGCACGAACCAGGATATTACCGAGCGCAAGCAGACGGCGAGGGCGCTGCTGGAATCGGAAGAGCGCTATCGTATCGCGATTGAGAACTCGAACGACGGGGTTGCGATCATAAAAGGAGAACAGCATGTCTACGTTAACCCCAAATTCCTTGCCATGTTCGGCTACGACCGCCCGGGAGAAATCCTCGGCACGCGCGTCAACGTCACGGTCCACCCCGACGACCGTGAAAGGGTCATCGAAATACACAGGAAAAGGGAGCGAGGGGAGGCCGTTCCTTCACGCCATGAATTTCGTGGGGTGCGCAGCGACGGGACCCTGATCGGAGTGGAGATATCCGCAGCCAGGATAGTCTATCAGGGAGAACCGGCCACCCTGGTGTACCTCAGAGATATCACCGAGCGTCAGCGAGCACAAGAGCAGCTCCGGCAATCCCAAAAGATGGAGGCAATCGGGACGCTCTCCGCCGGCATAGCGCACGATTTCAAGAATATCTTGACGGCCATCCGGGGATTTGCGAATCTTGGCATCAAACATGTCCAGGATGGCAGTAAACCGGAGCGGTATCTTGATCGGATCCGTCAAGCCGTCGAGAGGGGCAAGGAACTCGTGGGGCAGATTCCTCACTTTCAGCTACAAGGGCGAGGAGGAGCCCAGGCCCGTCGAATTGATCCCGGTCGTCAGGGAAAGCGTCAGGATGCTGCGCGCCTCATTGCACCCGAGTATAGAGATAAGGGAGAGCTTCACGACTGACTCGTCGCTCGTGCTTGCCGATCCGGCTCAAGTGCAGCAGATCATCATAAACCTTGCCACCAACGCGGCCTATGCGATGGAAGAAAAGGGAGGCGTCCTGAGCATCGAGCTGTCCGACTTCAACCTCACTTCCCAGAACGCTCCGACCCTCGGCATGACGGCCGGACCCTACCTCAAGCTCAGCATCAGCGATACGGGGACGGGCATGGACGCGCAGACCATGGAGCGAGTATTCGACCCTTTCTTCACGACAAAGAAGCGTACCGAAGGGACCGGCTTAGGGCTTTGGGTGGTGCACAGCATAGTTACGAAGTATAGGGGCGCCATTACGGTGAGAAGCACACCGGGAGAAGGGTCGACCTTCGATGTCCTTCTTCCCCGCATCATCGATTACGGCTTGTCCGGGATTCTGCCCGGCACGATGAAGCAGAAATCCGACCTGTCTGCCGGGAACATGTCATCATCAAAGCTCTCCATCCGACCGTCGCCGATTCGATTGTAAATCTACGCTGCATTGTCTAGAAATTTCTAGCCCATCTTTAATATTTTATTGCAATACACGATTATACATGTATATAGTTATAGCAAGGGCCGCTGATCAAAGAAGGAAGCTTGATCCCATCGGCACTCGTTGGCCCTGCTGCAGGATGACTATGTCGGTTCGGTATAGTCAATGTTTATTTATCGCAACGCAGAACAGCATGGTGTTTTCGACCGCTCTCCGGCAGACGGCTCTCGAACCTAAGGGGGGTAAGCACGGTGATTGAGAGAAAGGCGTTCCTCCAGATAGCAAAGGCGGTCGTCCTGACTTTACGCAGCGGCCTGACGGACTCCACTGCATGTATCAAGCAGAGTATCATAGTGGAGCTTGCGGGGATCCTCGGGGTCAAACGGTGCGCCATTTTCAAAATCGGCCGGGAGCAGATAGGCGGGGCATGGGAAGACTTCTGTGAGATAGTGGCGGGCGTTCCCCCTGAAGAGTACGGACCCGATGCGCGCGAACGGGCGCCGTTGAAGGCCCATCCGGACATACACGCTGCATCCGTCAAAGCAGGGACACTAGTTATACGGGATCCCCTCAATGATGAACGGACGGCTTATTTCAGGGGCATCGTGGAGAAAAACTGCATATCGGAGATTGCCTATATTCCTCTGTTCATCAAGGACGATAACCTGGTGACGGGAGTCATAGCCATCGATGCAATCGACGGCATGAGGTTTACAGACGACGACATACTATTCTGCTCCGAGGTGGCCGAGCTTCTCGGTTTGTTATTAGGACAGGAGAATGTCGTGTTGCAGCATTTCAGAGATATGATCATCAACAAGCTGATTCCGTTGGAAGGCTTCGCCAGCAGGCTGCAGGAGAATTTGCAGACTACCCTTCAGTACGTGGACATCATCCACAAGGAGGCAGTAGAGATAAGCATTGCTTTACCGAAGAAGCTGAACGTCGAATTGTAGACCTCCAGCGATAAACCGGCTATTCGTCGCCAGAGATGCCTTGTCTTTTCTTTATGTAAAGCCCGCCTTGTGCCCGCCTTCCTTTCGTAATCTTCAGCCTCAAAGATTGACCCGGGGCGAGGGAAGCCGAGAAGGACATTCTTAAAGCAAGTAAATAACACTCATCTTCCTTATCGCAGTCCCCGACATATCGAAGATCTTGCTCCCGTCCCCGCCCCCCGGGCCGGGCGTCCCCTCATCACGCACCATGACCGGCAATCGGGCCATAACGGTTCGTCGAGGACGCCGTCGTCTCGCTTTCAGAACCACTCAGCTCATCGAGCCTGCTCAACGTTGCCGCTCCTGTCGTACTGGAACCCGCTATCGCCGCTCCTTGTGAAAACGAAGCCGAAGCGAGTAAGGCCAGGCCGACAAACAGTCCCATTCCGGCCACAAACAGTCTCTTCTTCATGCCGCTCGCCTCCTTTCTTTCCAAATCTTGAATACAACCCAGCTCTCTTTGCTTGCGTAGGTTTTAGAGTATATGCTCATAATCCAAACGCAGTATAACGATAGGGACGCGGGGTTGTCAAGGGCGCTAAGTGCGAAAATCACCAGGCCGCCCATCTAACCCCGCTTGTTTGCCGCCCAACCGCAGGCCCACCGCCAGCACCGCAATGGCCAGCGCGGCGATGCCCGGCAGGAGGAACATGGAGACGGGCCTTTGCGTCATGTCCCAGAGGAAGCCGCATGCGATCGGGATCGCAACCGAGCACGCGTAGCTGACCGTGAACATCCCGGCCGAGAGGAGATGAACCTCTTCCCGGCGCGCGAGGGCCGGGGGAAGGGCAAATGTGAGGACGAGCAACGACGCGGTGAGGAAGCCGAGGAGCCCGGAGGCTGCGACGACCCACTGCCCGGGGCCGAAGGCGATGCCGGCCAGGGCGGCTATCAGGAGTAAGCCGCAGACGACGTAGGGGCTGCGGAGGCGCGAGAGCTTGTCGGCGAGGGCGAGCAGGAGCAGGGAAGCGGGCAACTGGCACAGGTTGAGTGCGGCCAGGGATTTCACGACCAGCTCGGGACGGTGCGTGTGATGCAGGTAGTCGGGAAGAAAGAAGTTAGCGACAAGGTAGATCGCGGCGGCCGCGCCGAAAATGAAGCCGAGTTGCCAGACGAGAGGGTCCTTCCAGTTTGGCCGCCACCCAAGGCGCGGCGCTGACCCTTCAGGCTTGCCGTCCTTCCGGACCCAGACAGCAACGAGCAGAAACGTGATGAAGACCGGTACAGACCACGAGGCGAGGGCAAGCCCCCATCTGCCGGCCAGCAGCGGCAGGATGAAAGGGACCGTCAGCCAGACTGCGAGGAGCTCGCCCATGAGCAGGCCGTTCGAGTAGACGGCCGTGCCTAAGCCCACCCGGTCCGGCATCCAATCCCGGACAATGCTGGGGAGCGCAGGATTCATGACGGCAAAACGCCCGCGGCCATGACGACCGTGGCGCCGTAGAGCAGCGCGACGCCGGCTGCGCCGCGGAAAGCCGCCGCAGCCGCGGACAGGAAAAGACCGGCCGCGAGGGTCCTCACCGGCCCGATCCTGGCGATGAGCGCCGACCCGGGCATGGCGATAAGTGCAAACATGAGGGAAGGCAACGCGGTAAGCACGCCGACCCCAGACTGCGACAGGTGGAGATCGCGATGGATGAGGGGAATGAGGGGCGGCGCCGCGAGCATCGTTGCGCGCAGGCTGAAGCCGGACAGCCAAAGGAGCGCGAGGCGCGCCGGAGAAAGACCGCTCCTAGTTTGAGAGGTGGTAGACGAGGTTGTCAAGCGCTGCCGTGAAGAAGACGTTCCTGAGCACCACGTGCGGCGGCACCCTGATCTGGGTGGGGGCAAAATTCATGATCCCTTTCACGTCGGCTTCAACGAAAAGGTCTGCCACCTTCTGCGCCTCGGAGGGAGGCGTGGTGATAAGGCCGATCTCCACGTTTCGCGCCTTCACGACCTCTTTCAGCCGGTCCATATGGAGGATCTCGATCGGCTTGCCTATCTTTTCCGAGATATGGCCTATCACCTTCGCCGGCTCGAGATCGAAGGCCGCGACGATCTTGTAGCTTTGCCTGAGAAAATCTTTATACATGAGAAGGGCGCTTCCGAGGTTCCCGACCCCCACCACGGCGATCCTCCATTCGCGGTTGGTCCCGAGGATCTCCCTGATGTGATATCTCAGCTCGGTGATGCTGTAGCCCATGCCTCTCGTGCCAAACTCGCCGAAGTAGGCGAAGTCTTTTCGCACCTGGGCCGCATTCACGTTGCAGATCAGGGCAATAAGGGCGCTGGAGGCGACCTTCCCCCCTTTTGCTCCAGGTCTTCGAGGCATTTCGAATAGTTCGACAGCCTTCTCACCGTTGCTTCAGGGATTTTTGCATATTTTACCATCTAAGCACCGGGCATATGTTCGTTGTCGTTCCTGCCGCAAATATAATTTAGACTCAAGAGAAAATTTTATCAAGCGAAAAACCGGTCGTTCTAAAGGCCGAGGACGTCGGCCATATCGTAGATGCCGCAATCCTTTGCGACGAGCCACTTGGCTGCCGTGAGCGCGCCTGCGGCAAAGTTCTCCCTGGAATAGGCGCGATGCGTGATCTCCAGGCGTTCGCCGGCGCCGGCGAAGATGACCGTGTGCTCACCGACGATATCGCCGGCCCTCACTGCAAGAATGCCGATCTCGTCTTTTTTGCGCTCGCCCGTCATGCCGCGCCTGCCGGTCGTTTCGGTCCAGCGCCGGTCCGGCGCCGCCGCCATGACGATGTCGCGCAATTTCTGCGCCGTTCCGCTGGGCGCGTCCTTTTTCCACTTATGGTGCATCTCGACGATCTCCGTATCGTAGGTGCGGCCGACGATGCGGGCGGCGCGATCGACAAGGGCGAAGAGGACGTTGACGCCTATACTCATGTTCGGGGAGATCACCGCCCTTGCGCCGGGCAGGCGCTTCATTTGCGCCAGGGTCTCGGGGGAGATGCCCGTCGTGCCTATGACGATGGCTTTGCCTTTCTCCGAAGCGAGGCTGAGATGGAGGTGCGAGGCGTCGGCATGGGTGAAGTCGACGATGACGTCGCAATCGTCGACGACCTCGGCCAGGCTGTTCTCTACCACGAAGGAGGCGCCGGCAACGCCGGGCACTCCGATGGCGGCGCCGGAAAGGGGATGGGTCGCCATTTCCACAAGATGGGCGACGACGAAGGCGGGATCGGCTGCGGCGAGCTTGAGGACGGCGCTCCCCATCCGGCCGGCCGCGCCCGTAATTATCAGCTTTATCATCGGAAGCCCCTTTTCCTCATCTCAATCCCTTTTCAATAGCCCGCGCTCTTTTAAAAATCCCCTCATAAAGGCGCTGTTCTCCTCCGTGAGACCGCAGAGAGGCGGCCGTATCCCCCTTTCGATCATGCCCATGTGGTAGAGCGCTTCCTTTACCGGTCCCGGGTTGGTCTCGATGAAGAGGGCATGGAAGAAAGGCATCAGCCGGACGTGCAGGTCGAGGGCCTTCTCCGGGTCTTTTTCCCGGAGAAATGCGTCTGCCAGCGCCTTAACCTGCGCCGGCAGCATGTTTGAGACCACCGAGACGACGCCTGTCGAGCCGACGGACATCATGGGGAGAAAGAGGTTGTCGTCCCCCGAGAGTATGGGTAATCGGCCCTTTGTAAGCGTGTAGATGTCGGCCGTCTGCTGAATGGACCCGGAGGCCTCCTTGATGCCGGCAATGTTCGGGATTTGCGCCAGCCTGGCTACCAGGTCGGGGAGAATGTTGACGCCGGTTCTGGACGGTATGTTATAGAGGACTAACGGGATGTCGACCGCCTCCGCTATCTGTCTGAAATGGTTGTAGAGGCCGGCCTGCGTGGGCCGGTTGTAATAGGGGGCGACAACGAGCGCCATGTGGGCCCCGAGAGTTTTCGCAATCTCCGTCAGCTCGATGGTCTCTCTCGTGCTGTTGGAGCCTGTCCCCGCGATCACGGACGTCTTGTCCCCCGCCAATTTGACGGTCAGCTCGATCACCCTTTCGTGTTCCTCGTAGGAGAGCGTGGAGGCTTCCCCGGTGGTCCCGCAGGGGACGACCCCGTCTACGCCTTCCCGCACCTGAAATTCGAGGAGCGCTTTTAACGCGTCCTCGTCGATTGCGCCTTCTCTGAAGGGGGTGACGAGCGCAGTGTATGTTCCTTGCAGCTTCATGCATGCTCCTTTTATGCGGCCGGGCGTTTTTCGCGCATAGCTTTGTCATCGCGTTTGCCCCGCATCCTCATGTACGCAAAATGTACACTCCGGTGCGGGCCAGACGCGATTTCGCGCTCTGCATCAAAAATCGCCTCGGCCTCGGGGGAGAGTGCGATGGCTGGCGGCTGAGGCGATTTGCCTCTTCGCGGCCGGAGGAAATTTCGATGGATTTCGCCGATGAGACAGGCGAAAGGCGCGAAATTAACCTGGCCGCTATCAATCCAGCGCCTCCGGCATGAGCGTTCCGGCGTAGATCACGCGCGCGCTCCCTTCGAGGTAGACGTCCTCGCCCATGTGGACGCGGATGATTTCTCCACCCTTCGTCCAGATATTGACCGTATCGCCTGCAAGCCCTTTTTGCCGCAGTATCACGCCCGCCGCCACGGCGCCCGTGCCACAGGCGAGCGTTTCGCCTTCGACGCCCCGCTCATAGGTCCTGATCCGCGCATTTTCCCTGTCGACGACCTGCACGAAATCGACGTTCGTGCCTTTTGGCGAAAACGATTTGTGATAACGAATCATGCCCCCAAGATCGACCACCGGCGCCATATCCACGTGATCGGTGAAGAGCACGGCGTGGGGAACGCCGGTGTCGACGCTGCTCACAAATATCTCTTTCGTGTCGAGCTGGATAGAGTAGTCGAGCTTCAAATCGGCGGGCCGCGTGAGCTGGAGCTTGACCAGGCCGTCGGACCGTATCTCTGCCTTCATCGTACCCGCAAGGGTCCCGAAGGTGATCCGCTCGCCCGCGATCCCGCGAATATGGGCAAACCGGGCCGCGCATCTGCCGCCGTTCCCGCACATCGCGGCTTCCGAGCCGTCGGCGTTGTAAAACCGCCAGGAGAAATCGAGACTGTCCGACTTTTCGATGAGTATGAGACCGTCCGCCCCGACGGAAAGGCATCTCCTGCAAACCTTTTTCACGAAACCGACCGTGTCGGGGAACATCGCGTCGACAGACCCGTCCCTGTTGTCGATGAGGATGAAATCGTTCCCGCTCGCGCTCATTTTCAAAAACTGAAGAGACTCCATCGCTACTCCTCCAGGAATGCGGGAATATGCTCGCCCCTGACAAGGTCCGCGTATCCTTCTCTTTCCCTGATCACCGAAAAATCCTCTCCCTTCACGAGCACCTCCGCCGCTCTCGGCCTCGAATTGTAATTGGAGGACATGGAGAAGCCATATGCGCCGGCGCCCATGAGGGCGATGAGGGCGCCCGGCAGGAGCGGGGGCACTCTCCGGCCCTTGGCGAAGAAATCACCCGACTCGCAGATGGGGCCCACCACGTCGGCTTTCACCTTTTTCCCCTTCGTCTGCGTTACGGGGAGGATCTCGTGATACGCGCCGTAGAAGGCGGGCCGCACGAAGTCGTTCATCGCCCCGTCGACTATGTAGAAGGTCTTCTCGGCCGTGGTCTTCACGTAGAGCAGCTTTGTCACAAAAATGCCGCTGTTCCCTACAAGCACCCTGCCCGGCTCGAGGATGAGCGTGGGTCCCGCGCCCCCGAGCTCCGCCTCGATCGCCCTCGCATATGCCTCGGGATGGGGCGGCAGCTCGTCCCTGTAGGTGATGCCCAGACCCCCGCCGATGTCGATATATTTCAACGAGATCCCGAGAGTCCCAAGCTCGGAGACCATCTGTTTCACAGAGGCCACGGCTGCGACGAAAGGCGGCGTCTCGACTATCTGGGAGCCGATGTGGGCCGATATGCCGACGGGGACGAGGCGCTCCGTCTCCTTTATTTCCCGGTAGAGGCGGCGTGCTTCCGGCCAGAGTACGCCGAACTTGTTTTTCTTCAGACCCGTGGTGATGTACGGGTGGGTACGCGCGTCGATCTCCGGGTTCACCCTTATGGATACGGACACGTCTTTGCCCATCCTCTTTGCGCACCCCGCGACGACCCTCAGCTCCCCTTCCGATTCTATGTTGATCATGGCGATTCCGGACCGGACCGCATACTCGATCTCTTCGGCGGACTTGCCGACGCCGGAAAAGACTATTTTTTCGGGCGGAATCGATGCAGCCAGCGCGGCGTATAGCTCGCCGCCGGAGACAACGTCCGCGCCGCCGCCAAGCCTGGCTATCAGCCTGAGGTGGGCGATATTCGTGTTAGCCTTGCAGGAATAACAGGTAATGTGAGGCGTCCGCGCAAATGCGCGGTCGAATACCAGGAAATGACGCTCCAGCGTAGCGTGGCTGTAGACATAAAGGGGCGTGCCTGCTGCCGCGGCAATCCTATCGACGGGAACGTCTTCCGCGTGAAGGATGCCCTCATGGTAAGTGAAATGGTTCATATCAAATCCTTTGCCCCCGGTTTGTCTGGTGAAGGAACATTATACTACAATTGCGCCGTTCGGCGCTCAGGTTTTTTTGCAGCCTGACCCCGTCTTGCCCCTTACTCCTTGAGGATGATGACCTGCTCCCGGGAAGGGCCGCTTTCGTTGCCGGCCTCGTCGACCGCAGTCACGTAATACGAGACGTATCGCAGATCGGCGCCCGGGTTCTTATCGAAGAACAGGGGCTCGCGCACGAGCGCCGTATTGATCTTCTCCGTCTTTCCGGCAACAAGCCTGTACACGTTGTACCCTGCCAGGTCGTTTTCCGCATTCGGCGCCCATGAGAGGAGCACGCCGCCGTCCTTCTTATCCAGCTTCGGCGCTGCAGGGGGCTCGGGCGGGGTCGTTTTCCTGGGCGTCGCGGAAATGGCTGCCCCTTCTCCCTCGAACGGCGTCGTCCCCTCCATTTTCACAGCCCGCACCTCGTATTTGAACGTCTTCCCGTTCTGGAGGCCCTCGTCGGTGAACCGAGACGCGGCCAATGGGGCCGGGTTCCTGGGGAAGAGGGGATAAACGCCGTTCTCCCAACGGTAGACGTTATAGGAGAGATCGTCGGTCCTTTGCCAGGAGAGGACGATCCGTGCCTCCTCCTCCCCGGCGGCCAGATCCGTGGGCTTAGCCGGCGGGGTGCGCCAGGTAAGGGAAAAGACATTCGAGCCTTCCAGCCGGACGCCTTTCGTCGTGTAGGGGTATGCCCTGTATCCGTATGCCGCGCCGGAGATCAGGTCGTTGTCGTAGGCATAGAGCCTTCCGTCCCTTACGGTGTAGCCCTCCCTGTCCGAGAGGCGGATTTCTTTCCACAGGGCGAAGGCCCCTCCGCAGGGGCCGCAGCTCTTCATGATCCTGAAGCCGGCAAGGTCCTTTACGTCCGTCCCGTCCCTGTTCTTCGTCGGGATGGCGAAAGAGAGGAAGAGCACGCCGTCCCTTGCGTCGCCCCTCAAGTCGCTTATGGTCCTCGGTATAGGTAGTCCCAGGGGGCGCGGGTTTCCCTTCTTGCCGCAGGCGACGAGGGCGAGGAACGCGAGACTAAGGGTCGCGAAGGCAAGCCAGTTCTTTCTCAATCTGTTTCTCTGCCTCCCTGAGGCTCGCTCCGCCTTCGGTCTTCCTCGTTTCCACGACATGGAGCGGATCGATATAGTCGAAGACCGTCTCATCGAAGGCATCCGAGTAGCGGCGCATCTCGTCGAGACCCATCTGGCGGAGGCGCTTTTTTTTCTCCTCGCACGCCTTGACCATTCTCCCAACGATATGGTGGGCTTCCCTGAAGGGGACGCCCCTCGCCGCGAGATATTCGGCCATCTCCACTGCCGGCATAAAGCTCGTCAGCACGGCCTTTTCCATCGCCTCCCGGTCGACCGCAAGACCGCTGACGGCAAGCGCCATGATAGCCACGGCGTCGCGGGTCGAGGACAGGCTCTCGAAGAGCGGCGCCTTGTCCTCCTGCAGGTCCCTGTTGTACGTGGAGGGAAGGCCCTTGACCAGGGTAAAAAGGCTGAAGAGCGCGCCCATTGACCGGGAGGCCTTGCCCCTGATCAGTTCCAGGGCATCCGGGTTCTTCTTGTGGGGCATGAGGCTGCTCCCCGTGCAGAGACCGTCCGGCAGGGACACGAAGGAAAATTCTTCCGTGGAAAAGAGGATGAGGTCCTCCGAGAGCCGGCTCAGGTGGAGCATGACTGTCGCGGCGGCGTAAAGGGCGTCCAGCGCGAAGTCCCGATCTCCTGCCGCGTCCATGCTGTTTTCGGTGATCCTGGCAAAGCCGAGGCGCTCCCGCAAAAACTCGCGGTCGATAGGGAGCGTGGACCCGGCCAGCGCCCCGCTGCCGAGCGGCATTGCGTCGGCCCCGACGCGGGCCCCGGCGACCCTTTGCCTGTCCCTCTTGAACGCGTAGTAGTGGGCCATGAGAAAGTGGGCAAAGGGGACAACCTGTGCCCTCCTGGTATGGGTGTATCCCGGCATGACGGCTGTCTTTTCCGCCCACGCCTTCATTGCGAGCGCTTCCATGAGGTCTTTCAGGCCGCCGTCCAGCCGGGCCAACTCCTCCTTCACGTACATCCGCGCGTCTAGGGAGACCTGCTCGTTCCTGCTCCTGCCGGTGTGGAGCTTCTTGCCCGGCTCGCCGATCTTTTCGATGAGCCTCTGCTCGATGTGCATGTGAATATCTTCCAGCTCGTCCCGGAAAGGCAGGCTGCCTCCCTCGATCTCGGCGGCGATCTCGGATAGGGCCGCGACAATCGCGGATGTCTCGCTCATGCTCAAAATGCCTATCTTGCCGAGCATCTCGGCGTAGGCGACGCTACCCTCTATATCGTAGCGGAAAAGGCGCCAATCGATTGCAATCGAAGAGCTGAAACGCTCCATGAGGGCCTCTGTCGCCCCACTGAACCTTCCTTCCCATGGTTTCATGCGCGTTCTCCAAATATGGCCGTCCCTATCCGGACCATGGTCGCCCCTTCCTCAATCATTGGGGCTCAGCGCCCCCTCCGCGAGCAAGCTCGCAGAGCCTCCCCGCTCATCTCGCTTCGCTCGCATCATGCGCGTTCTCCAAATATGGCCGTCCCTATCCGGACCATGGTCGCCCCTTCCTCGATGGCCGCCTCGAAGTCGGCGGACATGCCCATGGAAAGCTCCCGCATGCTCGTGCCGAACTCCCTGTTCATGTCCCGGAGCAGCTCCCGGAGCCGCCGGAAATAAGGCCGGCTCTCTTCGGGGTCCTCGCTGAAGGGAGGAACGGTCATGAGGCCGGCCGGCTTGACATGGCGCAGACCCTGCGCCTTTTTCAGCGCGGACCCTAAGGTTTCCGTCGTCGCGCCGTGTTTCTGCGGCTCGCCGGAGAGATTGACCTCGAAGAGGACGAAGAGATCCCTGCCGTACCGGTCGAGGTCTTCGAGCAGTTCCGGCCGGTCTACGGAATGGACCCAACTGAAAAGCCTCGGGATATACTTTGCCTTGTTCGTCTGAACGTGGCCGATCATGTGCCAGGTGAGACCGGGCCCCAGGGCCTCTATCTTGGACCGCGCCTCCTGCACGTAGTTTTCTCCGAAATCGGTCAACCCCATCTCTACTGCCGCCCGTATCCTTTCCGAGTCGACCCTTTTCGTGACGGCTACAAGCCGCACCTCTGCCGGCAGACGCCCTGCTTTCCGGCAGGCGGCGGCTGTCCTTTCTCTTACGGCGCCTATTCTTTCCCGGATGTCGCTCACGAAAGGATGCCTAAGGAGAGAAGGGCGTCCGTTATCTCGCAGATGGGAAGACCGACCACATTGGTGTAGGAGCCTTTTATCTCCTTTACCATATAGCCGCCCTTTCCCTGAACCGCGTACGAGCCGGCCTTATCGAACGGTTCGGAAGTGCTCACGTAGTTCGTTATCTCCTCGTTCGTCAGGTCTTTGATGAACACCTTTGTCTCGGCCACATCCTGGTAGACGATCTGCTTTGACACGTTAAGGATGCAATAGCCCGTAAAGACCTTGTGCCAGTTGGCGCGAAGCCTCTTGAGCATGGCGACGGCGCCTTCCTCCGTTTGCGGTTTGCCCAGCACTTTCCCCTTGTGGACAACGACCGTATCCGCGCCGATGATCCATTTGTCCGGGAAAAGGTCGCCTACCTTCTGGGCCTTTTGGTAGGACATCCTCAGCACGTAGTCTTTCGGCGATTCGTAAGCCTTTCGCCGCTCGTCTATCCCGGGCGGCATAATGGAGAACGAGACGCCGAGGGTCCTCAGGATATCGACCCTTCGCGTCGACTCGCTTGCAAGCACTATGGCGTTTTCATCGTTGATATGAAACATCGGCATTAGAAAATAATATGAATTTTTTTCTAATTCAAGTTAAATATACGGGGAGGACGACGATACGGGACGCGTGGCGGTGGATTGCCCCGCGTCTTATAATAATTTGGATGGCTCATGATGATCAATGTGATTACGTCCGTTGACGGCAGAGAGGCCCTCGAGAAGATAGGACGCCGCCTTCTCGAAAAAAAGCTGGTTGCCTGCCTCCAGATAATCGGACCGGTCAGGAGCGTCTACTGGTGGAAAGGACGGCTTGAAGAGGCGGAGGAATGGATCGGAGTCATGAAGACGAGACGCGAGCTTTACGGGGAGGTCGAAGCGGAGATAAGGGCGATTCATCCCTACGAGACTCCGCAGATAGAGGCAATAGAGGCCGTCTCCGTGCTGCCCGCTTACGAGGGCTGGCTCATTGACGAGACGTCTTCCGGCTAAAGCGCGGGTCGGAATGTGCGAGGAGAGACTTAAGAAGACGCACGATTTAAGGCGACGTAAAAAACAGGGAAAAGAGGCCTAAGACAGATGAAAGCGATCGAAGTGAGGAACAAGATTTTCCTGGTAGGGGCGGTCGACTGGGCGATCAGAGACTTTCACGGCTATGAGACGCCCCGAGGGACGAGCTACAACAACTATCTTATCATCGATGACGAGCCTACCCTTGTCGATACGGTTAAACATGATTTCGCGGGCGTCATGCTCAAGAACATCAGGGACGTCATCGACCCTGCGGCCATCAGGCACGTAATCATCAACCACATCGAAAACGACCATGCGACGAGCGTCGACCGGGTCATGGACGCGGCGCCGGCGGCCACCCTTTACATGACGGAACGGGGAAAAAAGGGACTGGCGCGTTTTTTCGACCTCTCCGGCTGGCGCATCAAGACGGTCAAGACGGGCGACGAGCTGAAGATCGGGAGGAAGACGATCCTCTTCATCGAGACGCCTATGCTCCATTGGCCCGATTCGATGATGTCCTACGCCGAGGAGGACAAGGTGCTCTTCAGCCAGGACGCCTTCGGCCAGCACATCGCCTCGTCGGGCCGCTTCGACGACGAGTTCATTGCGAGCGCCTCCCTCGCGGAGCTCGATGACGCGGTCATCGATTACTATGCCAACATACTCATGCCCTTCGGCTCGCTCATTAAGGCGAAGATCGCCGAGGCGACGAAAATGGGCCTGGAGCTTCGGGTGATTGCGCCGGACCACGGCATTATCTGGCGTCAGGGCCCGGAGAGGATCGTGCAAATGTACCTCGATATGGCCGAAGGAAAGGCCATGCAGAGCGTTGTCGTCATTTATGACACGATGTGGCGGAGCACGGAGCAGATGACCCAGTCCATCATCAGGGGCGTCAAGGACGCCGGGTTGGAGTGCAGGGCAATCAAGCTCAGGGCCACGCCCATGAGCGTTGCGGTAAAGGAATTCTGGAAGGCCCGCGGCGCCCTCATCGGCTCGCCCACCCTCAACAACATCCCCTTTCCCAGCATCTGTCAGTTCCTCGCTTATCTGAGGGGGCTTAAGCCGAAAAACCGTATCGTCGGGGCCTACGGGAGCTTTGGGTGGAGCGGCGGGGCGGTCAGGGAGGTCTACGAGACCGTCAGAGAGATCGGTCTCGAGACCTTTGAGCCGGGCGTCGAGGCGACGTACAGGCCGGCCCCTGAGGATGAGCAGCGGTGCTACGACTTCGGGGCGGCATTTGCACAAAAAGTGCGGGAATACCACGCCAAGTTCTAGCAACAATTATGGGACCTTTTATAAATTCCAAGGAATCGGAGGATAGCGATGTCGAAGAGCCGGGAGAACCTTAAACAAGCGTTTGCAGGTGAATCACAGGCCAACAGGAAATACCTTGCCTTTGCGAAGAAGGCGGATGAGGAAGGCTTCGCGCAAGTGGCTAAGCTCTTTCGCGCCGCGGCGGACGCGGAGACCGTCCATGCCCATAACCATTTGCGGACGATGGGCGGCATCAGGAGCACGAAGGAGAACCTGGAGGAGGCGCTGAACGGCGAGGTGTATGAGTTCCAGAAAATGTATCCCGAGATGATCGCCTCGGCGAACGGCGAAGGAGACAAAGGGGCGGAAACGAGCTTCCACTATGCGAACGAGGTGGAGAAGATCCATGCGGACCTCTACCGTAAGGCGGCCGGCGCTTTGGGTAGGAACGCGCCAACCGATTACCATGTGTGTCAGAGGTGCGGAAATACCGTGGAGGGCGAGCCGCCGGACAAGTGTCCCATCTGCGGCGCTGCGAAGTCCATGTTCAAGAAGATAGATTGATTCCGAAAAAAGCCGGCGCCCCTTCTCTGCCGCCCCCTCGGCCGGAAGGGGAAAGCGGGCGCGAGCCCTCCGATCTCTTCAATCCATCATGCATCTGCGGATCGTCGCATATGCAGGGCTTCCGTCGTCGATGAACGACGCACCAAGGCGCACCCGGCCCGCTTGCGGTCTCATGTGGCTGGGCGCGCACTTCACGGTGAGGGGCGACTCGATATCCGGAAGGGCGAAGACAACGCATATTTCGGACCCGACCTCTGCCGGAAAGTCCGCAGGCGCCGAGACGCAGATCCCTCCGGCCGAGACGTCGCACGCCATGCCCGGATAAGCGAGCCCCTCCCGCGTCCCTCAAGAGGGCCGGCTCGGAGATAGTCCTGCGCGCATGACCCCTCCTCTCTTTCCCCAGGCTCTCCGTTGCTCTGCGGGCTAGGTGGTCGTGAAGGATATACTCGACCGTGGAAGAGAGGGACCTTCTGTCCTCCTCCGAGATTCTTTCGAGCGCCAGCCGCAGGCGCTTGCCGATGCGGAAGCATATCATTGCGTCTTTCACGAGAGTTGCCTCCTTGAATGCAGGTTAAAAGGGGAGGCTCATACGCTCCCCCGCCGGTCATTACTTTTTCGGCCGTCTCCTGAGTCCCGCCAGACCGAGAAGCCCTGCGGCCAGAAGGATGAGAGAGGAAGGGACGGGGACGGTCGCGTTGTTCGGGTCGATGACCTGTATGAACTCCTGGGAAGCTCCCGGGCCGCTATGCCCGGCGCGGTAGGCGTATAGACCAGGAAGTCGCCCGCGTTGACGTTCTGCCAGTTGCCGGGATCAGCCGCCTGGGCCAGCCAGGCGCCGGCGCGGGCAGTGGGCCCGTTGCTGGCGGGGTTGTCTCCCGGATCCATGATCTGCCAGATCGCATAGTGAATGGCGGCGTAGTTCGTGCTGTCGGTCTGGAGCATCATCTGCGCGGAAAGGTAAAATACCTCTTCGTACGCCTGGTCGGCGGTTGAAGCGCCATTGCCGAAGCCCGCGTTGCCGTAGAATTTCATCTGTGAAAGCTGGCCGAACGTGTAAGCGTTCGCGTTCCAGCTGCTCTGGACGGAAATGTCCGTCGCATAGTCATCGCAAACCATGGGGGAGGAGGGCGCGCCATTGACGCTGATCTGGTAAGGGCCGACGTAGAGGCCGCCGTGAACGGCATCGCCATAGGAGACGCTCCCGGCGCTCGTGAGCGTCAGGGTAAGGTTGTCGGCCAGAGCGGCGCCCGCCGTCAAGAAAAACGTCGTTGTCGCGAAAATCGCCAGAAATTTATTCACAGCCGCCTCCTGTCAATTTCTTTTCCTGGCAGCCAGGCTGTCTGGCGATCAGACCCTTCGGCTTTCCGTCCCACCCTCGCGGATGGTTTGGCCCATCAGTATTACAATCTTATACCTTGTATAACATCATGTCAAGACTTTTTTTTGGGGGGCCCAAATTTCTCTCAGTCCTGAAAAAACGACGGTCCCAAGAAGCCCCCCCTGCCGAAGGCGCCATTTTTCCGTGGACAGGAGGCGCGGCCGGGAGTTAATCTCTTGTTATCGAGGAAGGGGCGTCCTATGAAGCAATTCTTTTCTCTTACCGTTGCGTCGCTGCTCGTGGCGGGCGTCTGCTATGCCCTCCCTACATGGGAAACCGCACATGATGGGGTGAAGATGGCGCTTTCTATTAAACGGACCAACCGCGCGGAAAAGACGACAGTGCCGTTCTTGATTGAGTAAAGCCTTTCTTTGAGGGGATGAGACATGAAATACTTTCTCTGGCTGGCTCTCCTGATAACCATTGCCGTGGCCATCTTTGCCATTCAGAATTCGGCGCTGGCCATCATAACGATGAAGTTTCTCGCCTGGAGGCTGGACATTTCGCCTGTATACGCCATTCTGGCATCGCTCGTCTGCGGCATGCTCGTCATGCTTTTGGTCTGGGTTCCAATCGTCTTGAGCGCCTCATTAGGAAAAAGAAGGTTGAAGAAGGAAATCGGGATTCTCCAAATGGCGGCGAGGTCCGGACCGAAAGAATCCGAGCCTAAACCCGGATAACTTGCTCAGACCGGTTTCTTGTGTTGCTGCAAATGTTTAGCGGCTATCCGGCGGGATGGAAGAGTCGCGAAACACCGGGGCCGATTTTTCTTGACAACAATTTTTCGAAATAGTAGCTTAGGGCCCCGGTTTGAGAAGAAAGGCATTCGGCGACGATGTGCGATGATCAATAAGGTTTACGGGTCGGTTTACGACGCCATAGCCGACGTCCGTAACGGCGCCTCCATTATGATCGGCGGCTTCGGTTATGCCGGCACCCCTTACAACCTCGTAAAGGGATTGATCGCAAGCGAAGTCATTGGGTTAACGATCATATGCAACAGCTTCAACAACATCATGATGATGGAGAACAAGGCGCAGATCGCCAGAGTGGTTATGTCGTTCCCTACCGCCCCCGCTCGCGCATCTTTCCGAAGTCGCCTCGAAGAGGCGACAAGGTCCGGGGAAATAGAGGTAGAACACGTGCCGCAGGGCACGCTCATCGAGAGAATACGGGCTGGAGGCGCAGGAATAGGGGGTTTCTACACCCCTACCGGGATAGGAACCATAGTGGAACGAGGCAAGGAAAAAAGGGAGTTCGAAGGCAGGGAATATCTCCTCGAGCGCGGCTTGAAAGCGGATTTTGCGTTCATTAAAGCATATAAAGCCGACACGGTAGGCAACCTCGTCTATAGGATGGCGGCGAGGAATTTCAACCCTATCATGGCGATGGCGGGCGCAGTCACGATCGCGGAGGTCGAAGAGATCGTAGAGCCGGGGGCGATAGATCCGGACGCGGTGGTGACCCCCGGGATCTTTGTCCAAAGGGTCGTGAAGGCGCCGCCCGTGGCCATGTCATTCAGGAGGCCGTAGGGATGAACGGTCTGACGCGTGAACTGATGGCCCTGCGCATAGCGCGGGAGCTGAGAGACGGGATGTACATCAACCTTGGCATAGGCTTGCCGACCATCGTTTCCCAGTGGCTTCCCGACGAGATAGACGTCGTCTTTCAGAGTGAGAACGGCATCCTCGGATATGGGCCGATCGCCGATGAGGACGAACAGGACCTAAATCTCGTCAACGCTGGCGCCCAGCCGGTTACGTTGCTGCCGGGCGCCAGCTTTTTCGATAGCGCCGACTCGTTTGCCATGATCAGGGGCGGCCTGATCGACGTGACGGTTCTCGGCGCCTACCAGGTATCGGAAAAAGGCGATCTGGCAAACTGGACCACTTCTCCGGAGGGCATCGGGAGCATCGGGGGCGCCATGGATCTGGCATGCGGCGCCAAACAGATCTGGGTAGCCATGGAGCATACCACTTCTTCGGGCTCGCCGAGGATAGTCCGGGAATGCACATATCCGCTCACCGCCAGACGGTCCGTGAAACTCATCTTTACCAACCTTGCGTTGATAGAGGTAGCCTCCGAGGGTCTCCTGCTCAGAGAGCTGGCCCCCGGTGTTTCTCTGGACGAAGTGTTGAGAGCTACAGAGCCGGAACTCGTGGTAAGCAGGGAACTGAAAGAGATGGACCTGTAACCTAAAGGACGGCGGACGCCCATCGTCGGATCGGAGGGTTAGGAATGGGACGGCAATGGAGGGCCGATCAGACCGCCCGGAAATCGAAAGAGGGAGATCACGAATGGAAATCGCGATTTATGCGGATACAGGGGCGGCATTCACGCATGCCGTTGCAACCGGCGGGAACGGAATTACATGGTCCAGGGTAGAGACCAATCAGGGGAACCCCAAGAGGAGTTTCATCGGTTGTCTTCACGATCTGGCGCGGAAACTCGATCTGTCCCCCGCAGAGATGCTCGGTCGGACTTCCTCCGTCACGTGGTCTACGAGCATCGCGGGCGAGCTGCTCCTCCAGGGAGGTAGAGGCAAGCTGGGTCTCATAATCAGCCGGAGCGTCGAAAACGATCTCCGTTCGGCCCTCGAGGGCGAGCCGGGGGCGGTCCATTACGGCCGCGGCCTTGTTCGGTCGGGCATGATCGCAGGGATCAAGGGCGGAGTCGATAAGGCAGGCAGGATTATCGAGGATGTAGATGAGGAGGAGATTGCCAGGGTAATTGAGAGCCTCGTCGATGCCGGGGCTACCGGGATCGTCGTCTCGTTGAGCGGCGCTTTCGCGAATGCCGTCCAGGAGAAGAAGGTGCGCGAGATCATGGCCAGAAAGTATCCGGCACATTATCTCGGCAGTGCGGATTTATTCCTGGCATCGGAAGTTGCAGCCGATTCCGACGACCGGTCCCGGACCCATACCGCCGTCGTTAACGCCTATTTGCATCGCGACATCAACCGCCATGCCGGCGGGGCCGAGGATGCGGTCCATGACGCCGGGTTCCGGCCGCCCCTCCTCATCGCCCATGGAACGGGCGCTAAAGCCACTCAGGTGCACACAAAAGCCCTCGATGTTTACGCCTCGAGTACGGCGCGAGCGGGCCTGGGCTGCGCCGTCGTTGCGAAAGCGCTCTACGGGGTCGCTGATTTCATCTATATGGATGCCGGCGCCGGAGCGTCGGTCCGCGTCGGCGCCGTCGTGGGCGGGAAAGCATCGATCATGAGTGAAATTGTTATCAATGGCGCACCGGCGAATATCTCGACCGTGGACGTAAGATCGGCCTGCGGCGGGGGGGGCGCAATCGCCCGGGTAGGGCCGGCCGACGGCAGAGTCGCAGCAGGCCCTAAGACAGCGGCGTTGGCAGGCGGGGCCGCGGCCTTTGGTCTCCCGAATGGCGATCCTGCCGTGATTGACGCGGACCTGGCTCTCGGTTATCTCGATCCGGACTCTTTCGAAGGCGAGAGCAGAAAACCCGATAGGGACAAGGCGGTGGCGGCCATTCGGGAAAAGATCGCCTCGATTATCGGCCAGTCGGTCGAAAAAGCCGCGTACGCCATCATCGAAGCCGCAGAGACAAATATCGCGGAAGCCATCAGGCAGGAGATAGACGCAAGAGGGTTGAGGGCGTCGGACCTTACCCTGATTGCCTTCGGCGGCGCGGGCGGCAGCCGCTGCTGCGGGTCTGCCCGCCGCTCGGGCATCGAACGGATCATCGTCTTCCCTTTTAATGCCGTAGCTCCCGGATATTTCTCTTCGATGGTCGACGGCGCCAAGGGCTATACGCCGTTTCCCGCCCATCGGGACCAAGGGGCCGATCCTGCAAAGGCTTTCAAGGGGGCGAGGAATGCATACTGGGACGATGCCTTTGCGGCGACCCCTGTCTATCGACAGGACCTTTTAGCGCCCGCCGGCGTGATTTGCGGTCCCGCCATTATAGAAGCGCCGGGCACGACGTTCCTCGTTGCACCGGGATGGACATATACGACAGACGAATATCTGAACGGAAGATTGGAGGTCCGTAAATAAATGAAGGCGCGGATCACGGAGTACCTGGATATCGACCTCGAAAAGGAGATGTGGTGCTGCAATCGTTGCGGCAGGGAATTAGGCCCGGCCAGGGAGAGTTATAAAAAATTCCTTCTCGTTGCAGAACGGGATCCGACGGAGGTGCATCCGCCCTACGTCGGGTCTTACCCGGGCGGCTTTACCTTTGCCCCGGACCCGGGATGGTGCCGCTTGATAGAATTCTACTGCCCTGATTGCGCGACGATGTTCGAGGTGGAATACCTTCCTTCCGGCCATCCGCTGACCGACGATATCGAGATCGACGTGGACGCCCTGAAGGCCAGGTTTCAGGGTTCGGCCTAACTGACCGCGGCAGGCCGTAAGGAGACAACGGTGGAAACGAGCATCGATATAGATGTGGGCGGAACATTTACCGACTGCGTGGTATTGCGAGGATCGGCCATTGCCCGGGGCAAGGCCCTTTCGACCCCAGGTCAGCTCAGCGTCGGCTTTCGCAAAGCCATGGAGAACGCAGGGGAGCAGCTCGGAATGACTTTCGGGGACCTGGTTCGGGATGCGGACGTGATCAGGTATTCCACAACCCTTGCTACAAATGCCATCATAGAGCGGAGCGGACCCCGGTTGGGTCTTCTGACGACGGCAGGCCACGAGCAGGTGCTTCTCATAGGGAGGGGCAGGCTATGGGGCGATTGGCTGCCCGCATCCGAACTCCGGCGCCTCATGTACAAGTACGCCAAGCCGGAGCCCCTGGTTCCCCCCGAGCTTACTGTCGGAATACGGGAAAGGGTTGACTCGTTCGGCCATGCGCTCATCCCGATCGATCCGGAGCAGGTGCGGCAGAAGGTGCGGTATCTGATAGACCGGGGCGTTCGAGGCTTCGTGGTTGTATTTCTGTGGTCATTCCTCAATCCGTCCCACGAACAAATGGTGAGAGAGATCATCGAACAGGAATGCCCGGCCCAGAACCTGGGAAAGCCGTTGGTCCTGCTATCCAGCGAAGTGCAGCCCAAATGGCATGAGTACGCGAGAGCCAATGTAACCGTGCTGAACGCGTATCTTCATGGGGGGACGAGAGAGGAACTTTCCAACCTGAATTCCGACCTCTGGGAACAAGGGTATCAAAAGCCCCTGGTCATCATCAAGAGCATCGGAGGCGTTTCGAAGCTGAGCCGGACCACCGCCCTGGATACGGCGGGGGCAGGGCCGGTGGCAGGTTTGTTCGCAAGCGCTTACCTGAGCAGGCTGTACGGATTGCGCAAGGTCGTGGCCTCGGATATGGGCGGGACCAGCTTCGATTACGGCGTTGTCAAGGATGGGGATTGCACCGTGTTCCGCGATTACCCCCTCGTTGTCGGCTGGGGCACGGAGAGGTCCACCATCGAGGTAAAATCGATCGGCGCCGGAGGGGGCTCCATCGCCTGGATAAATAAGGCCCTGGGGAACAGGTTGGAAGTAGGACCCGGGAGCTCCCGGGCTTATCCGGGTCCTGCCTGTTACAACCAGGGAGGCGTGGAGCCGACGGTGACGGATGCGGACGTCGTCCTCGGATATATCAACCCGGACAACTTCCTGGGCGGGAGAATGAAGCTCGATGCGGAAAAGGCGCTCCTCGCCATGGACAGGATCGCCAAGCCCCTGGGCATGAACCGCATCGAGGCCGCAAGAGCCATCCGCACCATCGTTGACGCCAACATGGGGAATAAGCTGGCAGCCGAATTGGCGGAGAAGGGCGAGGACCCGCGGGAGTTCGTCCTGTTCGCATATGGAGGCGCCGGACCGGTCCACTGTGCAGGGTACAACCTGCAGCTCAAGGCGGAGCGGATAATGATTTTCCCCTTTTCTTCGGTATTTTCAGCTCTCGGCGGAGCGGTCATGGACCCGAAGCATGTTTATGAGGCATCGAGGCACATCGTCCTCCGTCTGCCCGGGCGGGACGAAAAATATCTGGATGAATTCACTGAGTTCAACGCCGTCGTCGGCAGGCTGCAGGAACAAACGGTCAACGACATCGTCGGGGAGGGGTTCAGGCCGGAAGACATAGTCTTTACCCTGGAGCTGGAGGCTCGATACGGGACTCAGCTGGCCCTGATGCGATTTGTCAGTCCGAAGATCCGGATCGAGGATGATGCCGATGTGAGAGAGATATGCAGCGCCTATTATCGGAAATATGTGCAGCGTTACGGAGAGCTGTCCGCCCTTCCCGAGAGAGGCATCGCGGTGGAGAGTCTGTATCTGTCGGGCATAGTTCCTCTTCCCAAGCCCGTACTGCCGATAGGAGAGATGGGCGGGGAGAACGCGACGAAGGCCCTTAAAGGCAAGAGGAAAACGTGGTGGCAGGATTTCAATGAGCCGAAAGAGTCGTCTGTCTATGATGCCGCTCTCCTTCAACCGGGGAATATCATCCACGGCCCGGCGATCGTGGAAGCGACCGATACGACTATCGTCGTCCCGCCGGGAACGAAGTACAGCATAGACAAATACTTTTCCGGCGTCTTCGAGGCTTAAAGCAGGGGGAAGCTATGCCGATTGACAAGGAATTGCTGGACCGTATTGCCATAGAGCCTCCCACGGGTCTGGAGCTTGAATGGAAAGACAAGATAAGCGTGACCGATTTCGCCATCTTCTCCAACAAATTGGAACTTATGTGCGAAGAGGTGCGACAGAACATGATCAACACGGGTCTCTCCCCGGGCATTCAGGGAGGAGATGTTTGCGTGGGCCTATATTCAGCCAGCGGCGACATGGCTTTCGCCTCGGTGGGAACCTTGATACACGTTTGCACCGGCATGATACCGTGCAAATACCTGGTGAAGTACTTTGTCGACGATCCGGGAGTCGGCGTCGAGGAAGGGGACGTGTTCTTCTGCAACGACATCAATTACGGAGGCTTCCACTATCCGGACCAGTTAATGATCGCCCCCGTTTTTTGGGAAGGCAAACTGATCGCATGGACGGTATCCGCGTCCCATGAGCCGGAGACAGGGGGTTCGACGCCGGGCGGGTTGATTCCGTCCGCCAGGACGAGATACGAAGAAGGCATCAAGGTCCCTCCTGTGAAGTTGGTCTCCAGGGGCAAATTTCGGACGGACATTATGGATTTCCTGGCTAACATGATAAGGAACCCATGGATCGTCGTCAGCGACACGAAGATAAAGGCCGGGTGCTGCTTACAGCTCCGGGACAGGATCGTCGAGATGATCCGGGAAAAGGGCCCGGGACTCTTTGCGGGGGTCGTCCGCCGCCTGATCGAGGGGGCCTACGGCGCTGCCGCAAGCCGCATACGAGTGCTCCATGACGGCACATACAGGCACCCTGTCTTCTTCGACTTGAGGGGGTCTAAAGAGGAGGCCCTCGGGGTGGTTCACGTAGCCGTCAAGAAGCAGGGGGAGAAGATAACGGTCGACATGACGGGGAGCTCCCCTGCGACCGAATCCTTCCTTAACTGTAAACCCCATGTGATCAGGGCCCTGTTGTTCTCCCAGGTGATGCACCAACTCCTTGCCGATTTCCCTCCGAGCACGGCCATGCTTCCGTGCTTCGAGTTCAAGGCGCCGGAGGGCACGGTCGTCAACTGCCATCCGGACTCTGCCACAACCGGTGCCATGAGGATTGCGGGCGCCGTCGTTAATGGAATCATGGTCTGCCTGGCCAAGGCCATGTACGGGACCGAGTTCCGGGAAAGGGTGACGGCGGGCCCGGGGTACGCGGTCATGTCGACGCCGTGGGGGATAACCACGGACCAATATGGGGAGAAGGGTTTCTTGGCCAACATGAATTGGGCCAACATCGGCGGCGCCCCGGTAACCACCGTCCGGGACGGAGTGGACGGCGCCATGTTCTGGTTTAATCCTTTCGCCGATTCGTTGGATGTGGAGCATGACGAGGTGCAGAACCCGATCCTCTGCCTCTTCCGCCGCATGGCGATCGATCAGGCCGGCGCCGGCAAGCTTCGCGGCGGAATCGGCGCCCACAGGTGCGATCTCCTTCATAACGCAAAGGGACCGACCACGATCAGTCTGCAGGCGACAACATCTCGATTCCCGATTAACTTCGGCATGATGGGAGGCTATGCGGGGTCGCTCCATCCCATTGTTTACATGACCGAAACAGACTGGCAACCCCTTTTTCAAGATCCCGAAAAACAAGTTGCAGATTTTACTCAATTGATCGCTATGGAAGGCATTTCCCGCCTGCCGTCCTTCATGGGTCCCGATGCGCCGTTGTCGAATGGCGATGGTTGGATATCGGGCAACGGTTCCGGGGGCGGCTTCGGGGACGTCCTCGAGCGCGAGCCGGCGTCGGTCGTCAGGGACTTGAGGCGCGGGTTGATCTCGGAGTGGGTTGCGAGAAATGTCTATCGCGTCTCTTTCGACGCCTCCACGCTCGACGTCGATCAAGCCGGGACGGAAAAGTTGCGGGATGAGGAGCGGGCGGCCAGGAAGAAGAGGGGGCTGACCTATGGCGAGTTCAACAAGACATGGCTCGGCAAGAAGCCTTCCGATTATCAGTTGCGCCATTACGGACCGTGGCCGGATGGGATAAAATAGTAAGGGAAAGCGGGCCTTCTTTATGATATTATCTGGAAAGGCAGCGGTCATTACGGGATCGGGAGGGCGAGGACTTGCTATTTGCCCGAGAAGGCGCTATAGTCGGTGTCGCCGACATAAAGGAACAGGCCGGCCGGCAGCCGACAGGAGATCAGGCAGGGAGGCGCGGAAGACGCCGCCTCTGCAATCACGGGGGTCGCCCTGTCCATGGACGGCGGTATGGCGCCGTCTAAAACTCATTTAAAGGGAGGGACTTTTTCGTGAAGCCGGAAGAAAAAGAGGGGAAAGGAAAGGCTCTTTCCAGGAGGGAATTTCTCAAGACTTCGGCAATCGGGGCGGCAGGGGTTGCTGCGGGGTCATTGCTGGGCGCACGAACGGGAATTGCCCAGAAAGCGGCTCAAAAACCGATAAAAATAGGCCTTTTCGGGGCGTGCAGCGGAGCGGCGGCCGAGACGGGCATAGGCTCCTTCAATGGGGTAGCCCTGTGGGCCGAGAGGATTAACCGGGAAGGGGGACTCCTGGGAAGACAAATAGAACTATCTAACCGCGACAGCGAGGGCAAGCCCGAGCAGGGCGCAAGGTTCGCAAGAGATTTTGTTGCTGAAGGATACGACTTTATAATGCAGTATGGCCCGTCTTCGGAGACCTTTGCCGTCGAAGCGATCGCAAAAGAACTCAAGAAACCGATTTTTTCGAATTGCAACGCTACCGATTATACCGCCGACCCGAAGGTGAGGAGCCCATACTGCTTCAGGGCGGCCAACAATACCCTGTTCGATGCCTTCCTCTTTGGCCAGTATGCCGCGAAAGTTTCGAAAGAGCTTGGTCTTAACAAATGGTATACGATAGCGGCCGATTATGTGTTCGGGAGAGACAGCGCCAAGAGCTGGATGGAACAGCTCATGAAAAAAAATCCGCAAGTGCAGATTGTGGGACAGGGGTGGCCCAAGCTTTTCGAGTCCGACTACACCCCGTATATTACGCAAGTGGCGAACGCGAAGCCCGATGCGGCAATCTGCATTACCTATGCCGGAGATACAGTATCGTTTGTTAAACAAGGCCTGATGTACGGGATTTTTGAAAAAACCAAGTTCTTCTTTTTAGATCTGGCGAACTATATGATCATAGAGCCCATCGTCAAGACCCAGGGGAAGTTTGTTGCGGGCGCCTTCTCCAAGATCGGTTACCTACGGTTCGTCCCCGATACGAAGGCGAACCACGATCTCTTCGACAGCTATACGAAACGTTTCGGCTTCATTCCGAATGAATACGTATGGCGGATGTATACGGCGGCATTGCTGCTCGAAGGCGCCGTCAAAAAAGCGCGATCGACGGACGCGGAGAAAGTTGTTCGAGCCCTGGAAGATTTGACTGTGGTCTCTCCCTCGGGCGTGGGTCCCGGGGGCACAGTTACAATGCGGGGCAGGGACCATAACTTGATCAACTATGTATGCGGCTGGGCGGCCTCTATCCCTCAGGAGCCCTATTTCAACAATGTATATATACCGTCGTGGGAGGAGATAATCCGGGACGAAACGGCCTGGCTCAAGGGCAAGGGATGGTTGTAACTTAAGAGGGGGAGGCGCAACATCCGGAATAAGGAAAGAGGCACGCAATGAATATTAATGGTCTGTTGGACTGCTTCGGGAGTTCGAGCTGCGTCATAACGCAATCGGCAAGCGCCGTCGTCATCGCCATGATACTTTTTCTGGTCGCTTCGGGGCTCTCTTTGATCTTCGGCGTCCTGGGGATAAGCAATTTCGCCCACGGCTCCTTCTACATGCTCGGGGCCTACATCACCTATACGGTAATGACGAGGCTTGGCGGTCATTACTGGCTCGCCCTCATGCTCGCCCCTTTGGGCGTGGGATTTCTGGGGCTTGTAGTGGAGCGGTTTCTCATAAGGAGGATCTACGCCTCTCCCCATATCTACCAGTTTCTTCTGACCTTCGGCCTCCTCCTCGTCCTCGACGACGGCACGAGGTTCATCTGGGGATTCGACTACAAGTCCGTCCAGATGGCGAAGATCTTCCAGCGTCCCCCCCTCTTCTTTTTAGGAAGCGCCATTCCGGCCTACTACGGGTTCATCATCGCCATGGGCGCCTTCGTTTTCCTTCTGCTCTGGTTCGTATTGTCTAAGACCAAGTTCGGCAAGCTCGTCAGCGCATCCGCCTCCGATGCCAACATGGTGGAATGCTTAGGCATCGACGTGCGCTCCGTCTACACCTTAGTCTTTGCCTTAGGCGGCGTGCTGGCCGGCCTGGGGGGACTCCTTGCCGGACCCATGAGATCGGCTACGCCGGGCATGGGCTTCTCCATTATCATAGAGTCCTTCATCGTCATGGTCATAGGCGGGGTGGGAAGCATAGGCGGCGTTCTGACGGCCGCCTTCATGGTGGGGGTCATGCGGTCCTTCGGGATACTGGGCTTTCCCGACTTCGAGCTGTTCTTCATCTTTTTTCTCGTGATCGTGGTCCTCATAATCCGGCCGTGGGGACTGTTCGGACAGCCGTTGGAGTAAGGGAGGCCCTATGAAGCGGATCGGTTCCTACTGGCTGTGGATTGTCGCCGTCTGTTTTCTCGTGCTCTTTCCCCTCTGTTTCCACTCCCTCTTCTACATCAACAACATGATAGACATCCTGATCGGCGCCCTCTTCGGGGTGAGCCTCAACCTGCTCATAGGCTACACGGGGCTCCTCTCGCTCGGACAGAACGCCTTCTTCGGCCTGGGGTCCTATACTATGGGGGTCCTCCTGCGCCAGACTTCCCTAGGCATCCCCCTGACCCTGTTGAGCCTCATGTTCCTGGGCGCCGTCTACGCCGTCTTCATGGGGTACTTCTGCACGAAGCTGACGAAGTTCTACTTCGCCTTCCTCACGCTGGCCTTCAGCCAGATCATCTACATCATCATCATTAAATGGACGAGCCTCACGGGCGGGCAGCAGGGCCTCATAGGGGGGATCCCCGTGCCTCTCATCCATCTTCTCCCGGGGTTGTCCGTCGACATCGGTCCCCGCCTCCACTTCTACTACTTTACCGTCGTTTTAGTCGTCGGCTCTTTCATACTCTGCAAGGCCGTAGTCAACTCCCCCTTCGGCTGGGTGCTCAGGAGCATCCGCGAGAATGCGACGAGGGCGCAGTTCGTGGGGGTCAACATCAGGAGATACCAGATAGGCGTATTCGTCATCTCGGGCATATTCACGGCCGTCGCCGGAGGGGCTCACCGCCCTCAACATCAGCGGCGCCTATCCCGACCATGCGGAATGGATAAAGGGCGCCGATCCGATCTTCATGATCCTCATAGGGGGCATGAAGAACTTCTTCGGACCCGTCGTGGGGGCGGGAGTGATGGTCTTTTTGAACACCTTCCTCACCTCTCACACGAGGTACGCCTCCTTCTTCCTTGGCGCCGTCATGATCTTCATCGTCAGCTCCGCCCGCATGGGACTTCTCGACTATCTCATCTACCAGACGGGCGCCTTCAAATGGGCGTCGGTTAAGATCAGAAGCATGATGCGCGGCAGGGCAAAGAAGGCGCTAGAGGTTGGAAAGTAGCTTAGCGGACGTTGCAGCGCTAACATAAAGGAGGCAGGATGGAGCGGGCAAAAGGAGAGTTGATCTTATGACCGGCAATGCGGCTGAAACACCCCGTCCCAAAGGTACAATCCTGGAGACGAGGAACCTGAGCAGGTACTTCGGACAGATGGCGGCCCTTTCCAATATAAGCCTGTCCATAAGGGAAAAGGAGATAACGTCCCTCATCGGGCCAAACGGCGCGGGGAAGACCACCTTCTACAACGTCATAACCGGAAGGTTCCCGCCCTCGTCCGGCAAGATCCTCTTCAAGGACAAAGACATCACCGGTCTTGCTCCGCACCAGATAGTGAAGCGCGGCGTGGGCAGGTCCTTCCAGATCACGAGCATATTCAGCGGACTGACCGTGCTGGAGAACGTGAGGGCTGCGGTGATAGCCCGCTCGTCCGCCAGGATGAACCTCTTCACCCCCGTGGAGTCCTCCCGCTCCCTCTACGAGCAGTCGATGCGCTACCTCGAGCTTATCGGTCTCGCGGACAAGAAGGACGACGTCTGCTCCATCCTTTCCCACGGCGACATGAGGGTCGTGGAGATAGGGATCACGCTCGCGACCGAGCCGGACCTCATCCTTCTGGACGAGCCCACCCAGGGGATGACGCCGGAAGAGACGAAGAGGATGGTCAATCTCATAAGGGACCTCTCCAACCGGACCGAAACGACCTTTTTCATCATCGAGCACGACATGAACGTAGTCTTCTCCATCTCCGACAGGATCGTCGTGCTCTATTACGGCTCGATTCTGGCCGACGGCGCGCCTGACGAGATCCGATCGAACCGCAAGGTAAAAGAAGCCTATCTGGGAGGATTGACAGATGCTGACGGTTGACGATATCCACACATTCTACGGCGTCAGCCATATTCTTCAGGGAGTCTCCCTGGAGATACGGGAAGGAGAGAACGTTTGTCTCATAGGCCGCAACGGGGCGGGCAAATCGACCACTCTCAAGAGCATTATCGGCCTTACTCCGCCTAAATCCGGAAGCATCATGTTCAGGGGAGAAGAGCTGCGCGGGTCGCGTCCCCACGTGATCGCGAAGAAGGGGATAGGATATGTGCCCGAGGACAGAAGGATCTTCCCCAACATCACCGTGAGGGACAACCTGGAGTTAGCGCGCAAAGGCAAAAATCACGGCGGATGGACCATCGAGAGGGTCTACGAAGCCTTCCCGATCCTGAAAGGGCTGGAGAACCGCAAAGGGATGAAGTTGAGCGGAGGGGAGCAGCAGATGCTGACCATCGCAAGGACCCTCATGGGCAATCCCGAGCTGCTCCTTCTCGACGAAATCTCGGAGGGCCTCGCGCCCATAATCGTCGAAGACCTGATGAAGCTCATCCTCAGATTGAAGAAGGAGATAACGATCTTCCTGGTCGAGCAGAACGCAGTCTTCGCTTTCTCCGTAGCCGACAGGGGCTACGTCATCGATAAGGGCAAGATCACCTATCAGGGCACGATCGAAGAGCTGAAGCACAACCAGGAGGTCAAGGACAGATACCTTTCCGTATAGCGACGAGTCCCTCGTCCTTCGAAGAGCGCCCCGCGCCGCGGGTTTCCGAACAGGCCGTCGGCCGAACGAAAAAGGAGGGAAGCGCCCCTAGTCCTCGAAATTCCCCTCCGCCCCCTTGTGAGCCTTGAGGCCCTTCGCCCTCTCCACGATCTGCTCGTTCGTCCAATGGCTCCGGTCTTCGAGCACGCTGCCTTTGGGCCGAGGTCAAAGGAGCCGGCCTTGAGAACCGCCTCGACGGCCAGCCGGTCCGTGTCGCCTGAATTTAGGACTTCGGTCATCATCCTGAAGGCGAACTCTTCGACCCCTTTCGCCATCCGTTCGCGCACGGCGGCCGGCTGCGCCAGGAGCCTGTTTTCGAAGGGCAGGTTCAGATTTTTATAATCCCCCTTCTTCCACCCTTTGCCCTCGGCATAGGCGACCATTTCGGCCCAGAGGTCCTCGGCGACCCCTTCGCCCCGGCGCTTGATGAAGTTGCCGCCTGCGTCCAGTTGGGCGTTGCCGTAGTCGTTTACCTCGAGGCCCCACGAGATCATTTGCAGGGCGGTGGCGACGTTTGCCTTGGTGGTTGCGGTTTTCGCGGCGATTTCCCGCAGCCGGTCGGAGTTGTTGCCGGACGTGCCGTGCTGTGCGCCGCTCACCTTATAGGGGGCGAGGGCGTGGTGGATCTCCGCGGTCAGCTCCACCTGTATGCCCGCGTCGCTCGCCTCGATGCCGTGGGTGGTGCCATTGTTGAGGGCGATCCAGTCGGGGAAGATATTGTAGGCGTTCAACCCCCGGATCAGGAATCTTGCCTCGGGAACGGTAGAGAGCCCCTCTTTGCCCTTGATCTCGCCCACCTCGGTCTCGAGCCCCGCCCATTTCGGAACGAACGGGTTCAGCTCGATATTGGCGAGAAGGTTCTGGTCGTCGGGCAGGTGGGAGGCGTCGACGGCGATGGAGGTCAGGCCCGCGTCGAACATCGTCGGTATCTCGACCTTTGCGGCGGCAAGGTCCTCGCCGCTCTTGATCCCGTAATGGTCTGCGTGGACGGCGACGGGAACGGTTATGCCCATTTCGTTGCATAGGGTGTCGACGAAGCGGGCTAGGTTCCATAAACTGGTGGCGCAGTAAGACTTTTGGCCCCCTTCCGACTTGGCGATCTCGATGATGATGGCGGCCCTCGCCCTCTGGGCGGCCCTGAGGGCGCCGCGGATGACGAAGTAGCTCCTGCCGTTTGCAGCCATGGCGATGGCATGCCCCTTGGCGAGCATGGCTCGGTCTATCGCTTTGCCGCTGAGGATGAGCGCCCTGGAATTGGGGAAAAGCTCCCTGATGTTGGGGGGGCGAAACTGTAGGGCTTTTTCGAAATCCGCCGAATAGGACATGGGTCGTTCTCCTTTTGCATTAAAATGGCAGCGGCGTCGCCCTGCTCCTCTTTCATTGTAGAGCAAAGCGTCCGCCAACGCAAGGAGCGATCGCAAGGCTTGATTCGGCCCTCATTTTAGTGTAAACTACATGCTCGCACCGCCTTTCCGCCGCGTAAATTGAATGGCTCGAAGGAAGCATGAAGCAGGATAAGATACGCAACATCGCGATCATCGCTCACGTCGACCACGGCAAGACCACGCTCGTAGATCAATTATTCAAGCAGAGCGGCCTTTTCCGTGAGAACCAGATAGTCGAAGAGCGTCTCATGGATTCGATGGACTTGGAGAGGGAACGGGGCATCACCATCACCTCGAAAAACGGTTCTTTTCTCTATAAGGGATATCTGATCAACATCATCGACACGCCGGGCCACGCCGATTTCGGCGGGCAGGTCGAGAGGGTGCTAAAGATGGCGGACGGGGTCCTCCTGCTCGTCGACGCCGCCGAAGGCCCCATGCCGCAGACCTATTTCGTCCTCAAGAAGGCGCTCGCCTTGAACCTGCGCGTCATCGTGGTGATAAACAAGATCGACAAGCCCGCGGCCAGATGCGAAGCGGTCGTGGACGAAGTGTTCGACCTGTTCGTGAAGCTCGATGCGCCCGACCGGATCCTCGATTTCCCCTCGATCTTCACTTCAGCGAAGGAGGGCTTCGCGACCCTCGATCACAGGGCAAGGTCGGGTTCCATGATGCCCCTCTTCGATATGATCGTCGATGAGATCCCCGCGCCGGAGGGCAGTGCCGACGGTCCGCTCCAGATGCTTGTCAGCTCGCTGAGCTACTCTCCTTTTCTGGGCAGGCTCGCCATCGGAAAGATCACCTCGGGCCGGATCCATATAGACAAGGAAGTCGTCGTTGCGACGCCGGACGAGCCGCCCCGGACGGCCAGGATAACCAAGATCTACCGGTTCAAGGGTACGGAGAAGGCCGAGACGGACGAGGCCGGAGTGGGTGAGATCGTGGCGGTGGCGGGAATGGAATCGATCACCATAGGCGAGACGCTCACGGACCCCCGGGACCCGAGACCTCTCGCCGGCATCACGGTCGACCCGCCGACGGTAAGCATGAGCTTCGTCGCGAACGATTCGCCGTTTTACGGCAAAGAAGGACGGTTCGTCACCTCCCGGCACTTGAGGGAGAGACTCTTCAGGGAAACCCTGTCGGACGTGGCCCTCGGCGTAGAGGAGCTGGGAGACGCGCAAGGATACAAGGTCTCGGGAAGGGGCGAGCTCCATCTCTCGATCCTCATCGAAAAGATGCGGAGAGAAGGATACGAGTTCCAGGTGACCAGACCCCAGGCGATATTCCGGGAAGTCGACGGCAGGAAGCTGGAGCCTTACGAAGAGCTGATCGTCGACGTGGATGAGAACTACATGGGCAAGGTGATCGAAAACCTGGGCGCAAGGAGGGGGGCCCTCCTGGAAATGCACCAGAAAGCCGGCATGGCGAGGCTCAAGTACAGGATACCGACGCGCGGGCTCCTCGGTTTCCGCTCCGAATTCCTAACCGACACGCGGGGCATGGGCGTCATGAACTACGTCTTCCTCGAATTCGGCGATTATGCCGGCGAGATAAAGAACAGGACGAAGGGCGTGCTGATCGCGATGAACCGGTGCACTACCGTAGCCTATGCCCTGTTCAACCTCCAGGAGCGCGGCCGCCTCTTCCTGGGACCCGGAGAAAAGGTCTACGAGGGGCAGATCATCGGTGAGCATTCGCGGGACTCCGACCTCGTCGTCAATCCGGCCAAAGGGAAGAAGCTGACCAACATGCGGGCCTCCGGCTCGGACGACGCCGTTATTCTCACGCCCCCGGTGAAAATGAGCCTCGAGGAATGCATCTCTTACATCAACGACGACGAGTTGGTCGAGATAACGCCTCTCTCCATCAGGCTGCGCAAGCAGGTCCTGGACGAGCTCGAGCGCCGCCGCACGAAACCGGCCGCATAGAAAAGGGCAAAAAAGCATGAAAAGGGGCTCGATGCGGAAATGAGCGAACAGATCACGGCCCCCGCCCGGGACGACTTCGTGCCTCGATTAGTGGAGTTCGTCTCTGCCTATGCGAGCGAGATGGCCTTCGGGGAGGAGAGGATAGGGGAGATCCGCCTCGCCCTCGAAGAGGCGCTCGGCAACATCATCCGCTTCGCCTGTCCCACCGGCGCCGAAGAGATAAGGATCACGGCCGAGGCCCATGAGATGGGCGCCGTCGTCCTCAACATCTCGGACACCGGGGTCCCCTTCAACATGCTCGCAATGAGCACATTTGCTGAGATGGCTGACGGCGGCGACGGTCGGATGCCTTCAACAAGCAGGATGAAGAGGGCGATCAGGGACATCGAGTACAGGAGGGACGGCGCGGCCGGGAGGAACGTCCTCGCCTGGGTGATCTCGAAATAACGGCGACTTGCACAAAATGATTCCCCCTGAAGCGTTTCTTTTCGGGCGCCGCGCGAAAGTCGCCTTTTCCGGTATTGGGTCCTTCTGGCGTCGATTAAGTTCCTAAGATGACGTCGGTAAGAACGATTCGCCCGGCGCCTTTAGAGTCGAGCGAACATGAGGCGCGACAGGCTTCCGACCCGGAGGCCGTCGCTCCGGTCCTTGAAGTACCTTTCATTTATCTCTTCCGGACCGTTATCCTCGACTCGTCCGAAACCCATGGCCGCCAGGTCTCTCATGAGCGCTTCAGGCTCGAAAAGCGCCTGCAACGGTTCTCCGGCCGACGCAACACGCCTGGCAAATGCCTCGAAGCGCGCCCGCTGGGCAGGGCCTAACAACGATGGGGAGATCATGTAGTCGAAAATGACCCCGCTCCCCGCCGGCGACGACGCAATGAAGCGCAATGTCGTCATCACCGCCTCGGTTGCCAGGTATTCCGTCACGCCGAGCCACGAAAAGAACGCGCCTTTGCCATGGTCGTAGCCTGCGCCTCTCAGCCCCTCTTCGAGCGTCTGAACGCCGAAGTCGACCGGCGCGAACGTGAGGTCGACCGGGAGTGCGATGCCGGCCTCCTTCAGGCGCGCCCGCTTCCAGGTCTGCGTTGCAGGGTGGTCGACTTCATACGCGAGCAACACTCCTTGAGGATACGGGTTTCGATAGGCGAAGGTGTCGAGTCCCGCGCCTACAATGACATACTGACGGACGCCCCGGCGAACGGCTGAGGCGAGCTCGTCTTCCGCCCGGCGACTGCGGGCGGCAATGAATGCACGAAGGTAAGGCGACAGCGGCGAGGTCTCGGATTGACGCGGATCGGCGCGTAATGCCGACTCATCCTCCCTGCCGATGATGGATAGCGCGAGAGGGTCGTCAAAAACTTTCGGATCGTCCAGGAGCTGATGCGCCGCGCGCCGCATCGCCGCGCGCCGGGCCGTTGCACTGGGCCGGTCTTCTTTCATCGAACCATCCTCCTTGATCTTCGTTGCTCCCGCCCCGGTGCGGTCTTAGATGCCCCCGGTTTCTTTCCTATGTACAGGTAAGCCGCGCCGAGGGCGAGCCTGTGCGTCTCCGTGTCGACCATTCCCGCCTCCCGCATCAGGGCCGAGAATTCGCCCGGAGAAGGGAAGTTCATGATCGAATCGGCCAGGTACCGGTAAGCGGCGGGGTTGGGGAAAACCTTCCGGCGATGCGCGGCAGGATGCGATTGAGATAGCCGTGGTAGACGAGGCTGGAGAACCAGTTGCGCGTGAAGGCCATCTCAAGCGCCATGATCCTGCCGCCGGGGATTGCCACGCGCGTCATCTCCCGGAGCGCCCGCAGCCTGTCGGGGATGTTCCTGATGCCGAAGGCGATCCCCGCTACGTCGAATGAATTTTCGGGGAAGGGCAGGAGAGGGCGTCGCCCAGGAGCAATTGGACCCGTCCGGAAAGACCGGCCCCTGCTATCTTGAGCCGTCCGACGTCGAGCATCTCCTTCATGAAGTCGAGACCGACCACGGCGATTCCGGGATGGGCGAGACCGGCGCCTATGGCGAGGTCTGCCGTACCGGTGGCCACGTCGAGAAAACGGCGCGTCGAGGTGAAACCATTTTTTTCACCTCGACGCGCCGTTTTCTCGGCGGCGTGGTACCCGGTACGGCAGACCTCGCCATAGGCGCCGGTCTCGCCCATCCCGGAATCGCCGTGGTCAGTTCTCGACTTCATGAAGGAGATGCTCGACGTCGGACACTGGAGAGGGGCCGGTCTTCCCGGACGGGTCCAATTGCTCCTGGGCGACGCCCTCTCCTTGCCCTTCCCCGAAAATTCATTCGAACAGTGGCGGGGATCGCCTTCGGCATCAGGAACATCCCGACAGGCTGCGGGCGCTCCGGAGATGACGCGCGTGGCAATCCCCGGCTGCAGGATCATGGCGCTTGAGATGGCCTTCACGCGCAATTGGTCTTCCAGCCTCGTCTACCCGGCTATCTCAATCGCATCCTGCCGCGCATCGCCGGGAAGGTTTTCCCCCAACCCCGGCTTACCGGTACCTGGCCGATTCGATCATGAACTTCCTTTCTCCGGGCGAATTCTCGGCCTGATGCGGAAGGCGGGAATGGTCGACACGGAGACGCACAGGCTCGGCCTCGGCGCGGCTTACCTGTACATAGGAAAGAAACCGGGGGCATCTAAGACCGCAGCGGGGCGGGAGCAACGAAGATCAAGGAGGATGGTTCGATGAAAGAAGACCGGCCCAGTGGATATCGCCCGGCGCGCGGCGATGCGCGCGCGGCGCATCAGCTCCTGGACGATCCGAAAGTTTTGGACAACCCTCTCGCGCTATCCATCATCGGCAGGGAGGAGAGTCGGCATTACGCGCCGATCCGCGTCAATCCGAGACCTCGCCGCTGTCGCCTTACCTTCGTGCATTCATTGCCGCCCGCAGTCGCCGGGCGGAAAACGAGCTCGCCTCAGCCGTTCGCCGGGGCGTCCGTCAGTATGTCATTGTAGGCGCGGGACTCGACACCTTCGCCTATCGAAACCCGTATCCTCAAGGAGTGTTGCTCGCGTATGAAGTCGACCACCCTGCAACGCAGACCTGGAAGCGGGCGCGCCTGAAGGAGGCCGGCATCGCACTCCCGGTCGACCTCACGTTCGCGCCGGTCGACTTCGGCGTTCAGACGCTCGAAGAGGGGCTGAGAGGCGCAGGCTACGACCATGGCAAAGGCGCGTTCTTTTCGTGGCTCGGCGTGACGGAATACCTGGCAACCGAGGCGGTGATGACGACATTGCGCTTCATTGCGTCGTCGCCGGCGGGGAGCGGGGTCATTTTCGACTACATGATCTCCCCATCGTTGTTAGGCCCTGCCCAGCGGGCGCGCTTCGAGGCATTTGCCAGGCGTGTTGCGTCGGCCGGAGAACCGTTGCAGGCGCTTTTCGAGCCTGAAGCGCTCATGAGAGACCTGGCGGCCATGGGTTTCGGACGAGTCGAGGATAACGGTCCGGAAGAGATAAATGAAAGGTACTTCAAGGACCGGAGCGACGGCCTCCGGGTCGGAAGCCTGTCGCGCCTCATGTTCGCTCGACTCTAAAGGCGCCGGGCGAATCGTTCTTACCGACGTCATCTTAGGAACTTAATCGACGCCAGAAGGACCCAATACCGGAAAAGGCGACTTTCGCGCGGCGCCCGAAAAGAAACGCTTCAGGGGGAATCATTTTGTGCAAGTCGCCGTTATTTCGAGATCACCCAGGCGAGGACGTTCCTCCCGGCCGCGCCGTCCCTCCTGTACTCGATGTCCCTGATCGCCCTCTTCATCCTGCTTGTTGAAGGCATCCGACCGTCGCCGCCGTCAGCCATCTCAGCAAATGTGCTCATTGCGAGCATGTTGAAGGGGACCCCGGTGTCCGATGTTGAGGACGACGGCGCCCATCTCATGGGCCTCGGCCGTGATCCTTATCTCTTCGGCGCCGGTGGGACAGGCGAAGCGGATGATGTTGCCGAGCGCCTCTTCGAGGGCGAGGCGGATTTCCCCTATCCTCTCCTCCCCGAAGGCCATCTCGCTCGCATAGGCAGAGACGAACTCCACTAATCGAGGCACGAAGTCGTCCCGGGCGGGGGCCGTGATCTGTTCGCTCATTTCCGCATCGAGCCCCCTTTTCATGCTTTTTTGCCCTTTTCTATGCGGCCGGTTTCGTGCGGCGGCGCTCGAGCTCGTCCAGGACCTGCTTGCGCAGCCTGATGGAGAGAGGCGTTATCTCGACCAACTCGTCGTCGTTGATGTAAGAGATGCATTCCTCGAGGCTCATTTTCACCGGGGGCGTAGAATAACGGCGTCGTCCGAGCCGGAGGCCCGCATGTTGGTCAGCTTCTTCCCTTTGGCCGGATTGACGACGAGGTCGGAGTCCCGCGAATGCTCACCGATGATCTGCCCCTCGTAGACCTTTTCTCCGGGTCCCAGGAAGAGGCGGCCGCGCTCCTGGAGGTTGAACAGGGCATAGGCTACGGTAGTGCACCGGTTCATCGCGATCAGCACGCCCTTCGTCCTGTTCTTTATCTCGCCGGCATAATCGCCGAATTCGAGGAAGACGTAGTTCATGACGCCCATGCCCCGCGTGTCGGTTAGGAATTCGGAGCGGAAACCGAGGAGCCCGCGCGTCGGCACCCTGTACTTGAGCCTCGCCATGCCGGCTTTCTGGTGCATTTCCAGGAGGTCCCCCCTCCTTGCGCCCAGGTTTTCGATCACCTTGCCCATGTAGTTCTCATCCACGTCGACGATCAGCTCTTCGTAAGGCTCCAGCTTCCTGCCGTCGACTTCCCGGAATATCGCCGGGGGTCTGGTTACCTGGAACTCGTATCCTTCTCTCCGCATCTTTTCGATGAGGATCGAGAGAGGAAGCTCGCCCCTTCCCGAGACCTTGTATCCTTGCGCGTCTCCCAGCTCCTCTACGCCGAGGGCCACGTCCGACAGGGTTTCCCGAAGAGTCTCTCCCTCAAGCGCCGGGAGGTGACGAACCGTCCTTCTTTGCCGTAAAACGGCGAATCGTTCGCGACGAAGCTCATGCTTACCGTCGGCGGGTTGACCGTGATGCCGGCGAGAGGTCTCGGGTCCCGGGGGTCCGTGAGCGTCTCGCCTATGGTGATCGATTCCATTCCCGCCACCGCCACGATCTCACCCACTCCGGCCTCGTCCGTCTCGGCCTTCTCCGTACCCTTGAACCCGTACATTTTGGTTATCCTGGCCGTCCGGGGCGGCTCGTCCGGCGTCGCAACGACGACTTCCTCGTCAATACCTATCCGGCCCGAGGCGATCTTTCCGATGGCGAGCCTGCCCAAGAAAAAGGAGAGTAGCTCAGCGAGCTGACAAGCATCTGGAGCGGACCGTCGGCACTGCCCTCCGGCGCGGGGATCTCATCGACGATCATATCGAAGAGGGGCATCATGGAACCCGACCTTGCCCTGTGATCGAGGGTCGCGAAGTCCTCCTTCGCTGAAGTGAAGATCGAGGGGAAATCGAGGATCCGGTCGGGCGCATCGAGCTTCACGAACAGGTCGAACACTTCGTCCACGACCGCTTCGCATCTGGCCGCGGGCTTGTCGATCTTGTTTATCACCACGATGACGCGCAGGTTCAAGGCGAGCGCCTTCTTGAGGACGAAATAGGTCTGCGGCATGGGGCCTTCGGCGGCGTCGACGAGCAGGAGGACCCCGTCCGCCATCTTTAGCACCCTCTCGACCTGCCCGCCGAAATCGGCGTGGCCCGGCGTGTCGATGATGTTGATCAGATATCCCTTATAGAGAAAAGAACCGTTTTTCGAGGTGATGGTGATGCCCCGTTCCCTCTCCAAGTCCATCGAATCCATGAGACGCTCTTCGACTATCTGGTTCTCACGGAAAAGGCCGCTCTGCTTGAATAATTGATCTACGAGCGTGGTCTTGCCGTGGTCGACGTGAGCGATGATCGCGATGTTGCGTATCTTATCCTGCTTCATGCTTCCTTCGAGCCATTCAATTTACGCGGCGGAAAGGCGGTGCGAGCATGTAGTTTACACTAAAATGAGGGCCGAATCAAGCCTTGCGATCGCTCCTTGCGTTGGCGGACGCTTTGCTCTACAATGAAAGAGGAGCAGGGCGACGCCGCTGCCATTTTAATGCAAAAGGAGAACGACCCATGTCCTATTCGGCGGATTTCGAAAAAGCCCTACAGTTTCGCCCCCCCAACATCAGGGAGCTTTTCCCCGATTCCAGGGCGCTCATCCTCAGCGGCAAAGCGATAGACCGAGCCATGCTCGCCAAGGGGCATGCCATCGCCATGGCTGCAAACGGCAGGAGCTACTTCGTCATCCCCGGCGCCCTGCAGGGCCGCCCAGAGGGCGAGGGCCGCCATCATCATCGAGATCGCCAAGTCGGAAGGGGGCCAAAAGTCTTACTGCGCCACCAGTTTATGGAACCTAGCCCGCTTCGTCGACACCCTATGCAACGAAATGGGCATAACCGTTCCCGTCGCCGTCCACGCAGACCATTACGGGATCAAGAGCGGCGAGGACCTTGCCGCCGCAAAGGTCGAGATACCGACGATGTTCGACGCGGGCCTGACCTCCATCGCCGTCGACGCCTCCCACCTGCCCGACGACCAGAACCTTCTCGCCAATATCGAGCTGAACCCGTTCGTTCCGAAATGGGCGGAGCTCGAGACCGAGGTGGGCGAGATCAAGGGCAAAGAGGGACTGTCTACCGTTCCCGAGGCAAGATTCCTGATCCGGGGGTTGAACGCCTACAATATCTTCCCCGACTGGATCGCCCTCAACAATGGCACCACCCACGGCATCGAGGCGAGCGACGCGGGCATACAGGTGGAGCTAACCGCAGAGATCCACCACGCCCTCGCCCCCTATAAGGTGAGCGGCGCACAGCACGGCACGTCCGGCAACAACTCCGACCGGCTGCGGGAAATCGCCGCGAAAACCGCAACCACCAAGGCAAACGTCGCCACCGCCCTGCAAATGATCTCGTGGGGCCTCGAGGTAAACGACTACGGCAACGCCCAACTGGACGCAGGCGGCAACTTCATCAAGCGCCGGGGCGAAGGGGTCGCCGAGGACCCTGGGCCGAAATGGTCGCCTATGCCGAGGGCAAAGGGTGGAAGAAGGGGGATTATAAAAATCTGAACCTGCCCTTCGAAAACAGGCTCCTGGCGCAGCCGGCCGCCGTGCGCGAACGGATGGCGAAAGGGGTCGAAGAGTTCGCCTTCAGGATGATGACCGAAGTCCTAAATTCAGGCGACACGGACCGGCTGGCCGTCGAGGCGGTTCTCAAGGCCGGCTCCTTTGACCTCGGGCCCAAAGGCAGCGTGCTCGAAGACCGGAGCCATTGGACGAACGAGCAGATCGTGGAGAGGGCGAAGGGCCTCAAGGCTCACAAGGGGGCGGAGGGGAATTTCGAGGACTAGGGGCGCTTCCCTCCTTTTTCGTTCGGCCGACGGCCTGTTCGGAAACCCGCGGCGCGGGGCGCTCTTCGAAGGACGAGGGACTCGTCGCTATACGGAAAGGTATCTGTCCTTGACCTCCTGGTTGTGCTTCAGCTCTTCGATCGTGCCCTGATAGGTGATCTTGCCCTTATCGATGACGTAGCCCCTGTCGGCTACGGAGAAAGCGAAGACTGCGTTCTGCTCGACCAGGAAGATCGTTATCTCCTTCTTCAATCTGAGGATGAGCTTCATCAGGTCTTCGACGATTATGGGCGCGAGGCCCTCCGAGATTTCGTCGAGAAGGAGCAGCTCGGGATTGCCCATGAGGGTCCTTGCGATGGTCAGCATCTGCTGCTCCCCTCCGCTCAACTTCATCCCTTTGCGGTTCTCCAGCCCTTTCAGGATCGGGAAGGCTTCGTAGACCCTCTCGATGGTCCATCCGCCGTGATTTTTGCCTTTGCGCGCTAACTCCAGGTTGTCCCTCACGGTGATGTTGGGGAAAATCCTTCTGTCCTCGGGCACATATCCTATCCCCTTCTTCGCGATCACGTGGGACGCGACCCGCGCAGCTCTTCTCCCCTGAACATGATGCTTCCGGATTTAGGCGGAGTAAGGCCGATAATGCTCTTGAGAGTGGTCGATTTGCCCGCCCCGTTGCGGCCTATGAGACAAACGTTCTCTCCTTCCCGTATCTCCAGGGAGACTCCCTGAAGAATATGGCTGACGCCGTAGAATGTGTGGATATCGTCAACCGTCAGCATCTGTCGATCCTCCCAGATAGGCTTCTTTTACCTTGCGGTTCGATCGGATCTCGTCAGGCGCGCCGTCGGCCAGAATCGAGCCGTAATAGAGCACGACGATCCTGTCGGAGATGGAGAAGACTACGTTCATGTCGTGCTCGATGATGAAAAAGGTCGTTTCGGTCCGGTTGGAGAGGTCCCTTATGAGATTGACCATCCTCTTCGTCTCTTCCGGCGTCATCCCCTCGGTGGGCTCGTCCAGAAGGATGAGGTCCGGCTCGGTCGCGAGCGTGATCCCTATCTCCACACCCATGTCGCCGTGGGAAAGGATGGAGCAGACGTCGTCCTTCTTGTCCGCGAGACCGATAAGCTCGAGGTAGCGCATCGACTGCTCGTAGAGGGAGCGGGAGGACTCCACAGGGGTGAAGAGGTTCATCCTGGCGGACGAGCGGGCTATCACCGCAGCCCTCACGTTCTCCAGCACGGTCAGTCCGCTGAATATGCTCGTGATCTGGAAGGACCTGCCCACGCCGCGCTTCACTATCTGGTGCGGAGCAAGACCGGTGATGTCTTTGTCCTTGAAGAGGATCTTGCCGGACGAGGGCGGGAACCTTCCGGTTATGACGTTGTAGAAGGTGGTCTTCCCCGCGCCGTTTGGCCCGATGAGGGACGTTATCTCCTTTTCCCTTATGGACAGGCTTATATTGGAAAGGGCCGCCATCTGTCCGAAGTACCTGCTCAGGTTCCTCGTCTCCAGGATTGTACCTTTGGGACGGGGTGTTTCAGCCGCATTGCCGGTCATAAGATCAACTCTCCTT
>CAVTDX010000147.1:0-3937 GCA_963733345.1 uncultured delta proteobacterium
GATAATTACCTGAACCATCTCAGGGTGCTCAAGAATGTCGGCATGACGAGGATCGATGAGGTGGATTACGAAGGATACAGGGTCGTTCCGGTAAAGTTCCTGAAAAACCTGCTGCCGGCGCCTGCCTCCCTCGGGTCGAGCTACACGGGGAAGACAGTCATCGGCAACATCATGACCGGAAAAAAGGAAGGGAAACCGATTACCAGATATATCTACAACGTGTGCGACCATGAAGAGGCATTCAGGGAGACCGGAACGCAGGCAATTGCCTATACGACGGGCGTCCCTGCGATGATCGGCGCGATGATGCTGCTCAGCGGGGTCTGGCAGGGAGCGGGCGTCTACAACATGGAGCAGCTCGATCCGGACGGGTTCATGGAGGCGCTTAACCGCTGCGGTCTCCCCTGGCGGACTGCCGAGCACGCACCGCTTCCCTAAAGGCAGCGCGTTCCAGGACGACTCATAGGCCGGCCGAGAAATGGATACGGGTGGAATTGAAAGCATAATCCGCGCAATTGCAATAAAAGACGCAGCTGCTGCGCACGGATACCACGCGCTTTCCGACAATGCGAGAAGAGAGGTGCGCGATGGGCTCGACGCCGACGGTCTCAAGGCGCTGACGAGTCTCATCGCGGGCGAGAAGAAGAAGCGCATCGAAGCGGCCAACGAGAGGTTTCTCGAAATCGCGGCCGGCCCCTTAAGGACCCCTGTTTATCTCCTGGATGAAAGCCTCATAGAAGAAAACATGAAGGTAACGAGGTACGTGAAGGACCGGACGGGCTGCAAGGTCCTGCACGCGTTGAAAGCCTACGCCTCGTTCGCGACGTTCCCGACAATGGCGAGATACTTAGACGGCGTCTGTGCGAGCGGTTTGCACGAAGCCAGGCTCGGGCGCGAGAAATTCGGGGGTGAAGTGCACACCTTCGCGGCGGCGTACAGGGAAGAAGAATTCAGCCGCATACTCAAGTATTCCGACGCCGTCGTTTTCAATTCGTTTTATCAGCTCGAGAAATACGGAAAACGGGCAAAGAGGCATGGTCTGGATGTAGGCTTGAGGGTCAATCCGGGTCACTCCGAGGTCGTCCCCGAGATGTACGACCCCTGCGCGCCATATTCCAGACTTGGAATAACCCACGATGTCTTCGCCGGGGACTTCCCTAAACAGAAGGAGATGGTGGACGGACTCCACTTTCACGCGATGTGCGAGCAGAATTCCGATGTCCTTGAAAGAATCCTGAACGTCTTCGAGAAGCTCTACGGCCGGTATATCAGGGGAATGAGATGGGTCAATTTCGGCGGCGGTCACCATATTACGGCTGACGGCTACGATCTGGAGCGTCTCGTAAGACTCATCAACGATTTCAAGAAAAGATACGGGGTGCAGGCGTATATGGAGCCCGGCGAATCGAGCGTCCTGAACGCGGGCGTTTTAGTCTCATCGGTGCTGGATATTGTTAAAAACGGGATGGAGATCGCGATAGTGGACGCATCGGCGGAAGACCACATGCCGGACGTGCTGCTGATGCCCTACAGGCCCGACATCATCGCGTCAGGCGCGCCGAACGAGAAGGGCTATGCCTACAGGATAGCAGGCCCGAGCTGTCTCGCGGGGGACGTTATGGGCGATTATTCCTTCGACCGGCCGTTGAAGCGGGGAGACAAGCTCGCTTTTTCAGACATGGCCCTTTACAGCATAGTGAAAAGCACTACCTTCAACGGCATCAACCTGCCGGACATTGCGGTGATCAGGGAGGGAGGAGAAATAGAGGCAGTAAAGACTTTCGGCTATGCGGACTACAGGGGCAGGCAATCGTGAGCATCGAAAGGGCAGCTTTACGGAAAGGTATTGAAAAGTTCCCGGAAATATATTAAACAATTGCGTTGAGTGAGAAACTCACACTATCTTGGAGAGACGATGAAGTACCCGATAACGCGAGAAGGCTACGACCGCTTGAAGAAAGATCTCGAATATATGCTCAATACGAAACGGCCGAAGATACTCATGACCATAGAAGAAGCCCGGCAGCATGGAGATATATCCGAGAACGCGGAATATGAGGCCGCGAAAGAAGAGTACCAGTTCCTTCAGAAGAAGGCCGGCGAGCTGGAAGAGATGCTGAAGCAGTGCGAGATCGTCGACGTGAAGAGAAACGCGAACGGCGTCGTCGATTTCGGCGGGTGCGTTTCCCTGAAGAACCTCGACACGGACGAAGAGGTTGTCTATACCCTGGTAGGGCCGTACGAATCGGACATGAAAAAGGGAAGGATATCGATGAGCTCCCCTCTCGGCCGCGCGCTTTTGGGCAAAAAAATCGGAGACGAAGTGACCTTTTCGGCGCCGGGCGGCGAACGGACCTATGAAATCATTACCGTTTCATGGCCTTCGGCCGCATCCTCGTAGCAAAGCCGCATTTTTCTGTTTTTGCCTCATCCGAAGTGTTTGCGACAGATTTGTTCGAGGGACCCTTCCACTTCCTGCCTGAAGGCCTCGTAGCGCTTCATGAAATCCCGCGCCTCCGGCGTGAGCCGGGAGCCTCCGCCGGAGGCGCCGCCCACTTTCCTCTCTAGCAAGGCAAAACCGAGGCGGCGCTCCACGGCCTGAAGCATGAGCCAGGCTTTCCTGTAGGACATCTTCATCTCGGCGGCCGCCTTGTGGAGGGACCCGGCAGCATCGATCCTTTGCAGCAACCTGTCCGGCCCCTCCCCGAAGGCCTTCCCGTCGCAGTCAAGCCACACCCTATAGGCGATCTTCAAGAAATCCTTAGACATACGCCAATTGTAACGGATGGGGTCGGCGCCTGTCAAGAACTTGGTTGCCTCCTCATCCCATTTTCTCGTGGGTCAAAAAAGGTTGGAAAGAGCCGGCGCACTTTTTTTTGGCAAGGGCCCGCCCTGTTCGTGGATGGTCTTGCCGAGCGCATCATGTTCTTGAAATGCTCAAGCGCTGGTCCGGCGGGGACACCCGATTGCCTTTGACAGGGGCGCAACGATTAAGGTTTCGCCCGGAATGGGCTTAAGGCGGCGGGTTTGCCGTCTCGGTAGGCTCAGAGGACCCATCGGGCGGGGCGGAGGCCGCCGGCGGCTCGAACTCATCGGGAGGGAATCTTCGAAGGGCGGTCGCCATAAACCTCATCCATATGGGCAGGGCCACTCTGCCCCCGCTCTCCGCCTTGCCGAGGGTCGTGCGCTGGTCGAACCCCGTCCAGACGCCCGTGCACAGATGCGGCGAGTACCCCACGAAAAGGGCGTCATAGAAACTACTGGTCGTGCCTGTCTTTCCCGCTACCGGATACCCGAGCCTGCTCGCTGCCTTGGCGGTGCCGTAGGTGGTCACCCCTTCCAGCAGCTTGTTCATCTTGAAGGCGATCAGACCGTCGATCACGCTCGCCTTCTCCGGTTGGCGCTCTTCCAGCACGTTGCCCTGATCGTCCTCGATCCGTCTCATAATGATAGGCTGGATCCTCATCCCGCCGTTCGCAAAGCCAAAGCCCTTGACAAGATCGAGCAGGGTAAGGTTCGACGTGCCGAGGGCGACCGACAGGTCGTCTCCAACCTCCTCATCTATGCCGAGGTCCCGGAGCACCTTCTTCACTGGGCCTATGCCCACGCCCTCAAGGAGGCGGACCGTTGCCGCGTTCTTCGAATAGGCGATGGCGTCGCGCAGGGTTATCGGGCCGCTGTACGCGCCGTCGTAGTTCTTCGGCGTCCAGCTCTTCCCGTAGCGCCCTTCGTACGTCTTCGGCTCGTCCATAATGATCGAGTCGAGGTCATAGCCGTGTTCGAGCGCTGCCAGGTAAATGAAAGGCTTGAAGGCGGAGCCGGGCTCGCCTTTCCGGAAAGGGCCCTGTTGTAGGGGGACCTTCTCGAAGTCCCGTCCCCCCACGACGAGCATAAAGATACCCGGTATTCACGTCCATGCAGACGAGGGCGCCCTCGA
>CAVTDX010000148.1:0-18318 GCA_963733345.1 uncultured delta proteobacterium
CCGATAATTACCTGAACCATCTCAGGGTGCTCAAGAATGTCGGCATGACGAGGATCGATGAGGTGGATTACGAAGGATACAGGGTCGTTCCGGTAAAGTTCCTGAAAAACCTGCTGCCGGCGCCTGCCTCCCTCGGGTCGAGCTACACGGGGAAGACAGTCATCGGCAACATCATGACCGGAAAAAAGGAAGGGAAACCGATTACCAGATATATCTACAACGTGTGCGACCATGAAGAGGCATTCAGGGAGACCGGAACGCAGGCAATTGCCTATACGACGGGCGTCCCTGCGATGATCGGCGCGATGATGCTGCTCAGCGGGGTCTGGCAGGGAGCGGGCGTCTACAACATGGAGCAGCTCGATCCGGACGGGTTCATGGAGGCGCTTAACCGCTGCGGTCTCCCCTGGCGGACTGCCGAGCACGCACCGCTTCCCTAAAGGCAGCGCGTTCCAGGACGACTCATAGGCCGGCCGAGAAATGGATACGGGTGGAATTGAAAGCATAATCCGCGCAATTGCAATAAAAGACGCAGCTGCTGCGCACGGATACCACGCGCTTTCCGACAATGCGAGAAGAGAGGTGCGCGATGGGCTCGACGCCGACGGTCTCAAGGCGCTGACGAGTCTCATCGCGGGCGAGAAGAAGAAGCGCATCGAAGCGGCCAACGAGAGGTTTCTCGAAATCGCGGCCGGCCCCTTAAGGACCCCTGTTTATCTCCTGGATGAAAGCCTCATAGAAGAAAACATGAAGGTAACGAGGTACGTGAAGGACCGGACGGGCTGCAAGGTCCTGCACGCGTTGAAAGCCTACGCCTCGTTCGCGACGTTCCCGACAATGGCGAGATACTTAGACGGCGTCTGTGCGAGCGGTTTGCACGAAGCCAGGCTCGGGCGCGAGAAATTCGGGGGTGAAGTGCACACCTTCGCGGCGGCGTACAGGGAAGAAGAATTCAGCCGCATACTCAAGTATTCCGACGCCGTCGTTTTCAATTCGTTTTATCAGCTCGAGAAATACGGAAAACGGGCAAAGAGGCATGGTCTGGATGTAGGCTTGAGGGTCATCCGGGTCACTCCGAGGTCGTCCCCGAGATGTACGACCCCTGCGCGCCATATTCCAGACTTGGAATAACCCACGATGTCTTCGCCGGGGACTTCCCTAAACAGAAGGAGATGGTGGACGGACTCCACTTTCACGCGATGTGCGAGCAGAATTCCGATGTCCTTGAAAGAATCCTGAACGTCTTCGAGAAGCTCTACGGCCGGTATATCAGGGGAATGAGATGGGTCAATTTCGGCGGCGGTCACCATATTACGGCTGACGGCTACGATCTGGAGCGTCTCGTAAGACTCATCAACGATTTCAAGAAAAGATACGGGGTGCAGGCGTATATGGAGCCCGGCGAATCGAGCGTCCTGAACGCGGGCGTTTTAGTCTCATCGGTGCTGGATATTGTTAAAAACGGGATGGAGATCGCGATAGTGGACGCATCGGCGGAAGACCACATGCCGGACGTGCTGCTGATGCCCTACAGGCCCGACATCATCGCGTCAGGCGCGCCGAACGAGAAGGGCTATGCCTACAGGATAGCAGGCCCTAGCTGTCTCGCGGGGGACGTTATGGGCGATTATTCCTTCGACCGGCCGTTGAAGCGGGGAGACAAGCTCGCTTTTTCAGACATGGCCCTTTACAGCATAGTGAAAAGCACTACCTTCAACGGCATCAACCTGCCGGACATTGCGGTGATCAGGGAGGGAGGAGAAATAGAGGCAGTAAAGACTTTCGGCTATGCGGACTACAGGGGCAGGCAATCGTGAGCATCGAAAGGGCAGCTTTACGGAAAGGTATTGAAAAGTTCCCGGAAATATATTAAACAATTGCGTTGAGTGAGAAACTCACACTATCTTGGAGAGACGATGAAGTACCCGATAACGCGAGAAGGCTACGACCGCTTGAAGAAAGATCTCGAATATATGCTCAATACGAAACGGCCGAAGATACTCATGACCATAGAAGAAGCCCGGCAGCATGGAGATATATCCGAGAACGCGGAATATGAGGCCGCGAAAGAAGAGTACCAGTTCCTTCAGAAGAAGGCCGGCGAGCTGGAAGAGATGCTGAAGCAGTGCGAGATCGTCGACGTGAAGAGAAACGCGAACGGCGTCGTCGATTTCGGCGGGTGCGTTTCCCTGAAGAACCTCGACACGGACGAAGAGGTTGTCTATACCCTGGTAGGGCCGTACGAATCGGACATGAAAAAGGGAAGGATATCGATGAGCTCCCCTCTCGGCCGCGCGCTTTTGGGCAAAAAAATCGGAGACGAAGTGACCTTTTCGGCGCCGGGCGGCGAACGGACCTATGAAATCATTACCGTTTCATGGCCTTCGGCCGCATCCTCGTAGCAAAGCCGCATTTTTCTGTTTTTGCCTCATCCGAAGTGTTTGCGACAGATTTGTTCGAGGGACCCTTCCACTTCCTGCCTGAAGGCCTCGTAGCGCTTCATGAAATCCCGCGCCTCCGGCGTGAGCCGGGAGCCTCCGCCGGAGGCGCCGCCCACTTTCCTTCTAGCAAGGCAAAACCGAGGCGGCGCTCCACGGCCTGAAGCATGAGCCAGGCTTTCCTGTAGGACATCTTCATCTCGGCGGCCGCCTTGTGGAGGGACCCGGCAGCATCGATCCTTTGCAGCAACCTGTCCGGCCCCTCCCCGAAGGCCTTCCCGTCGCAGTCAAGCCACACCCTATAGGCGATCTTCAAGAAATCCTTAGACATACGCCAATTGTAACGGATGGGGTCGGCGCCTGTCAAGAACTTGGTTGCCTCCTCATCCCATTTTCTCGTGGGTCAAAAAAGGTTGGAAAGAGCCGGCGCACTTTTTTTTGGCAAGGGCCCGCCCTGTTCGTGGATGGTCTTGCCGAGCGCATCATGTTCTTGAAATGCTCAAGCGCTGGTCCGGCGGGGACACCCGATTGCCTTTGACAGGGGCGCAACGATTAAGGTTTCGCCCGGAATGGGCTTAAGGCGGCGGGTTTGCCGTCTCGGTAGGCTCAGAGGACCCATCGGGCGGGGCGGAGGCCGCCGGCGGCTCGAACTCATCGGGAGGGAATCTTCGAAGGGCGGTCGCCATAAACCTCATCCATATGGGCAGGGCCACTCTGCCCCCGCTCTCCGCCTTGCCGAGGGTCGTGCGCTGGTCGAACCCCGTCCAGACGCCCGTGCACAGATGCGGCGAGTACCCCACGAAAAGGGCGTCATAGAAACTACTGGTCGTGCCTGTCTTTCCCGCTACCGGATACCCGAGCCTGCTCGCTGCCTTGGCGGTGCCGTAGGTGGTCACCCCTTCCAGCAGCTTGTTCATCTTGAAGGCGATCAGACCGTCGATCACGCTCGCCTTCTCCGGTTGGCGCTCTTCCAGCACGTTGCCCTGATCGTCCTCGATCCGTCTCATAATGATAGGCTGGATCCTCATCCCGCCGTTCGCAAAAGCCGAGAAGCCCTTGACAAGATCGAGCAGGGTAAGGTTCGACGTGCCGAGGGCGACCGACAGGTCGTCTCCAACCTCCTCATCTATGCCGAGGTCCCGGAGCACCTTCTTCACTGGGCCTATGCCCACGCCCTCAAGGAGGCGGACCGTTGCCGCGTTCTTCGAATAGGCGATGGCGTCGCGCAGGGTTATCGGGCCGCTGTACGCGCCGTCGTAGTTCTTCGGCGTCCAGCTCTTCCCGTAGCGCCCTTCGTACGTCTTCGGCTCGTCCATAATGATCGAGTCGAGGTCATAGCCGTGTTCGAGCGCTGCCAGGTAAATGAAAGGCTTGAAGGCGGAGCCGGGCTGCACCTTTGCGGAAAGGGCCCGTTGTACGGGCTCCTCTCGAAGTCCCGTCCCCCCACGACGGCATAAAGATACCCGGTATTCACGTCCATGCAGACGAGGGCGCCCTCGATGTCAGAGATCCTGACGGGTGAAAAGAGGAGGGTCTTCTTCTTGTCGGTCCCGTTGTACGTCCCCTTGATCACATCGCCCGGCTTGAAAGGGAAATCGGACATTTTCAGGAAGCCTTTGCGCATGCCGGCGAAGACCTCGTAGCCCCCGGAGACCCTCTCGGAAACAAGGAGAGCGCAGGCAGAGCCGGGGCTTAATGGGGCGAGGGCGAGGTCCTTCTCGGAAAGCTTAGTGAAGCCCTCCCACTTTTTCCTCTCGAGGCTGTAGGAGATGGCGTAGTCGCCCTGTCTTGCGTCATAAACCGCGAGGCCCCTCCTCACAGCGTCCTCCCCGAGCCGCTGCAGCGAGGGGTCGACGGTCGCATATATCTTCAGGGCCTTTCTCGCGAAAATGCCTCGGCCGTACTTTTCTTCCACATAGTTGAAGACGGCGTTCTTGAAATAGGTATCGGCGAATACGCCGTCATCCTGAGTCAGTCTGATCCTCTCCTTGAGCATGGCGTCTTTCTTCTTTTCATCGACGAAGCCCTTCTTCCATAGCTGGTCTATCACGTAGAGCTGGCGCATCCTCGCGAGCCCCGGATGGCGTCTGGGCGTGTATCGCGCGGGGGCCTGCACAATGCCTGCCAGGAGCGCCGCCTCCACCCTGCTGATCTCCCACACGTGCTTCCCGAAATAGACCTGGGACGCCGCCTCCACCCCGTAAACCCCCTGGCCCATATAGATGTTGTTGAGATACACGTTGAGTATCTCCTGTTTCGTCAGGTACGTCTCAAGCCTGTGGGCTAAGATGGCCTCCCGCACCTTCCGCATCATGCTCTTCTCCGGCCCGAGTATCAGGGCCTTGATGACCTGCTGAGTAATCGTGCTGCCGCCCTGAACGACCCTTCCGTGGATAATGTTCACTGCCAGGGCCCTCGCGATGCTCTTGAACTCTACGCCCTTATGGCTGAAAAACTCTGCGTCCTCCGCGGCGAGAAAGGCATCCCGGACATGCTTGGGGATCTTGTTGTAGGGAACCGATATTTTATTATCGGGCACCACCACGTAGGCAACCTGATCGTTTATTCCGTATATTACGCTGACCGGCTTGTTCGTCAGGTCCTTCAAGGCCTTTACGGAAGGGATCTCGGTGACGAGGAAGACGTAGAGACCCCCTCCCAAGAAGAGCAGGGAGAGCGCGACAAGGCTGAAAAGGTAGAGATGAATCCGCCCTCTCTTCATGAGGATATCTGCACGGCGAGACGCTCGATCTTCACGTCCAGGGCTGCGCCGCCTCCACCTTCGGCAAAAACGCGGAAGGGGTTGATATCGATATTCAGGATTTCCTCATGATCGGCAAGAAGCCGCGAGACCCCGGCGAGCGCCTTCACAAGAATTTCTTTGTCGGCAGGGGCGGTCCCACGCGCCCCCGCAAGCAGGGGGCGCCTTTTATCTCCTCGACCATTTCGCGTGCGTCTTTTTCGTCTATGGGCGCAACACGCACCGTCACATCTTTCAAGACCTCGGCGAAGATCCCGCCGAGACCGAACATCACGACCGGTCCGAATTCGGGGTCCCTCTTCCCGCCGATGATGGTCTCGACGCCGTCGGCTGCCATGGCTTGGAGCAGGTAAACATCGGCTGCCATTGCTCTTAAGGCCTCGGCCAGCTCTTCGTCGCTCCCGATGCGCAAACGAACTGCGCCCGCTTCTGTCTTATGAAGGATGAAAGGCTCGGCTGCCTTCAGGACGACAGGGTATCCTATCCTGTGGGCCGCCTCCATGATTTCCGCACGGCCTGTCGCGAGCGCCTGGGACACGACCGGCACCCCATAGGCTCGCATCAGGCTGAGCGTCTCGGCGGCCGACGCGATCCGGGAAGGTCCCGACGATTCGTCCGTCCGCGTCCCGTCAAAGGGGCCAAAAGAAAGCCCCCGACGCTCCCCGGCCTTTTTTCGGTAGTGCGCCAGGGAATGCCGAAGGGCGGCAAAGGCGCGCTCAGGCTCGGAAAACCAAGGGAAAGACGAAGCGTCCTTTCGCGCGAACCAGTCGACCTTGTCCGGCACCATGCAGAGGACGACAGGCTTTCCGTAAGTGAGGCCGAGACGCTCCATGCCCGTCGCGATCTGGAAGGTCCCGGGCTTGTTGAAGGGATAGTCGTAGAAGAAGACGATCCCGTCGATTGTTGGCTCTTTCATCGCCATTTCTATCACTTCGAGGAAGAAAGCCTCATTGTATATATCGCCCAGGTCGAGGGGGTTCGTGCTCCTGATGACCCCTGCCTTGCCCGCCTCTCGGACCCGGCGGGAAAAAGCGGGCGGCAGCCCTGGCAGGGTGAAGCCGCGGCGGTGCGCCTCGTCGGCAAGGATCACCGCCTGGCCGCCCGAGCGCGTCACCGCGAGGAGGTTGGGACCCCTCATAGGGGGCAGGCTGAAGATCTTGAAACAATCGACCATTTCCTGCAGGCTCGTGACCCGATGGATCCCGGCCTGCCTGAATGCGGCGGCCTCGACCACTTCGTCGCCGAGGAGGGCGGCCGTGTGGAAAGAGGCGACTTCACGGCTCATCGGGCTCGTATTGCCCTTCAGCGCGATGACCGGTTTTTCGGTCTTCGACGCCAGCTCCATGAGACGCCTGCCATGTTTTACGTCTTCGAGGTAGAGCCCGGCCGCCGCGGTTTCCGGGTCCCCGATGAGGAAATCGAGGACATCGTTTCCGTCGACCATCAGCTTGTTCCCGATGCTGACGAGTTTGCTCAAGCCCACGTGCTCCGCCAGGCACCGACGCATCATCTCATGGACGAGCCCGCCGCTCTGGGAAACAAAAGAGTTGCCGCCCCTGGTGAACTCGGCGGGAGTGAACGGAACAAAAGGCAAACACAGGCCGTTTTCCAGGTTGACAATGCCTATGCAATTCGGACCCATGCAGGTTATCCCGTACTCCGACGCCGCCCGCTTGATCTCTTCCTCCAGCCGCTTTGCGTCCGCTGCGAATTCGGAAAAGCCAGCCGTCTCTATTACGGCGGCGCGGATGCCGAGCCTGCCGCACGCTTCGAGGAGGCCGGCGACTGCCCCGGCAGGGACGAGGACCACCGCAAGCTCAGGTATCTCGGGGATTTCCTTAAGGTCCGTATAAACCCTTATGCGCCCCAGCTCCATGGCCTTTCGTCCGAGCCCGTACGCGCGTCCCGAGAATCCGAAGCGGTTCAGGTTCATCACGATACGTCTTCCAAGATTGCCCTTACCGTCGGAAACACCGCAAATGACGACACTCTCGGGGAAAAAGAGTTTCTTCAGGTCCTTATGGTCCATTCGGTCTGCACATCCTCCTCTTCACAAAGGTTAACCCAATCGCGCCCTGTGAGTAAAGCGTCCAAAGCGGAAAGCCGGGTCTCGCGGAAGATCGCGGCTAGGCGTACGGGAATTTCATGTTCAAGGTTTGCCCCAATCCGAAGCGTCGAAAAGTTGTCGCCGTTTCCTGACTACATTCCGCAGCAGTTACGGGATGACTGTCTTCGAAGCATGTCTCATCGAGCAAAAAGGGCGCCAAGGCATCTGCAACATTGTGTTGACGATGCCTGATAAGGCTCGCCTAACCTGCTTTTATTTCGGCTTGACGGCGGCGGCGCTCCTCCCCCTCGCGGGCAAGAGCCTCACGATTGCCGGCGTCGACGCGCATAAAGGCGTCACGCCACGCATCGCTGCCCCAACGGAACGGGGTCTGGACCGTAGTGCGCGGCATCCAAGCCCGATCGAGCAGATCCAGGGCAGTTCCCACAATTGAGCGCTGCATGCCGGCATCCCAAGGCTTCCCGCATGGATTTCCCAGCGGAAAGTCTGTGAACACAAAGCGGGCAACGCCGCACTCCTCAACGATGTCCCGCGCACACCCCATGACTGCTGTGGGAACGCCATTTGCCTCCAGATGCCGCGCGACCAGACTCACGGTCTGGTGGCACACCGGTCAAAGCGCCGAGAGGAGCAAGGCGTCGACGCCATCCTCGCGGCACCATTCGACGACCTGGGGAGCATAGCTTTGCGATGTCTTGCGCTGGCTATAATCGGTGGGCACACCGTAGAAGCGGGGCGACGCCGAGCTAATACGGCCGTTAGCGGCGTATTCGGCCAAGCGGTTTATAGGAAGAAAGCTGTCAACGTCGTCGGTGTCGGTCGCTTCTTTGTCCCAGCCCAGATCGCGCGTGAACATCCTGGTCGGCGGGGGGTTCGCCGGTTCCGCATACAACTCCCGCACCCGCATTGACTGCAAGGCGTCCTTTGTTCCCTCGGCCTGCGCTCTGCCCGCTGTCGTCACTAATCCCACCCGGCATTCAGAGAGGGGCTTCCGCAGAGGGTAAAAGGGGACATCATCGTGGCAGGGCCAGGCGTATGCCTTGGCGTAGCCCTGGGCGGCGTAGTATTCCCGGCTGCGATCGATGTAGCTCACGAAAGAACGGTGCGCCCGAAGGTGTTCCATAAGCCTCCTTTCATGGCAGCGTCAGTTGCTGCCGGCTTGTCGGATTAGTCGCATGATAACACACCCAGGGGTGCGATCTCAAATGTGGGGCTTTAGCCGCCGGAGCGATCGTTGGGGGCCTCGCGTGACGAAACAGGGAAAGCCCGGTCCTTTTGCCCTTAGGTTAGCGCCTTAAGTCCATTTCAGAGAAGAGGGGATGAAGGACGTGCCGATGCGCGAGGGCGAAAGGCGTTATTCTTTCGAATCGCGGATTGACCTGGGCTCGACCCCGGAGGGGACTTCCTCTTTTTCTTTCTTGGCTTCGAGGGCCTGAGATATCTCGGTTAGCCTCTTCATGATCCGGTTGTTGATCGAATCCTCCGGATACGTCCCTTCGGGTCCCGGAACCCCCGCGCTCATGCCGGTCAATATCTCCAACCCCTCTTCCATCTTATCTATGGAGTAGATCGTGAAGAGACCGTCCTTCAGGGCAGCGATCACTTCCTGCTTGAGCATCAGGTGACGCACATTTCTCTGCGGGATAATCGCCCCGTGGCTTCCGTCCAACCCCCTGCTCTTGCAGAGGTCGAAGAAGCCTTCGATTTTTTGATTGACGCCCCCGATGGGCTGGACGTCGCCGTTCTGGTCCATAGAGCCGGTCACGGCGAAGCTTTGCTTCAGGGGTACGCCTGAAATGCTCGAAAGCAGCGCGTACATCTCGGCGCAGGTCGCGCTGTCGCCCTCGATCATCTCGTAAAGCTGCTCGAAGGTGATCGACGCAGATAAGCTTACGGGCTTGCTTACCGCGTATTTGGCGCCAAGGTAGCTCGCGATGATGAAGATGGCCTTTTCGTGGATTTTGCCGCTCATCTTCGTCTCCCGCTCTATATTGACTATCCCTGCCCGGCCTACATACGTCCTCGCCGTGATGCGCGAGGGCCTGCCGAAGCTGTAGTCGCCCATGTCGAGCACGGCCAGGCCGTTCACCTGCCCTACTTTTTCCCCCGCGGTATCGACAATGATCGTGTCCTCCAGGGTCACCTCCCTCAATCTTTCTTCTATCCTGTTGACGCGATAGACCTGCTCGTTGATCGCCTGGGTCACATGGTCCGCGCGCACAAAATTAGCGCCGTCTTTCTTCGCCCAGTAGTTCGACTCTTTCATGAGGTCCACGAGGCTGGAAAGTCGCGTCGTAAGCTTTCCCTGGTGGTCGGCAAGCCTCGACCCGTGCTCGACCAGCCTGGCGACGCCGGACCGGTCGAAGGGCAAAAGCTTTTCCGTCTTCTGGCGCTCGGCGATCGCCTGGGCATACTTCCGCACGTTCTCGGGCGTCCTGTCCATCCTGCTGTCGAAGTCGGCCTTCACCTTGAAAAGCTCGCTGTATTCCGGGTCGAGGTTGTAGAGGAGGTAGTAAATGTTCGGGGTCCCCTTGACGACGACCTTCGTGTTGAGCGGTATAGCCTCGGGCTTGAGGCTGGCCGCGCTGATGAAGCGATACTGCTCCAGTACGTCCTCGACCTTTATTTCCCCGTTCTTTATGGCCCTCTTCAGGGCTTCATAGGAAAACGGGTTTCGCAGCAGGTCGAGGGCGTCGACGATCAGGTACCCGCCGTTCGCCCGGTGCACCGAGCCCGCCCTGATCATCGAAAAATCGGTCACGGCCATGCCGTAAAGGATCCTGTTCTCTATTCTTCCGAAGAGATTGAGATAGGTCGGGTTGCTCTCGAAGACCACAGGCGCCCCCTTTGCATCCGCGTTGTCGACGATCACGTTGACGGCGAACCTCGTGAAGGAGGCCTCCTGCTTCGGCATCTTGAGGAAGGGCAGAGGGGAAGGCTGCTCCTCCTGCCCTTTGAACTCATCAAGATGGCTCAGGATGTCCTCCCGAACGTTTTCCAGGTAGGCGATGATCTTATCATTCCCATGGTACTTGTTCTTGAGGTTCTCTATGGGGGCGTGCAGCGCGTCAAAGGCAATGGCGCGCTCCAGCTTGTTGAGCATCTCCTGGACGAACTTCTCCGTTTCCCTCATCGCCCTGAAAACCTCGTTGAGCCTCTCCTGCAGGAGCCTGCCGGTCTTTTCCATCTCCTTCTTCGTTTTCTCGTCCAGTTTGCCGTATTCCTCGGGCGTCAGGGTCTCGCTCTCGTCCTTCAAGGGGACGATCATGATCCCGGCGACTCCCCTCTTTATCGAAAACCCTTTCTGCTTAGCCTCCTCTTCCAGCTTTGAAAACAGCTCGGTCTGTTTCCGCTGAAACTCTTCTACTATCTGGTTCTTCTGCTTTTCGTACTCTTTAGATTCAAAGGCCTTCGGTATATCAATCCTCAGCGCCTTGATAAGCTCTTCCATGTCCTTGCGCAGGACCCTGCCCCTTCCCGGTTCCAGGGAGACCGCGATGGGCGCGTCCGGGTCCTTGAAGTTATAGACATAGCACCAGTCGGGCGGCACTGTTTCGCCTTGCGCTTTTTCATTGAGCATCGTCGCGATGGTGGTCATCTTTCCCGTGCCTGTTTCCCCAAGGGCAAAAATATTGTACCCCGTCGCATTGATTTCGAGGCCAAAATCGAGCGATCTCAAGGCCTTTTCCTGCCCTATTATTCCAATCTGCGTCTCAACGTCGTCGGTGGTCGCGAAGGTGAACTGTTCGGGGCTGCAGGATTTGTAAAGGTCGTCGGGTCCGAGTTTTACCGTCATGAAAACCCCCTGTCATGATAATAAAAAGTCAAATAAATAGCGGGAAACCGGGCTAAAAAGCCGCCGGAGCTTCGCAATAAAATATAAGCATATCGGGATGGAAAATCATTATCTTTTTAACGCGGCCCGGAAAGCTCGATGAGCGTCACTTCAGGAGGCGCGAGAACGCGGATGGGAGGCCCCCACGCGCCTGACCCCTGTTCACGTAAAGCGCCGCATTCGGGGGGAAATGGTAGAGACCTGCTATAAAGGGAAAGAAAAGGCGGGTAATGAGCCTGAAAGGGAATATCTGGCCGTCATGCAAGTGCCCCGAGAGCTGAAGATCGAACAGGGGCGAGCTCTGCGCATCCACCACGGGCCTATGCTTAAGCAACAGGGTAAATCTCCCGTTTGAGACGGAGGAGAGCACGGCCTTTTCCCCCGTTTCCGACGAGCCGTATCCCGGCCCTGCCGGGTCGTCGACGCCCACGATATTCAGCGCGTCCCCTACCGTGACAGCCTCGCCCCGGAGGACGCGAAATCCGGCCGAACGGGTAAAGGCGAGGGCCGGGCCGAGACCGGAGTAGAATTCGTGGTTTCCCGTGATCGCAAACTTGCCGTATCTCGGCGTCGCCGACTTAAGCAGCTTTACCGCCGCTTCTTCATCGTCCACCCTGCCGTCGATGAGGTCGCCCGTCGAAACAAGTACGTCGGGATGCGCCTCTCTCACGAGGAGCATGATTTTTTTCAGTCTCTCCACGCCTAGCGTCAGCCCGAGGTGTACGTCAGAGACCTGGACTATTCTTAAGGGGGCGACCCCGGCGGGGATCTTCGGGCTGGCAATCGCGATGGTTTCGACCCGCACGGCCCGGGCCTCGGTCCAGCCGTAGAGGGAGATGGCGGCAGCGCTTGCAAGGGAGAGGAAGAAGCATGATCGCGCGGAAAGGGTAAGCCTCGAAAGCGCGCTCCCCGCAACGGCGCCGGCCAGGTGCACCGACAAGCGGTAGAGGTCGGCGGCGAGCAGGGTGCAGAAGAGAAGAAAGAGCAAGGCCATCCATGTATAGCCCACATAGGCGACAACGCGTGCAAGGACCTCGAACCCCGCGTTTTCCGCCAGATGCATCGCTACGGGCGCGATTATCATGAGAATGAGAAAGATGATGAGACCGGCGGTAACGGCTCCCGAGAGATCGAGGGCCATCCTCGCCCTCGTGAAGACGTAGAAATGAAGCGAGCCGTAGAGAAAGAAAAAAATGGCGAGAAAAAGACCCATGAGCCTTATTATGGCCCAGAATGCGCGCGATTGACAAGAAATTGGTTGCACGGGCCCTCCGTATTACCGGCGAAAAGCGGGCAAGAGACGCCTTTTTTGTTGAGAAGACCGCCGCAATAGTCTTATATTTAAAGAGGAATTCCAAGAGAGCGATGCCGACGCCAATAAGAATCATAGTCGGGGACGTAGCAGCCGACGCCGAACTCTTCGATACTGTCTGCGCAAGGAAGGTAGTTGACGCGCTTCCCGTGGAGACGCGCCCCCAGGCGTGGGGAGATGAATTCTACTTCGAGATCCCTGTCGCGTCTGCTCTCGACGAAACGGCCGCGTCCCGGGTCGCGGTCGGCGACATCGGTTATTGGCCGCCCGGCACAGCGCTCGCGCTCTTTTTTGGACCGACGCCCCTGAGCCGGGGACCCGAGCCTGTGCCTGCGAGCGAGGTGAATCTCATCGGGCGCATCACAAGCGATCCTGCGGCCCTGAAAAAAGCAAGAGGCGCCCCGCGGATCAGGATCGAGAGAGTTTTAGGGAAGGGCCCGGTCGAGCACCCGTGAGACGTAAAGGCGATCCCGCCCGGCCCTTGAAGTATGTTGCCTGAGATCGAGGACGATCACGGTAATGTTGTCCGTGCTGCCCCGCTCCATGGCGGTCGCTTCGAGCAGCCTCGCTGCGTCGCCCGGCCCTGTCGCATTGCGCGCGATTGCCGCCGCCTCTTCCGAGGTCAGTACGTCCCAAAGCCCGTCGCAGGCGATGACCGCCACGTCGTTTCGCCTGCCGAGCAGCCCTTCGGCTATCCTGGGCTCGGCAGTCACGAAAGGCTTGAGCGGGGCGTCCCCGAGCGAGCGGCTCATGGAGAGTATTCCCTGCACGCGCGGCACATCATAGGAGACGACCCTGCCGCCAAGGGCCTCGATTCTGGCCCTTTCATCGGGATCGCCGGGCTTGTGGTCGACCGTCAGGTCGACTATTTCCGGTCCGTCGCCGATCACGATCCGGACGTCGCCCACGTTTGCCGCAAGGAACCTGTTTTCATGGATATAGAGCGCTGCTGCAGCCGCCCCGCTTTCAGTCTGCTGAGCGACGATATATCGGTCCACCGCAAGATAGGCGTCCCGTAAATTCTCCGGGGTAAATCTTGTCTCCCCTGTCTTTTCGCATGCCGCCCTTTCTCCCAGTAGAAAGCATGGCATGAGCATTTGCGCCGCAATCGTTGCGGCGAGCGAGCCCGCGTGGCCGTCGCAGACCTCGGCGCTGAAGACCCCTGTCCGCTTGTCGGCGCCCACCCAATGGGCGTCCTCCATTTCTCCGCGCAGGCCGATGGTCTCTGCCACACCGTAAAGAATGTCCATTTCCTGCCCTTCCCCCCGTGTTGGGAGCAAATCTCTCCTCCCTCTATATTTTAGTGCTTGGGTCGAAAAAAACCAGCATAGCGCAGGCATTTCTGCGAGCTGCCGGAGAAGGCGGCGAGCATCGCGATGCATATAAGAAGTCAATCGGAGAGAATCGGCGGAGAATCTAAAAGCATTCGATATGTTGTATTGATTATTAGACATGTCGGTGATAGTATTCAGGTGCACAATTGATTAGGCCGGCCCTTTCTGAGGCTCGGCGGTCCGGTGGCGCAGAACGGGACAGGAAGACGAAGGGGGTACGCTGATAGGAGCATAGACGCGTTTTTTCCGGGAACAAGGGGGGAGCAAATGGAGCCTTCACATGCGATGAGACGGGACCTGGTGAATATTGTCCTGGAATCTCTTGGGGAATACGGGTTAACGCCGCTGGTTCTGGACATGATTAAATTCTTGTTAAAAAGCGCTTATGAAGGTTTAGTGCTGTTTGACAAAGACCGCAAGATCCAATTCATGGACAAGTGTTCGGAAAAAGTTTTCGGGTTAGAGCCTGGAACAGCCAGAAACCTTGAAATCAAAGATTTGATACCTGACGAGGATATCGAGGGAGTCCTGAGGACCGGCATCCCGAAAATAAGCATTCAGGAATTCAGAGGGCAAAAAAGACTCATCTTAAAATTACCCATTAAGAAGGAGGGAAAAGTCATAGGCGTCCTAGGCAGAGGCGTTCTTCATACATTCGAAGAGATTGAAAACCTGAATAAAGAAATAGGAAACCTGAAGGCGAGACTGGCGTACTACAGGGGGGAGGTCAAGCAGCTAAACCCTGCTCGTTACACTTTTAACGATGTGTTAGGCGCCAGCGAAAAATTCAGGGAAGCTAAAGAACTCGCCATCAAGGCAGCCGCAACGGACGTCGGCGTTCTGCTGGTCGGAGAGAGCGGAACTGGAAAGGAATTATTTGCGCACAGCATCCACAACGCGAGCAGCAGAAGAAACAAGCCTTTCATCAGGATAAATTGCCCTTCCATCCCCTTCGAACTAGCCGAATCAGAACTCTTCGGTTATGAGAAAGGCGCATTTTCAGGGGCAAAGAACGAGGGGAAACCCGGTAAATTTGAGTTGGCCGAAGGCGGGACCGTATTCCTGGACGAAGTTAGCTCTCTCCCTCTCAGCATTCAAGCCAAACTCCTAGAGTGTTGCAGGAGAAAGAAATCGAGAGATTGGGTGGAAGAAACACCATCAAGCTCAATTTCCGTCTGATTGCGGTAACCAATGTAAATTTGAGGGAATTAGTCGCCGTGGGGCGTTTCAGGGCCGATCTTTTTTACAGGCTGAGCGGGGTGCCGATCGGAATTCCGGCCTTGAGAGAAAGAACGGAAGATATGGACATACTCGTTAGTTTCTTACTGGAGCAAGTCAACAAAAGACTCGATACCGGCATATCCCGCGTAGCCGACGAGGCCCTTGAGATAATGATGAACTATGAATGGCCGGGAAATATACGGGAGCTGACCAATGTTCTGGAGCAATCGGTCTTGAGCCTCCAGGAAGGTCATACCGTGATACAGTCAGAAAATCTTCCGTCGTTCGTTCTTAGCAAGAACTATGCCCTGCACGGAGACGTCTGTCCTTTGAGGAATACTTTACAAGACGCCGAAAGACAAGCCATTAAGAGAGCTTTAAACGTTACCGGCGGCAATAAAAGGAAGGCGGCTAAATTATTGGGAATCCAGAGATGCGTCCTTTATCAAAAATTAAAAAAATACCTTCCCCTGGAAGGCTGCGGCGTCTGAGATGAAAGCTATTGAAAAGCAAGTAGGTTTTGTTGGAGCGCCGCTTTTGCCAGCGGCCTTCAGAAGCTCTCGTCGGCGCCCCGACCGCTATTCCTCGTGGGAGGTCGTCTCGCAAATGCCCGACCATAAGCATCAGCGGCTTTTAATGCACTGACTATTTCACGGCTGTCGAAAAAACTGCCCTCAGTGTCCGGTTCCTTCCTCGCCCCCACCATGGACCGGATCAGCGCACTCCGGGAAGCAAGGCTTGCAACCGTCTCCAACGCTTCCCCGCTCACTCTTTTCAACGTCATCTCCTCGAACGTTATGGGCAAGCCCACCGCCCTGCAGAAGCCGAAGATACGGTCCAGATACTCGGGTTTTCTCCCTTCCAGCATAAGTTGGGTCAAGGTGCCAAAGGCAACTAGTTCGCCATGATATAGGTGCTTTTCAAAAGATCCCCTAATGTGTTCGAATGCGTTTCCCACGGCGTGAGCCGCAGCCAAACCGCCTCCTTCGAACCCAAGCCCGCTCAAGAGGACGTTTGCTTCAGCAATCGATTCAATTCCTGGGCCAGGTATTCCCGCTTCGGCTTCCACCTTAGCCTGTAGGCCATATTCCATAAGGATGTCCAAACAGAGCCTGCTCAGGGCCTGGGCTGCCCTCGTGCTCATGGCGTCGGTTCCAATTACGGGAGTTCCGGTCCTACGGCACATGTCCGTCTCAAAGTACGTGGCCAGCGCATCCCCCATGCCGGCGACAAGCAGTCTCACCGGAGATTTGGCTATGACTGCCGTATCCACGAAGACCATGGTCGGATTGGTAGAGAAGACCACAATCGCCTCTACTGTACCCCCGGCGGCGTGGACGAGAGAACCGGCCGAGGTCGAGGCATCAGTCGCGGCGACGGTAGGAACATTGATGCAGGGAACGCCGGCGCCCAATTGAGGGATGAACTCAGGAGGCCATTTCTGCACATTTATCGCGTCCCGTGCGGCCGCGGCCCGTCCTGTATCGAGCGTCTTGCCTCCTCCGCAGTTCACGACCGCATCGTGGCCTCCCTCGATGCAAACGTTCTTGACCCGCTCGATTTCCTTCCACGTGCTCTCGCCACCGAAATCGACGAAGGCGAACCTGATGCCTTTTGCGCTAAGCCCTTCGGTGATTGCCTGCTCGACCGCCTTTTTTGCACTGGGAGAGGCCAGGATCAAAGGATTCTTGATCCCGAGAGTCGCCAATTGCCCTCCCATTTGAAGCAAAGCGTGAGGACCCTGTACATACCTGAGGGGAGAAACGAAGATCTTTAAGGCCATATAGCTTCTCCTTGATAACCGCCAGCTTACAGGTCTGAATTACCCTCCCATGCATCTTACAGGGTCCTGTCCAATCCAGGCAGACGCACCGCAGTGCGTTCTTACGGAACGAGGACCTCGCCGGGCGAATATCCTGCCGAAGCCACCTTCCCGTCTTTCAAGGCCTGAAACGGCACTCGAGTCCCTACGGCGTGATGCTTGATCCCGTATGTGACGTCTCCGCCGATCCTCCCCGGTCCATACAAGGTCGCCACCTTATCCGTGGTCTCCCATTTGTTCTTTATTGCCGTTGGGTCGAAGCTGTTGGCCGCCTCTATGACTTGCTTCACTACCCAAAGCGAATTGGCGTCATGGCACCAAAAAGGGATATCCGCTCCGTGCTTGGAAATGAGCTTCTTACCCAGTTCATTCATGAGAGGCGTGTTGTCGGCAGCATACAGCGAGGGAGCATGGACAAAGACGTTTTTTGCACCCTCTTTGCCGGCTACGCTCAGGATATCCTGCAGATTGCTCCCACAGGAGACAAAATAGGGTTTCTGGTTGCCCAGCTCGCGCAGCCCCTTGACGATGGAGCCGAAGTGGGTCGCCATACCAGTGCAAAGAATTACGGCGTCCACATCCTTAGTTGCATTGAGCCTCGCCGCTATAGGGCTGAAGTCCTGAGTGTCGTTGGAATAAGGAACCAGATCGGCGGCCAGGATTAACCCCTCGTCTTGCAATGCCTTCTTGAATAGGGGCACCAAATAAGGCAGAGAGCCGTCATCCGCATTGGTGAGGACGACCCTTTTGACCTTCGGGTAAAGTTTCTTGAGGTACTTGATGGTGCCATAGAAGCTCTCTATGGAGCCGTCGCCCCCGAGAAACGAATAAGGGGTAGTCTTATCTATTTCTCCGGGCTGACACAAGCAGTAGTTTAAGATATCTATTACTTTGTTCGGATTGGTTACCGTCCCGGCTGCCGGGGGGAAGGGACCCCCCGGTCCAAGAATGATCTTGACGTCTTTATCAAAGACCAACCTATTGGCCGCGGCCGTGACGCCGTCGAGCGTGCTCTTGCCGTCCTCGACAAGGAGTCGACCTGATATTTTTCACCCTTTACGGTAATTCCGCCTCGTTCATTGATCATCTCCCCGACCGCCTGAACTTCATTCCAATTAGGGATGTCATGGCCTGCGTACCAGCTCGTGAGGCAGTTAAGCACGCCGATCTTCACCGTCTTGGGCGCCGCTGCGTTTGAGTCCTTGTCAAAAACAGCGACAAGGCACGCGGCCGCAAACAGCAGAATCAACACAATGCCAATACTCCGTTTCACAAGTCTCCCTTTTTTCATTTTAACACTCCTTTGACTTTGCGTCGTTCGGTGCATTCTTTCCCCGTTGCCCCATTCCGACGGATTTCATCACCTCCCCAAGTGCGCCTTTTTTACAATCTTGTTCGACTTCATAATTAAGATATCGCCCTCGAGAACCAGGATAATCCCCCCTTTGACGATGTTCGCGGTCGTCATTACGTCTGTTTCCGCTTCCCCTAAACCCTATACGGCCCGAGTATCAGGGGACGGCGATA